>JBAWAP010000234.1:0-4040 GCA_049589355.1 Anaerolineae bacterium
GAGGGGGGGCGGGGAGGGGCCGGGGCCTGCCCTGAGCCGAAGCCCTGAGCGCAGCGAAGGGGCAGCCGAAGGGGTGAGGGCCTATCGCAGCGGCTATCTGCCGCACCAACGCCGCGAAATCGAGCGCGGACTGCGCGAAGGGAGGGTCCGTGCTGTGGTCGCCACCAATGCCCTTGAACTGGGGATAGACATCGGCGGCATGGGAGCGGCCATACTGACGGGGTATCCTGGCACCATCGCCGGCACGTGGCAGCAGGCCGGCCGCGCTGGTCGTCAGAATGAGGCGTCGCTGGCGGCCCTGGTCGCGTCGGCCAATCCGCTGGATCAATTTCTGGCCCGTCACCCTGACTATTTCTTCGGCCGCTCGCCTGAGCAGGCGCTCATCAATCCCGACAACCTTCTCATCCTCCTGGGGCATCTGCGCTGCGCCACCTTTGAACTGCCATTCCAAGCGGGAGAAAGCTTTGGCCGCGTCGAAGGAGCGCGGGTGACGGAATTCCTACAGTTTCTGCAAGAGGCTGGGATCCTGCATCAATCCGGGGACAAGTATTTCTGGATGGCCGACCAATATCCGGCTGAGGGTGTTTCACTGCGCAGCGCTTCGCCTGAGACGGTGGTGCTCCAGGCGCGGGATGGTGACGAATGGACGACCATCGGTCAGGTAGACCAGGCCAGCGCGTTTTGGATGGTGCATCCAGGTGCGGTCTACCTGCACGAGGGGCAGGCGTATCTGGTGGAGGAACTGGACCTGGAGGAACACATCGCGCGGCTGTGGGCGGCGGAGGTGGATTATTACACCCAGCCGCGCCGCGAAACGACGGTGCGGCTTTTGGACAAATTCGATGAGGTCGAAGTATGCGGCGCAACCAAAGCCCACGGCGAAATCGCCGTGACCAGCCAGGTGATTGGCTTCCGCAAGGTCAAATGGTACACTCAAGAGCAACTTGGCCTGGGTGAGGTCTCCCTGCCGCCGACTGAGCTGCAAACGACGGGCTATTGGCTGGCGCTGACGGAGGAGACGGTGGTGCGTTTACGCGAGTTGGGGTTGTGGACCAGTGATCCCAACGATTACGGGCCGAACTGGCTGGCACAACGCGACCGGACGCGAGCGCGCGATGGCTATCGCTGTCAAGCCTGCAGGGTGCTGGAACAGGGGCGTGCCCACGACGTACACCACAAAATCCCCTTCCGCGCCTTCACCTCGTATCAGCAGGCCAACCAGTTGTCCAACCTGGTGACCCTCTGCCCGCGCTGTCACCATCGGGCTGAACTGGCGGTGCGCGTGCGGAGTGGGTTGGCTGGCCTGTCCTTTGCCCTCGGCCACCTCGCGCCACTATTTTTGATGTGCGACGCGTGCGACGTGGGTGTACATTCCGATCCGCAGTCGCCACTGGCCGATGGCCGGCCGGCGGTAGTGATCTACGACCAGGTGCCGGCCGGGATCGGGTTCAGCGAGCGCCTGTTTGAGCTGCACGATGAGTTGATGGCCCGCGCTTACGAATTGGTAGCGGCCTGCGAGTGCACCGACGGCTGCCCGTCGTGCGTCGGCCCCGCCGGTGAGGACGGCCTCGGCGGCAAGCGGGAGACGTTGGCACTCTTGGAGTCCCTCGTTGAGCGATGAGGGGAGAATAGGATTCAGGATGAATTCACTCTCCGAGAAACTGAAATCACTAGGTGTCAAGATCGGCGCGTGCGACCTGCCGCCACCCCGGCCGCGCAAACCTTATCCCATCGAACGAGTCGTGCCTGGCCGCTTTCAGGAGACGCCACGCGGCGAGGTATACCTTGTTGAGAAGCGTTACCAGCTCGACCATCAGCATGGATGTGCTACGCTGCGGATCATGGCACCCCTGGGCGTTATCGCCGAGTGGGCGCGCGAACTGCGCCTGGCCAACGCCGAATTGGATACCTTTGCCTTTCTGGACACCGAGACGACGGGGCTGGCAGGCGGCACGGGCACTTATGCCTTTTTGGTCGGGGTCGGTCGCTACGATGGCGAGGAGTTTCACCTGGCCCAGTTTTTCATGCGCGATCCGATAGAGGAGCCAGCGCTGCTGGCGGCGCTGACCGAATTCCTCCAGCCCTGCCGGGCGCTGGTGACGTTCAACGGCAAAGGGTTTGACGTGCCGCTCTTGAACGCCCGCTACATCACCAATGGCGAACAGCCCCCCCTGGTGTCCGTCGCCCATCTCGATCTGTTGCTGCTGGCGCGGCGGCTGTGGCGTGCCCGCCTCCCCAGTCGCGCCCTCGGCTACCTTGAGGAGCACATCCTGGGCCTAGCCCGCACTCAGGAGGACATCCCCAGTTGGGTTATCCCCAGCCTGTATTTTGGCTACCTGCGCAGCGGCGACGCGCGGGCTATGAAGAGCGTCTTCTACCACAACGCGATGGACGTGCTGTCGCTGGCCGCGCTCTTGAGTCACGTCGCGGGGCTGCTTGACGACCCGCTCGGCGGGACTTTCGTTCACGGGTTGGACCTGGTGGACATGGGGAAACTGTTCGAGAACTTGGGGCGTCTCGAAAAAGCCGCGCAGTTGTACGAACACGGATTGGCGCACGATCTACCCGAAGAGATTTATTGGGACACGGTGCGGCGGCTGTCATTCGTCCAGAAGCAAAGCGGCAATCTATCGGCAGCGGTCGCATTGTGGCGCGCGGCGGCGCGCAGCGGGCAGATTTACGCCCACGTCGAACTGGCCAAGTTTTACGAGCATCAACAGCGTGACTACAGCGAGGCTGCGCAGTGGACCCATGCGGCGCTCGACCTGGTCAACGCGCCCGATTTTCCACGACACGCCTGCCGCCGGTGGCTCGCCGATTTGGAACACCGCCTGGCGCGCTTGCACAAAAAACTAGGTGGCAGCGGATGCGATAGTTGCACACTGTTTTATCAAGTCGGAAAGTGAGAACCGGCACCTGGAGCAGTGAGGAGTCAACTGTGACGAAACGGTACATCCTTCACCTCGACGTTGACGCCTTCTTTGCCTCCGTCGAGGAGATCCTCGATCCGTCCCTCAAAGGCAAGCCGCTCATCGTGGGAGCACGACCGGAGCAGCGAGGCGTGGTGGCCTCGGCCTCCTACGCCGCCCGTGCCTTCGGCGTTCGTTCGGCCATGCCCACCGCTCAGGCCCTGCGCCTCTGTCCCCAGGCCATCGTCATCCCCCCACGCCACAAGGTGTACGGCGAATACTCGGCCCGGATGATGGCCATCCTCGGCGAGTACAGCCCCCTCATCGAGCCCCTCTCCCTGGATGAAGCCTTCCTCGACATAACGGGATGCGAGGCCCGCTGGGGTTCGCCCGAGGAGCTGGCTAACTGGATCCAGAAACGACTGGAGGTGGAGCTTGGGTTGTCCGTTTCCATCGGATTGGCGAGCAACAAGCTGGTGGCCAAGATCGCCTCGGGCCTGGAGAAACCCCACGGCTTCGTGGTGGTATCCCACGGAGGGGAGGCCGGGTTTCTGGCTCCGCTGCCGGTGGAAAAGCTGTGGGGCGTGGGCGAGGTAACGGCCAAAAGCTTGCACGAGATGGGCGTCTTCACCATCGGACAACTGGCCCGGCTACCTGTGGCCCAACTGGAGGCCCGGTTCGGCCGTCGAGGGCGCGACCTCTATCAGCAGGCCAGGGGCCTAGACGATAGCCCGGTAGTGGCTGAGCGGGAGGAGAAGTCGCTGAGCCGGGAGGTGACGTTCGCTGAAGACATCGGTGATGGGCGGGTATTGAAGAAGACCCTGCTTTTCGATTGCCGATTTTCGATTCAGAAATCGGAAATCGAAAATCGCAAATCGGAAATCCTCTCGTTTGAGCTGGAAGAGCGGCAACTGAGCCTGTTCGAGGGAACGGGTGAAGGAAAAGTAGAGAAGCTAAGGCGGTTGGACCAGGCCGTTGATCGGATCAGGGAGAAGTATGGTGAGGAGGCGATACAACGCGCGTCGTTGGTGACGACTCTATCGCAGCATAATAATGGCAATGAGTAACTGCTCAGCCTTGGCAGATTTGGACGCTTTTGGTGTCACCCTGAGCGAAGCGAAGGGTCTCGTT
>JBAWAP010000235.1:0-8823 GCA_049589355.1 Anaerolineae bacterium
ACCGGTGTTTGTGTGCACCTACATGCGCGGTTGGCAATGCACCACGGTCTTCGGGCCAGAGTACTGTGGGATAGTGAAGAGCAAGCGGGCCAAGCTGTTTGGATTCCGTTTGCACCTCACCACCACTGTCAAGCAGATAGTAGATGAGTGGCTCCTGGCTCCGGCGGCCTACCACGATGTCAAGATCTTGCCCTTCGTCCTGAAAGATTGTGAGGACCTGCAGGTCATTCTGGACAAGGCTTACAATGACGAAGAACAGGAATTGCGGCTGTGGCGTGAGCAGGACATCCTCCTGCTACCGTTGCGGCGCAAGAACATGAAGACGCAGTGGGAGCCTGACGTGAAAGCTATCTTGAAACGTGTCCGACGACGAGTCGAAACGGCGCTGAGTGTCTTGACTCAGGTCTGGAACATTGAATGGCCCAGAGCTAGAAGTTTGTCAGGTATCATCACGCGGATCGCAACGCGAATCCTGGCTCACACCATCAGCTTCATTGTCGCACCGCAGTTGCTCCCGGTGAAAACTAGCAATTAGAGTATAAGTAACCGCAATCGAGTCGCTGCTGCTGGCGAAGACCCCATCAAACCAAAACCAGCGCAGGTTTTGCCGGATGGAGGGAGGCAACCGAGCAGCCCAGCGGCCACCAACTGTAAACCGCGAGGCACGTTGCCGCAGCCTCCGAAGCATACGCAAGGAATTACGCCGCCCTATCACAACTGAATGCTTGCTTCGCTTCGTCCTTTAGCAGATACCAGATGATCAGCGCGCCGATGGCCGTCCAGACGGGGAAAGCAGGCAGCGAAAGGACAGCCAGCACGATAGCTCCCCAGCGAGCCCACGGCCACAGCCGCCACAGCCCTATGCCCACCAGCAAGAAGGCCAGGGCAAAGAGCAGGCAGAAGAAGAGGCCCATGCCGATCCCAAACAGCGGCCAAAAGATCTCTCGCGATTCCACGGCGAGCAGAATAGGCACCACAGCGAAGAGGAGAGCGCATGTGCCGATGAAGAAAGGAATGCTCATCACGAAATGATAAATGGCGATCAGGCTGACTGCCTCAGGTCGTCTCATTGAACACCTCCTGTAAAACGCTCAAGCCTTGCGCCGTTGACGGAAACACTACCTCCCATCCGCCAAAGGCGTGAGGCGTGTGTTTCGCGCCGTCTAGGGTGTAGCCTTTGCCTGCTCCACAACCTTCTCCCTCAACCACTCATTGATGAGCGTCTTGGACGGCATCCGCTTCGCTCTGGCAATCGCGGTGAGCCTCTCCGCCAGGTCTTCGTCGAGAGAAAAGAAGTGTTTCCCGTTCGTGCAGTATGTTCTTTCCGTTCGTTCAAAGCGCGCGATACACTTCGCGGCGATGTCGTACGTAGAGTATCATTATTTGCTTTGCTTGTGTGTCAACTCCGTATACGATACGGTAATCACCCACGGCAATCCGATATAGTCGTTCAACACCTTCCAGTTTATCTACGCCGTGAGGGAATGGCTCATCTTTCAACTTCTCGATGCGTTTCATCACGCGCTCAACTACGGACTTGGGCAAACGATGGAAATCCTTGTGAACAGACGGCTTGAAGTCAACGTTATAGGATGCCATCTTTCTTCAATCGCCGTTTCATTTCTTCAAAACTAATGGGTTGTTCGTCTCGTCGCTCGGCAACTACCGCCAAATCGTGCAGGTCTTCCATCAATCGCTCATACCGTTCGAGCGAAAGAATCACGCTCAATTTTTTCCCCTTTGTATCAACCACGTACTGTTCTTGTGCCATTTCCATTTTCGTCTACTCCTTTCCTTCCCGATATTATATCGCGCGCTTGTATCGCGCGCAACTTTGGCAAGAAGGGCATGACGGGAAACGCCGTAGCACGCCGACCACGCCGAACCGACCTGCGAAATGAAGACTATGCTCAAATGTGCCAAGCGACAGTGACAGAAAGCTGTGTACGTGGCGTGGTCGGCGTGCGGGTGTTTCCTGACGTGTTCTTGGTTATCACTGTCCTCGAAGGACTTGTCTGATGCTTGCGTCGAACGGGTCTACTTCGATAATCAAATCACCGCCGCGACGCCCCACGTAATCTCTCGTTCCATAGTTTACCCGCCAAAGCAAAGTGCCGTTGGAAATATGTTGAGTGATGGTAATGAGACTCTGAGTCACATCCACACCCAACTCACGTGCGCGCTTGTTTGCAGTTGCCATTGTGCGCGCCAGTGATACGGCAACATGGTCTTGAAGCACTTCGGCTGTTAATGTTGTTGCCATAGAAATCCTCCTTCATCCTACTATGTCTCGACTACTTCCGATTTCGCTTACCTGTCCGTTCGGTGTGATAAGATACACTTTATCCGTCGAAATGACAAACTCACCCACATAGAACACACCTTCTTCTTCATGCCCTCCGCTGACACCAGGATTTGATTCTTGCCATGCCTGCTTGAGTGTAGTGCGAACGGCAGGGTCATTCAGGATGAGGATTGGATGTTGAGTCATTGATGATTCTCTGGTCGTAGGACTACGCCTTCAAGCGCGCATGTCGGGAAACGCTGGAGCGCACCGCCGCGCTTGATTTGAAGACACGTTACCTACTGGGTCGCGACACAGATTTGAATAGACTGTGCGGCGTGGTCGGTGCGCGTGTGTTAGCGGTAGTTCTTCTTCGCCCTTCCGATTGTCCAAAGTAGTTTGTCTATGTAACGATTCTCTCTGACAGTTTCAATGTCTTGGAGTTCATCTCTGAATTCGCTTTCTATCACTAACAGATAGCCTCCTATGAACGCCAAGTTGCGTTTGATTTCCTCGATTTCCTGTTTTCTGAAGTTGCTCAAACGGGATTCATATTCGGCGTAAATATTTTCCTTGAGCCCAACAGCCTTCTTAGTATAATCGTCAAAGGGCAAAATTGTCTGCGGGTTATTTAAGAATAGAAGTTTCGATGCCAATACGGTCATTGTTTTACCGTGAGTAAGACCCTGCTCTCTCAATTGCTTAGCGAAGTTGTCAACGTCGTTAGGGTTTGAACCGTCAACCCATCTTAGAGTCAGTGCCAACAACTTCTTGATGCCATTTTTGCGAACGCATCGTGCGACTCTGAATTCGTTCAAGAAATCGCTTAAAGTTCCTGCATATTCCCATTCAGAGATGCGTCCTTTTTTGCACCGATGAAAGTCGCGAATACGGGTCAGGTCGGAATGATAGGTTGCTAATAAATTCCCTGCCGCTTCTATGTGTTGAATTGTCATTTTGGAATTGCCGCTAACGCTACAGCACACCGCCACGCCCAACGCGCCGCGCAAAATGAAGACGCCTTCCAACTATGCCAGCCACCTGCGCCAAAAAGCCGCGTACGTGGCGTGGTCGGCGTGCGCGTGTTTGCCGAAGTTCCCTTTTGTCCTGTAATCGACATATTTCGCAGAGTGGTTCGTCTCCGCAACTTCGATTGTCGAAGGTAATCGGCATTGTCTACGTTTGCAATTTGGGAATTGGCTTGTGGTGTTATTTCTCGATTGACCAGAGAACCGTCGTGTTCCTCGTAATTCTACCTTTCCAATAACTGAATGGACTTTTTGTTTCCACTAGGTCGGAATAGGACGTTTGAAGACCCAGATATCTGATGTCACACATCCAGCATAAGCATTCCCGTTGTAGTCGGAGCGAGGCTCTATAGCCACCAACTCCCATCCCTCGTTTCCTAGGCTAGGGAGCATCTTCAGTATGTCCACATTCCAGTCTGTAGCCTCTACTGCCACTCCGCCTGGAAATCCACGATGTCGATTTACAATTTTGTACTCCCACTTTTGCATGGTAAGTCTCCTTGATGTGTATAACGAATTTCGGCAAACTTACGTTTCACGCAACGAAAGTTGCGGCTATCCCGGCATTTTGCCGTGTTATCCGCAATAACTGTTGCGGGTATCCAGGAAAGGGGGTTTCTTCTGCATCAAACTTTTGTAGAATTCAAGGATCATTCATAGTGCCCTCCTGTACTGTAAAACTAGCCGCTTCGCTACAGCCATATTATACTTGCCAATGCATTGTACGGCAAATCGCTGATGCATCACTTGACAACCGGCCACTGTGAGGGTACACTACCCACTGATGAACGGCTACTTCTATCTAGCAGTCGGACTGGTGGCATTGGTCTTCCTGGCCTGTCGCACCGGGCGCATCTGGGTGGACACAAGCAAGCGAGGCTTTGGGCTGGCGCGTCGGCTGGGATGGGCGCTCTTCGGAGCAATGGCTCCCTCCCGTTACTGGTGGGGGGCGCGGATTGAGGCGCTGTCTCCTCACGAGCAGGCCAGCTTACTTGCTCGCGAAACCGCTGCGCTGGGGGTGAGTCGCGCCGACAACCTGCGCTGCCCCCTCTGTGATGCTGAGGTGCCCCACGCCTGGGCGCTGGCCTCCGATGGTCGCCCTACCGTCGCGCCAGGCCCCATCGAATGTCTGCGCTGCGACTTTCGGCTCGACTCATGCCGTCACTGTGCCCATTTCCTCCCCGGCCCACCTCAAGGGTGGAGAAACTTAAGCTGGCGTAGCGACGACTGGACTTTCGGGCGCTGCAATCACTACAAGTCGTCGCAGCCGGTGGAACAAGCCTGCGCACCGGGAATGGCCCGCCAATTGAAGGCCCGGGGCTACGAGCTCATTCAAGCCCCGCAGCCCATTACCGACAGTTTCCTTCCCCCCGGCATCTGCACCGCCTTCAAGCCCGAACGCAGGAGACTGCGGGCCGGTGGTATACACTGGCCTGACGCTCGTCGTGCAGCACTGCTGCATCTGCTCACTCCACCTCTGACCCCAGAGACAACACCGCCCGAGGAATCTTCCTCGGGCGATGAGCAGTGGCTGCTGTGATCGCTATCTCAGGCAGCGCTGGCGATGAGAGACCAGATCTCCAGCGGTTCGCCCCTGGTCGGGTCGCGCACCAGGGAGAGTGCTCCCTCAGGGCACTTGGAGACACACACGCCGCACCCCATGCAGACGGTAGTATCCACCGCAACGATGCCATCGCTCACCGAGAGCGCTCCAAACTGGCAAAAGTCGGCGCAGATGCCGCAGCCGACGCACAGGTCCACGGCCGCGCGGCTGACGTAGCCGGAGGAAGCCAGCATCGGGGTACCACGACGCCAGGCCTGCATCGCCCCACAGCAGCAGGCGCAACAATTGCAGATGGCGTAGAAACGGCCCAGCATCGCATCCTTGAAGAAAGCGTGGTGCACGTGACCCCGGTCGTCCTCGGCGCACAGGATCTCCACTGCCTCCTCCGACGTGATCCAACGGGAACGGCGTGGATGGTGCTCGGCGACGAAACTGGCGAAAGGCTCACCGACCACCAGGCAGACGTCGAGAGGCTGGCAGGGGTTGGGGCGCGCGGCGCGGCAGGGACACTCCAGGACCACGATGTGATCGGGGTTCTGGAGCACGATGTCGCGGGCGAGCGCGTAGGGGATTACCTGCTCCAGGTTGGTCAGGCTGATCTCTTCCTCGACGGTGACCAATTGCTTTGCCGCCTCCAGTGGCACGACCTTGCCGTGGTAAGTGTCGGCGAAGGTGACGCAGTCAGCGCTATCGAGTGGCCGGGGCGGAAATAGCCGGCCCAACTGACGAGCGAGCGGCCCAAAGATACGAGCCAGCGGATGCTCTCCGGTCCCGATGCCAATGTAAAGGTAGGGCCATCGGGCGTAGACGTACCCGTGCAGCCAGTCAAAGAGCGAGTAGCCCGGCGTGCGCCGTGCCTCTCGTGCGAAAGCCCGGGTGGAGGGTCGTACCAGGTTGAACCAAGGCTTGCGTTTCATCTATTTCCTCATGCTCAACCCGATGCGCCCCCGTTCGAGATCGAGGTTAATGACCTTGACCTCCACCACGTCGCCCACAGAGACCACTTCCAGAGGGTTTTTCACGTAACGGTCGGCCATCTGGGAGACGTGCACCAGGCCATCCTGCTTGACCCCGATGTCCACAAAAGCGCCAAAGTCTACCACGTTGCGCACGGTGCCCTTGAGGATCATGCCTTCCCGCAGGTCTTCCATCTTCAGAACGTCGCTCCGCAGGATGGGCTTGGGCAGTTCGTCGCGGGGGTCACGACCCGGTTTGATGAGGTTGTCGAAGATGTCCGTCAGCGTGGGCAGCCCCACCTCCAACACCTCAGCCAGTTGAGCCAGGTCATTCTCGGCCCGAAAGGTTTTGACCCTCTGAGCCAGGTCTGGCTCGTCACCCTGCACACCCATCAAAGCGAAGAGGCCCTCCACCACGGGATACGACTCCGGATGAATGAAGGTGTTGTCCAGCGGGTTCTCCCCCGCCGGGATCTTGAGGAAGCCCGCCGATTGCTCGAACGACTTGTCCCCTATCCCCTTGACTTTCCTCAGTTCCTGGCGAGATTCGAACGGCCCGTGCTCATCGCGATGTCTGACGATGGCTTTGGCCACCCGTTTATTGACGCCCGAAACGTACTGCAAAAGAGCTGGCGAGGCGGTGTTGAGGCCAACCCCCACGTGGTTGACCGCCGACTCGACCACAGAATCCAAGGTCTCGGCCAGCTTCTTTTGATCCACGTCGTGCTGGTAGAGGCCCACGCCCACGGAGCGCGGCTCGATCTTCACCAGCTCGGCCAGGGGGTCTTGCAGGCGGCGGGCGATGGAGACCGCGCCGCGCATGGAAACGTCCATGTCGGGCAGTTCCTCCCTGGCCAGCGGAGAAGCAGAATAGACCGACGCGCCGGCCTCGTTGACGATGACGTAGGCCCCTCGTCCGGCCTCGGCGATGACCTCGGCAGCCAGAGCCTCCGTCTCCCGAGAGGCGGTGCCGTTGCCGATGGCGATGACGTCCACGTTCCCTCTGGTGACCAGGCTTACCAGAAGTTCCCTGGCCTCGTCCCACTGCTTCTGCGGCTCGTGGGGATAGATGGTCGTGTCCCCCAGAAATTTGCCCGTCTCATCCACCAGGGCCACCTTGCAGCCGGTGCGGTAGCCCGGATCAATGCCCATCACTGTCTTGCTCCGCAGCGGCGGCTGGAGCAGGAGGTTGCGCAGGTTGGTGGCAAAGACCTTGATGGCGTGATCGTCCGCCTCATCGGTACTGGTGCCTCTCAGCTCACGCTCGATGGAAGGGGCAATGAGTCGCTTGTAGCCATCGGCGGCGGCCTCCGTCACCTGAGGGGCGAAAATGGAGCGCCCGTTCTTCAGGTAGCGACCTT
The DNA here is from genome assembly GCA_049589355.1 of Anaerolineae bacterium. Taxonomy (GTDB): domain Bacteria; phylum Chloroflexota; class Anaerolineae; order VGOG01; family VGOG01; genus JBAWAP01. The sequence goes on from JBAWAP010000235.1 coordinate 7,194, forward strand.
CGACCTCAGCCACGATCACGTCCACCGGCGCTTCCACCTTGATTCTGAGCACACCCTCTTTCTCGCCCCGGTTGATGGCCAGCAAGCGATGAGGCGGGATGGTCTTCAGCGGCTCGGCGTATTCGTAGTACATAAGGTATTTGCCCTGGGGATCGAGGGAGGCGTCGGCCACCGTGCAGATCAGCAGGCCCCGCTCGAAGGTCCGTTCTCGCACCACTTTGCGCAGGTCGGCGTCTTCAGAGACGGCCTCGGCCACGATGTCCCGTGCCCCAGCGTAGGCGTCCTCCACCGTGGGCACCTCCTCGCTGAAGTAGTCCTGGGCAAATTGCTCCAGCGTGCCCTTGGTGACCTCCTGGGCCAGAATGAGCTCTGCCAACGACTCCAGTCCTCGCTCCCTGGCGATGGTGGCCCGCGTGCGCCGCTTGGGTTTGTAGGGCAGGTATAGATCCTCCACCTCTTGCAGCACCATAGCCGCCCGTATCCTGGCCTCTAATTCCGGCGTCAGCTTGCCCTGCTCGGCGATGCTATTCAGCACCGTCTCCCTGCGCTCCTCCAGGTGGCGCAGGTAATTCAGGCGAGTCTGAATAGCCCGGAGCTGTTCCTCATCTAGCCCGCCGGTGACCTCCTTGCGGTATCGGGCGATGAAGGGCACGGTGTTGTCCTCGTCCAACAGTTGGACGGTGCGGGCGATTTGATCGGCTTCCAGGCCCAATTCGTGGGTGATGGTGGTTATAATCCGATGATTGGTCATAGTTTCTCCTGGGGATGGCAACAATGGAGAGGAAGCGCACGATGCGGGCCTGCGTGCAAGGAGCATCCTGGGTTTCCCAAACGATTCCCTTACTGGGAATTCGACTTCGTGCTTCACTATCCGGTGCCCTTTGCCAGCGGGCTCAATGCTCGGTAAGGCTGTTCTCGAACGGTCCTACTGAGCAGCCCTCAGGGGTGGGCAAAATCAGAGCTCTTTTTTGACCGAGGCCTTGGCAAAAGCGCGGACCGTCCTGGCAATCCAAAAGACCGCCCAGGCCCCCATGGCGATGCCAGCCAGGACAATACGCGCCGGATCCATGATCGGCTCGAATTTGATGCCCTCGGGTGTGATCTGGATGTAGCCCCGCGGTGTCGCACGTCCGCCACCTCCAGCGCCAGTGACACCGCCCTCACCGGCGGTCTTTTGGTCACCTTCCGCAGCGCCGCTGGAGGGGTGACTAGAAGCATCGCCATAGCCAAAGCCGGTACTGATTTCGGTGACGGGGATGACGATGACATCACCTTCTTTGATGGGCTTACCAAACACGGCGTCCACACTGAGCCGCTCCAGCATGTGTTCGATGGGCTCAGCCACTGGGGTTACCTTCGCATTCATGTCCGTGCCTCCTTGTAGCTTGTTTCAATTTGCGCCTGTTTTTCGACGCAGTATGAGTATGAGCAACCAACATGCGGCAGCGACCAGGAACGCAGAAAGAACAATAAACGTGACTACTCAGGCTGTCATTGCGAGCGAAGCGAAGCAATCCCCAAACCGCAAGGAGGAGATTGCTTCGTCGCCAAAAAACGCTCCTACTCAGAAACTTGATGCGGTAAAAAGAGGCAAATGAATGGGTTTTGTAAGGTCGTCTTCGTGCGCAGG
>JBAWAP010000236.1:0-16936 GCA_049589355.1 Anaerolineae bacterium
CGGTGCCTTGCGCTGCTGTGAGGAGTTTGGCGAAATTGGCATCCCGGTAGTTGCCCGAACCCCACCAGGAGGAGATGAAGCCGTGAATGCCATACTGCTGCGCCCAGGTGACGTGCCTGGTGATAGCCTCCACATCGTCAGAGCTATAGGGAATAAGAGGGTGATCTTCAAGAATAGGGCTGGACCAGGAATCAGGATCATACCAGGGATAATAAAAGGCCAGAACCAATCTGGGCGAGACATGGGACTGTGGCAGAGGGCCACCAGTTGTGAAATGGGAATCAGCTATAGAGAAGGAGAAGGGATTCGAGGGATCGCCGGGACTGTCCAGGAGATTGGACCAGGAGGCGATGGGGGTGGCGAACGATGAGTTGTAATTGTAGAACTCCGCTGTGGTAGCGCCCAAATCGCCTTTCTGATTTTCAAAGAAGATATGGGTGTCATTATCCAAGCCCGTCATCACCAAGTCGTACTGGACCTTCACCATCTTGGCCAGAGCATCGTCCAGAGGTTGCTCCAGGAAGAACTCGTCCTTGTCCCACCCAACTCGAGTTGTCGCGGCATCGCCCTGCACGATCGTGGTTGTGACATTGAGGATTCGCTCCCCGCTGCGGATATAGAGCCGCGTCCAATCGGAGGACGTGCTGAGCACTATCCTGGCCCTGTATAGCAGCGAATCGCCGCTGGCCTCGGTTGGAGGAACGGTCGCTCCTTCCGCGCTCAGGGCTTGAAAGAAAACCAACACCCCCAGGATTATCAATAAACCTGCCAGGATAATTTTGAAGTTTAGAGTTTGAAGTTTGAAGTTCGGAGATAGTATAGCTTTCATCAGCTAATCCTCCTGATATCGCTTTCTACTCCATGAATCCAGAACCGTTGGCAGAAACCAGGTTTTTTCGCTGTCTTTGTAGCATCGAGGAACTGGCTGACCATGTAGTGCTGCAAGCGGAAGTCGCTTTCCCAACGCAAAAACCTGGTTTCTTAATCGCGTTCCAGCATCTCTGATCCCTGCTTCTTGGCCCAGGCCTCCCGCGCCTCGGCCACGATGGAGAGAGACCCGGTGGCACAGATCAGATCACTGGGGCTGGCCAGGGCCAGCGCCTGCTCCAGCGCTTCAGCCACTGTTTCAGTCGTCTGCGCCTCCCGGTGGCGGACATGCACCTCCCGGAGCAAATCCGATGTAGCGACCGCTCTGATGCGATTGGCGCGGGTGAGGATGACCTTATCCGCCACTGGCAGGAGGGCGTCCAGCATATCGGGCACACTATGGCCCATCAAGGCACCGAAGACGAGGATCAGCCTGCGATAGGGAAACAGCTCCCTAATCGCCGCAACCAGCTTCTCCGCCGAGTCGCCATTGTGCGCCCCGTCCACCACCACCCACGGCTCGCGGCCCAGGATCTCCAGCCGCCCCGGCCAGCTAACACAGCGCAGTCCCTCCCTGACACTGACTTCGGGGATGTCGGTGCCCCGCTGGCGCAGCTTCTCGATAGCGGCGACAACCACCGTGGCGTTAATCAGTTGGTGCCTGCCCAGTAAGGGAATCCAGAATTCGTGATTCGTGATTCGTGATTCGTGATTCGTGACTCGAAACCACTGCCCCTCCAAGTTCGCCTCTCCCGTCTCCCACGTCCAGTCCCGACCGATCACTGTTAGCTCGGCATCTTTCTCCCTACACACCTCTTCGATAACAGCCATAGCCTCAGGCGCCTGGGGAGCACTGACCACCAGAGCCTTGTCTTTGATAATGCCCGCCTTCTCCCGTGCGATCAGGGACAAGGTCTCACCCAAGACATCAGTGTGATCGTAGCTGAGGGAGGTTATGATAGCCACCACGGGATTCACGACATTGGTGGCGTCCAGCCGGCCGCCCATGCCCACCTCCAGAACAGCAAATTCTACCCCCTGCTCAACGAAATAGAGAAAGCCCAAGGCGGTCATGATCTCGAAGGTGGTGAGCCCCTCGACCTGACTCACCAGGGGTTGCAATTGTTCGGTGAGAGAGGCCACCGTTCCCTCGGGAATCAACCGGCCGTTGACCTGAATCCTCTCTCGGAAGGTATGCAGGTGCGGCGAGGTGTAGAGGCCCGTCCGGTAGCCAGCGGCCCGCAGGACAGATTCGCTCATCGCCGCCACTGACCCCTTGCCCTTGGTCCCAGCGATATGGATTGATTTAAAGTGCAGGTAGGGCATATCGAGCAAGGCCAATAGCTTTTCAACGCGAGCCAGATCAAAGTGCTCAGGCGAGTACAGGTAGGAAATCTTCTTCTCGTAATCGGTGAAGCCGTAGATGTAGTCGAGAGCGTCCTTGTAGGTTAGCATACCTTCCTTGTCAGCCAGCCCGGCGGGTGGATCGTCGAATGGAATTCGACGTCTGAAGCGTTGTCCTGAGCTGCCGAAGGGCTGAGAAGGCCTCTCAGGGCCTAATGACAGCGCCTGAGAGCGCTCTTCAACTTCAGGCGGGGATTTCCAATTCCCTCAGAAGTCTGGTGCTTATTTTATACCAACTAAGGGAAAAAGTAAAATACGGAAATTGGCCTTGACTATTCCCCCACAATCTGGTAAACTTCAGGCTGGCAAAGCCACCAGCCATCTCGCAAGCAAAGGAGATCTCCCGGAAATGGGTGGTAGCCCAACCGCGTTGGGCGTCATCTGGCCTCAAGACGGCCAATACGATTGGCCTGCTACCCGTCAAAACGTCACCTGCTTGACTTTCCAGGAAAGCTCAAAGCATCAAGGAGGTACTGCTAATTTGAAATCCGCACCCTTATCCTTAGCATTAATAATCGTGTTGACCCTGGTAGCACTAAACATGACAGGGTGCTCAGCCCGCCCGCTGCTCTACGATGTAGAGTTTTATCCCGATGTGATCTCACCGAACGCCGATGGGCACGACGATGCAGCCAATATTCTTTACAAACTCTCCCGCAACGCTAGTTTGTCCATCTACGTCATTGACCAAGCTGGAGAGCGACACTACCATCGAAACGGAGAGCGCCGTTCAGCCCAAAACGAATCCTACTGGACCCTCTTCAGCGGGGTCGTGGATGTAAACGAAGCCGGTCCAGTCAAGAGGCGCGTGTTGCCCGATGGACATTACACCTGGGTCATCGAGGCTACAGATGACAGTGGCCACATCGAGAAGGCAGAGGGCAGCTTAACCATCGTTGACGCTGACAGGACTGTCCCCGAGCTGCGGGGCTTCTCCGTCTCCCCCCAGGTTTTCAGCCCTAACCGCGACGGCGTTGACGACCACGTGACCATCAACTACTTCCTCCCCATAACGGCCACCGTGCGGGTCTACCTCCTCAACGAGGCGGGCAAGAAATTCTTCATCCCTGAGACGGTGTCGCAGAGGATCAAGCCGAGGGAGGTGGGCCCGCACCAGTACGACTACGAGGGAGGCGTGGATCTAGGAGCCGTCCCCCCACCTGATGGCACCTACACCGTGACGGCCATCGCCGAGGATATATTGGGCCAGCAGGTGGAGGAACAGAGCATCCTGACCATCCAGCACGGCGGGGTGCCCCGGGCCGACATCATCAATGCTGTAGTGGAATATTCCACCAGCGAAGGCCTGCGGGGGGATTTCACCTCCCTCACCATCCCCCTGAGCGGGACGCTGTATTTCACCGCCACGGTGGAGAACTATGGCGACACCCCCGTTCGCACCACTGGTCCGGAGCCGGGGACCACCTACACCAGCCGCCAGAACTTCAGCACCCTGGAGTGGTATCAATCGGACGGGGTCTGGCGCTTCGGACTCGACTTCGAAGAGAATCCTGGCCAGACCTACCCCTTTCGCTGGTCCCTGGGCCGGCACGACGAACTGCAACCGGTGGTCAAGGGGGACGATGTATTCTACTACCTCATGCCGGGCCAGAGGGTGACCATCACTGGTGCCGTCCAGATTCTGGACGAGCCGCCACGCAATCCCTTCTACCTCTGGGCGGGGCTGATCCATGAGGGGGTGGAAATCGTCCAGAATCGGGTTAACCCCGTTTCGATTACCGTAGACGTGGCCAGCCAGAGAGCCTGGAACCAGTAGCAGTTGGGAGGCAGATGCCCCGACAACAAACAGATTCATGGGCAAATGAAACAGCCATAAAGACGGCGCGCCTGAGGCAGATTATAGCCACGATGGGCAGCGTAGTTGTGGCCTTCTCCGGCGGGGTAGACAGCACTTATCTGCTAGCCGAGTGCCTGGACGTGCTCGGCCCCGAAAACGTGCTGGCCGTCACCGCCGACGCCGAGATTCACCCCTGCCAGGAAATCACTGCCGCCTGCGAGCTTGCCCACCGCCTGGGCGTGCATCACCGCATCATCCGCGTCCACCCGCTGGATGATCCCCGGTTCTCCGTTAACCCCCCGGACCGTTGCTATTGGTGCAAGCGCGAGGTGCTGGCCGCCATCGCCGCTATCGCCCAGGAAGAAGGGCTGGCCCACGTGGTCCACGGGGCCAATGCTGACGACGCAGGCGACTACCGGCCGGGCAACCGCGCCGCCCAGGAGATGGGCGTGCGCGCCCCGTTGCTGGAGGCCGGGCTGACCAAAACGGAGATACGCCAACTCTCCCGCGAGAAGGGACTGCCCACGTGGAACCGGCCTGCTCAGGCTTGCCTGGCCACCCGCTTCCCTTATGGCACACCATTAACCACGGAGGGACTTCATCGCGTGGAGGCAGCGGAGGCCTTCCTGCGCGCCGAGTTCGGGCTGGAGGGCTTCCGCGTGCGTGACCATTATCCCGTGGCCCGCCTGGAGATCGAACCCAGTGACTGGCCGCGCCTACTGGCCGAAGATACAAGGGCCCGCATCGTGGCCCACCTGGGGGAGCTGGGCTACGTCTATGTGGCCCTCGACCTGGCTGGCTTCCGCTCCGGCAGCATGAACGAGGTTCTGAATGTGACCCAGCAGGAGGATGTCACCAATGATTGAGCCCCAATTCGCCTGCCCGGATTTCAACCGTCAGGCACGCAAGGGCGTGCCTGAGGTCATCCTGGCCGCGCACAAGGATGCCAACCAGGTATTGGAGATCGCCCGCCGTTTCCTGGAGACCGAGGGGCGGGCCATCCTCAGCCGCGTCCCGCCGGAGGTGGAAGCGCGCCTGCGGGCCGAGCTCGCCGCCTTCGGCATCGAGTGGCATCCTGTCCCCAGGATGATGATCCTGCGCCGCCCCGGCACCACCCCTCCGGATTTAGGGGGGCGGGTGGGCATCCTCACGGCGGGCACCTCGGACGTGCCCATCGCCGAGGAAGCAGCGTTGCTCTGTCGAGAGATGGGCTGCCAGGTGTACACCGTCTACGACGTGGGCGTGGCTGGCCTGCACCGCCTGTTCGAGCCATTGGAGCGCCTGTTGAATCAGGCGCAGGTGGACGTGATCATCGTTGCGGCGGGAATGGACGGCGCGTTGCCGTCGGTGGTCAGCGGCCTAGTGGACGTGCCGGTCATCGGCCTGCCCACCTCAGTTGGCTACGGGTTGGGCGGTCAGGGAGTGGCGGCATTGCTGACCATGCTTCAGACCTGTTCACCTGGCATGGCCGTGGTCAACATTGACAACGGCATCGGCGCGGCGGCCATGGCCGGCCTTATCGCCAACCGCGCTGCCGCCGCCAGGCGAAAATCGTAATTCTGGAGCCATCATGCCATCACCCATTGTTTACTTTGACTGTTTCAGCGGGGCCAGCGGCGACATGATGCTCGGAGCGTTGCTCGACGCTGGGCTGCCGCTGGAGCGGCTGCAAGCTGAGCTGGACAAGCTCCATCTGGAAGGCTATGAACTGGAGCTGGAACGCCAGGTGCGCCAGGGACTCGCTGGGAGCAAGCTCCACGTGCGCGATACATTGGGCGCACACCCCGCTCGCTATCCGCAGGATGTGTACGCACTTATTGAGGCCAGCACACTTCCACCCGAAGTGAAGGCCCGCAGCCGGGCCGTGTTCGAGCGACTGGCCCGCGCCGAGGCGAAGGTGCACGGCATCCCTGAGGACGAAATCCATTTCCACGAGATCGGCGCAGTGGACAGCATTGTGGACATCGTGGGTATAGTGGCCGGGCTGCACGCCCTGGACGTGACGGCGGTTTACGCCTCGCCCCTGCCGTTGGGCAGTGGATTCATTGAAACTGAGCATGGCCCCATGCCAGTGCCTGCGCCGGCCACCCTGGCTCTCCTGTCCGAAGTGGGAGCGCCGACCGTGCCCCATCCAGCCCAAACCGAGCTGGTCACCCCCACCGCTGCTGCCCTCCTGGCTGAGCTGGCCTGTTTCCAACGGCCCCCGATGAAAGTCCAGGCCGTGGGCGTCGGCTTCGGTGACAAGGAGTTCCCCTGGCCCAACAGCCTGCGCGTCTGGCTAGGGGAGCCATTTCATCCCACCCAGACCGAGGCAGACCAGGTTGTGCTCCTGGAATGCAACCTGGACGACGTCACCGGCGAGGCTCTGGGCTACGCGATGGAGCGTCTGTTCGCTGCCGGTGCCCTGGACGTCTGGTTCACCCCCATCTTCATGAAGAAGAACCGCCCGGCGACCATGCTCTCCGTATTGGCTCCAGCAGGCGAGGCTGAGACCCTGGGGCTCGTCCTGCTGCGCGAAACCCCGACGCTGGGCTTGCGCATCACCCCACCCCTGCACCGTTGGAAGACCGGGCGACGGGTGCGAGAGGTACAGACTGCCTGGGGCGCGGTCCGGGTCAAAGAGAAGCTGCTAGGCGATGAAATACTCGCCTCCGCCCCCGAATACGAAGACTGCGCGCGGCTCTCGCGGGAACATGGCGTGCCTCTGGCCGAGGTATACGCCGCAGCCCAGTCGGTTGCAGCCGAGGAAAATAGTGAAAGTGAAGTCCATGAAACATCAACGTGCGCATGAGCACCGTTATCGGCTTCGTGGGCGGCGGAGGCATCGGCTTTATCTTACAACAGTGGATCAACCTCCTGCAATACCGCCAGGCCGGCGTAGCCGTCCTGGCCATCGCCATCGTCGTCGCCACCCTCGACTACATCAGCGCGCGGGTGAGGGAGAAGATCGTGTAGGGGGAGTTTGGCTTGGCAGAAGATGATTCGAGAGCATGCGGCTGTCCTGGGTTTGGGAGAGCCCCTTGTGCATTATGAGGAATCCTGGTGGAGATTGGGTTCAGAAGAAATGATCCATTCGGGAAAGTTGACAGGGTAACAGATGAGGTCGGACACAATTGTTATGAAACTGTGAGGTTGAATAGATAACAGATGGTGTATAATGATATTTGGCGTGTATAAACGTACAGCATCAGGAAACATGTCATCAGGATCACCTGCGTAGGTGAAGCATGGTTCACGGAACAAAGCAAGAACTCGCTAAAGGTGAGCAGGTCACTGTAACGGTGGATCGGATCTTGCCCTTCGGTGTGTTTGTCCGTCTCAAAGATGGAAGAGAGGGCTACATCCGACGCCGGGAGCTTTCCCTGGCGGGCGACGTTAATCCACAGGAGGTGGTCTCTCTAGGTCAGCAGATCGAGGCCGTTATTCTCGAACTTGAGGAACCAAGCCGGAGTATAGAGCTCAGTCACAGAGCTACTTTGCCCGATCCTTGGCAAGAGTTCACTGGCAAGTTTCGGCCAGGCGACGTGGTTAAGGCCAGGATCAAGGGCCTGGTTCCCGCCGGCGCCTACGCCCAAATCCTCCCCGGCGTGGACGGGTTCATTCCGAAAGAAGAACTGGCTCGGTGGATCATTGAGAAGCCGGAGGAAGTCGTCTGGGTGGGTGACAACGTTGAGGCGGTGATTGCATGCCTGGACTTGAGAAGGAAAGAGGTATCGCTGAGCATCCGCTGGCGTATGGAGCGGTTGAGACAGGCAGACAGTATTGTCGAGTACATGCGTCAGAAAGCCGGCGCCGAGGGCCAAGTGGAACCGTCACTTGAAGAGATAGAGTTTATGTCTGAAGAAGAGGGCCTGGCCGGGGAGGAGCTTCAACCGGGCGAAATGGCGCAGGTAGGGCAGATACTGGTGGTGGAGGATGACAACGCGGTCCGTTTGCCCTTGATAGAGTGGTTTTGTCATCAGGCGTGCCCGGCCGTGGGGGTCAAAACCGCGGCAGAAGCGATAGAACACTATTGGAGACAAGAATACGGGCTTGTTCTCGTAGACCTGGACTTGCCGGAGGTAGATGGGCTAAGCCTCATCCAACGACTTCGGAGCGATGGACGTTCAACCTCGGTGGCCGTGATAAGTAGCCCGGAATGGATCGAAGAATGTCTATCGGAGATCCAGGCTCTGGAGGTGGCCGAGGTCTTTCCCAAGCCTCTGGACCTGGAGGACATTCAGAAGCTGCTACTCCGGCTGGCTAGGGGTGAAAAGCCGAGGTTGCAGTTGGAGCCTGTGACATCAGTGGCTACCGCTGAACTCCAAGCATCTCAGGAATTGGCCGCCGTCATGCGTTCCGGGCAGCCCTTGGCCAAGCGATTTCAGCAAGGGCTGGAACAGCTCGTCGAAGCCACGGGGGCGGAAGAGGGGATTGTTTTTCACCTGGACCCAGGCTCTCAAACGGTATCCATCGTTGCCCAGGAAGGCGTAATCCCCTTAAACCAGGACGCCGTCTATTCCCTGGTGGACAGCCCGGTGAAAGATGTTATCCGGGAGGGAGAGGCAGTCTGGGAGAACCGGGTTTCACAGGAACGCACCGCGCGGTTTCGCAAACTGTTGGACCTATTACCCTTTGAGTCTTGCATAGGAGTGCCCATCGAGGCAAGTGGGCAAGTCGAGTATGCCCTATTCCTTTTCCATTGGGAACCAGATGCCTTTTCCCGCTACCGCTTGCGGGATGCCCGGGCCATGGCATCCTTGTTCGCTGTGGCTCTGGAGAGCCAGGCCTTGGACGAACGGATCCAAGCCATGAGTCGCATTTTCCTCAGCGGGCAACTGGCCGCTGGCTTCGGCCACGAGGTGAACAACATACTTTCCGGCCTGGAGCTCCAGTTTCGTAATGTCTGTTCTGATTTCGAGCACCTGGGGCGGGAGCATCCTCCTGTAAGTGACTCCTTTGATTTCCGAGAGGTACAACGAGCGCTGGATAAGGCAGTGGAAACAGCCCTGGACCTGAAGCGGGCAGTGGAGGATTTCCGGCGACTAATGGAGACAAAAGAGGAGCGGGTTGTGGACGTGAACCTGGTGGTGCGTCAAGCCGAGGCGCTGGTGCGGCCTCTGGCCCGGCGGGCGAAGGTGGAAATCCGTCCGGTTCTGGACCAGAGCTTGCCACCCGTGATCGGCAGCGATGTCAGCCTGCAACAGGTCTTCTTGAACCTGATGCTCAATGCTGTGCAGCACATGGAACGCAAGCCAGATGACCGGCGTGTGCTGGAGGTAGCCACCGTCTACAAGACCGAGGATAGTGACCGTCCGGTGAACGTTCACTTCTCCGACACCGGGCCGGGGATTCATCGTCAACTCTGGGAGAAAATATTTGCCCTGGGCTTCACCACCAAGCCAGGTGGGTCAGGCCTGGGGCTTTATATTGCCAGGAGCCTGGTGGAGTCCATGGGGGGACGGATCACCGTGGAAGAAAGCCTGGTGCCGCTGGGGACCACCTTGCTGGTGGAGTTACCGGCAGCGGAGAATGAAAATGTGAGGAGTGAGAAGTAATGAGCGAGGAACGGTTGCGGGTCCTGTTGGTTGACGACGAAGAGAGCCTGCGGGTACCTTTGAAGAAGTATTTGGAGGACAACTTCGGTTATCATGTGGATCCTGTTGCCAGCGGCGAAGAGGCACTGCGGCTGGTAGAAGAGGCCGGAGGGCGCTACGACGTAGCTTTGATTGACGACCTGCTCACACCCAAGCCGGGTGAGGAGCCGCGACCTATTGGTATCGAGCTCATGAGCAGAATCAAAGAACGCTATCCTGAAATGGAGGCTGTTGTTTTCACCGGCTGGAGTGGATTGCCGGACTGGGACAAAGACCGGATACTAAAGGCATTGCGGGCCGGAGCCTTCCGCTACCTGAAGAAACCTTTTGACAATAACGAACTGGCGATGCTCATCCGTACGGCAGCGCAGCAGGTGCGGCTGCGGGAGATCGGTCGGGCCATCCTCTCGGAGCGAGAGCTGGAGCGGGTGCTGGAGGGCATCGCCGGCGCTGCCTGCTCCCTGGCCATGGCCGACGAGGCCGCTATTGCTCTTCTGGATCAGGCTACAGGAAAGATTCGGGTGCACGCCAGGACCCACCCAGGGGAGCAAGAATGGAAAAGACATTTCAAAGATCGGGATTTGTCTAAAGAAATTATCCAGAGTGGTCAGATAGTGTATGTACAAGAATCAATGAGGGCAAGCCCGGTCGATCCGAAAGTGATCGAGGCGGGCATCCATTCTTTCCTGGGCTTGCCGATCCCTGGCGAGGGCGGAAATTTGGGAGTGCTCTATGTCTATAGTTACAGGCCGGGACGCTTTGACGAAGGGAGCACGGTAGCGGTGCTCCAGACCCTGGCCTGGCAGGCCGGATTGGCCATCGCCAATGCCCGGGCCTTCCGGCAGATCCGTGTGCATGCCGGCTATATGGAGGCCCTGGTGCGGGCCGGGCAGGGGTTCACCAGGGCTACGACGGAGGAGGAGCTGCTCGCCTTTGCCTGGGACTTTGTGCAGGAGCAGCTCAAGGTCTCTACGTTTTTCGTTGCTCTATACGACCGGCAAGTGGATATGCTGCGTTTTCCCCTCCACTACGACGAGGGCCAGCTTGTCCCCATTCCCGACCGACCATTAGGTGATAATCCTGAGCAATGGGGTATTGCCGGCCATGTGGTAAAAACGGGGCAGGAATTCCACTGGCCCACTGATGAGGAGAAAAGACGTCGGTGTGAGAGTTTGGGCATTAAGTCTGTCCAGTTTGGGAAGGCTTGCGAATCTTGCTTCTTCCTCCCCCTCAAGGCCGGAGATGACGTCATTGGCGTGATGTCCATCCAGAGTTACGATCTCTACGCCTTCTCTCCTGTCCTGCTGGATGCCTGCCGGGCCTTGGGGAGCCAGCTGGCAGTGGCCTTGGAGAGCGCCCGGCTGTTTGAAGCAGAGGCCCGACGTCGCCAGGAAGCTGAGACGCTACGGGAGGCCGCGCTGGCCTTGACCACTACCTTGGAGCGGGAGAAGGTCTTTGAGAACATACTGGCCGAATTGCAAAAAGTGGTCCCCTACGATAGCGCCTCAGTTCAACTACTCAAAGGTGACCGGCTGGAGATCATCGGCGGGCGTGGCTTTCCCAATCTGCCTGAGTTGTTGGGCATTTCTTTCCCGATAGATGGCGATAACCCTAACCGGGAAGTTGTTCGTCGGCGGGTCCCCTTTATCGTGGCAGATGCCCGGGCCGCATACAAGGGCTTTACCCAGGAGCCCCATGTCCAAGCTGGCATTCGAGGCTGGCTGGGGGTACCTATGCTGTTAGGGGACCGGCTGATCGGGATGATCGCTTTGGACAAGCGAGAACCGAGCTTTTATACCGAGGAGCATGCTCGGCTGGCCCAAGCCTTTGCCACGCAAGCCGCCATCGCCATTGAAAATGCCCGGCTCTTCCAAGAGGCCAAGGAGGGGCGGGACTACATCCGCTCTCTTTATGAGGCCAGCAGCGCCATCATCGCGCCCACGGAGCCGGGCCAGGTCTTGCAAGCGGTTGTGAATACAGCCTGCCGGACCACCGGGGTCTGGCGTGCCATTGTGCTCCTGGTGGACGAAGGGGAGGAGCCCCGCATGCTGGCCCAAAGCGGGTTTGATGACCACCTGGAACTGGCCACCGCCATCCGACCGAGGGGCATATCCAGGCAAGTCATCCAGACCAGGCAGCCCCGCTTCTTTCCCGATACCCAGATAGCAGCAGGTGAAGTTCATCCGGAGATGATCACCGAGGGAGTGCAGGCAGCGGCTTGCCTGCCCCTCCTCTTGCGGGACAGGGCCATCGGCGTCCTTTGGATACATTATCGGGAAGTCCACCCCTTCTCCGAGGCCGAGCAGCAAGCCCTGCAGGTCTACGCTGGCCAGGCCGCCATCGCCCACGATCACGCCCGCCGGATGCGCGAACTGGAGCATCTGCGCTTAGCAGCAGCTAAGTTGGTCAGCGCTGCCGGGATTCAGGAGGTCTTGCAGCAAATCGTGGACAGCGCTCGTGAGGTGCTGGAGGCCGATTCCGCCGTGATCTGGTCGTATGATAGTACGCGAAACGTCTTCTTCCCCGACGAGTTGAAGGCCAGCGGCATTGATCCGGCGTTACCAGAGAGGTTCAGAAGCGACGAGCCCAAGCCTGGTGGTACGGCGGAGACGGTCATGAAGCGCGGCTACATCCCCGTCACCGATATCAATGACCCCCAGTACGATTTCCTGGGTCCGGGTCGTGGCCTGCGGGAGGAGATAGGTATCAAGGCCTTTCAGGGGATTTCCTTGCAAGTGGGTGAGGATAAGCTAGGCGTCCTCTACGTGAACTATGTCCGCCCTCGGGGCTTCAGCGCTGAGGACAGGGCCACGCTGGAAACCTTTGCCTACCATGCTACCCTGGCCCTCAAGCGCGCCCGGCTGCTGGAACAGGTACAGAAGGCGAAGAGGACGGCCGAGGCGGTAGCACGGGTGACTACGCTGGAGAATTGCGAGGTTACCTTACAGTCTGTAGTTCAGGGGACACGGCACGCAATAGACTGCGATGCGGTGACACTGTATACGTATAACCAGGCTACGGGCAAGTTGGATCATCCACCGACAATGGTAGGGGTGCGCTATCCGGAAAGGGCCACGCGATTGGGCACAGTGGCGCCAGATTCCATAATTTATTTGGTGCTGCGCAGAGATGAGCCATATATTGCTGAAAGGGCTTATGATGATCCCCTCTTCAAGAACACGCGATTCACCGTGGATGAGGAAATAAAATCCTGTGTGGCCATTCCCCTACAGGTGGGGAACCAAAAGGTGGGCATAATGTTCGTTAATTACCGAACACAACACCGGTTCACCGAGGAAGAGCTTGCCAACATCAGACACTTTGCCGATCAGGCGGCGGTGGCGATCCGCAACGCGCAGTTATTCGAGCAGACGGTGAGAAGGACTGCCAGTCTGCAAGCCCTCTACGAGGCGGGGAAAGCGTTGTCAGGCACGCTGACCCTGGGTGATGTCCTCAATCGCATCGTGGAACAGGCTTGGCAGCTCACTGGCCGCTACGGCAAACAGGCCCGTTTCAGCCACCTGGCGCTAAAGGAAGGGAACCGGCTGAGGTTCAAAGCCGCATATCCACCAGAGCATTTGCCCGGGCTACAGAGGGGAGTGGGGGATATAGACCTTGAAAGCGATAAGTGTATTGGCATAACCGGCCGGGCGGTGAAGATCGGAAGATCTCAGCTGGTGGGTGATGTGACCCAGAACCCGGACTATATTGCCTATGACCCGGAGACCCGCTCAGAATTGGCCGTGCCGATCAAAGTCGGAGAGGAGGTCATCGGCGTACTCAATGTGGAACATCCAAATCACAACGCCTTTGATGAGGATGACAGGCGCGACCTGGAATCCCTGGCGACGCAGGCAGCCCTCGCCATCCAGAACGCCCGGCAGTATGAGGAATTGAGACGGACCAAGGGCCTGGTCGGCGCCCGCACTGCCCTGGCCTGGATGGGGATGGCCAGCAGCGCCTGGCGACATGCTATAGACAAGCATGCCCTGACCATCCAGGAGCAAGCCCGGCTTCTGCGCGAGGATTTGCAGGAGTTCCTTTCGCGCAAAGGCTACGCCAGAGTAGATAGACGGCTTGATATGATCAAAAACCTTGCGACGCGAATCCTAGAAAAGCCTATCGTGCCCCCCCTTTCTGCGGAGGAAAGGGTAGCTCAGGTTGTTGTCAACGATCTTGTTGGCGAGCGGACTAGGCAGTTGTGGCAAAATGAACCGTACAGGGGTGTGGAACTCCAACTGGAACTGTGCCTGGACGAGGGGGGTACTGTGCGGGTCAGCCCCGAGTGGCTGCGGCGAGCCTTTGACATCCTAGTGGACAACGCCGTGGACGCCGTTGCCGACTGCGATGTGCGGAAGATCGCCATCGGCACCCGGGAGGCGGGTACAGGCGTAGAGATCATTGTGGCTGACACTGGCCCGGGAATCCCAGGAGGGGTGGTGCCCAAACTGGGTCTGGAACCCATCGAAAAACCCGAAGGCGTGAAAGGGCTGGGCATGGGGTTGTTGATGGCCCAGACCATCGTGCAGACTTACGGAGGCGAAATCCAGGTGGACTCGACTGGTCCGTCAGGCACCACGATGGTCATCTGGTTGCCTCGTGAAAGATAGGACTCAGAGACAGAGGTTGGTGCCTGTGGGAGTTGCCTTTCTGCTGGTTGGCACAAGAATAGAGACGCCATGGTTCCTTGTAGTGCAAAAAGCGTTGGCTACATTGGGAGAACTGCATACTGTGCCAGAAGAAAAGGCTCTCCAGAGTGTTGCTGAAAGTCGTTACGACTTAGTCATCGTAGATGCAAGTGCAGTCGGTGATGTGCTCTCGCTGGTTTCTCGTTTGCGCGCTCAACAGCCCCAGACCCGTATCGTGGTGGTCACTGCCTCGCCTACTTGGCAGCGGGCCCGGGAAGCACTGCGGGCAGGTGCTGCAGATTACATCCGCAAATCGTTAGACGGAGAGGAGCTCCGTTCAAAAATCCAGGCGGTGCTGGATGCCCCGCCACCGGCCGGACCGAATTGAAAAGCCCAAAGGAGATGCCAACATGGCCAAAGGAACTATTCTATTTGCTGACAACGACCTCCATTTCCTCAAAACCCGGGCCGAGTTCTTGGAACAAGAAGGTTATCTGGTTGTCCCCGCAACCAACGTCACAGAGGCCAGGAGGAAGCTCGAGATCGGGGGGATTGATCTGGCTATCATAGACATCCGCCTGGAGGACGACGACGACGAGAAAGACACCTCCGGTTTGGTCCTAGCCAGAGATGTGGCTCGATCTGTGCCTAAGATCATCCTGACAGGTTTCCCCAGCTATGAATATGTGCGGGAAGCACTGCGACCGCAGTTAGACGGGCTATCGGCTGCCGTGGATTTCGTGACCAAGCAGGAGGGGCCAGAGGCGATGCTGGCCGCAGTGGAGAGATTTCTTCTTAAAGAAGAAAGCGCACACCAAAGGGTCTTCATCGTGCACGGACACGATGAAGCAGCAAAGCAAACAGTAGGGCGTTTCATCGAAAAGCTGGGACTTCACGCAATAATCCTCCGCGAGCAGCCCCATGCCGGGCGTACCATCATTGAACATATGGAAAAGCACTCCAACGTCGGCTTTGCAGTTGTGCTCCTCACTATAGACGACATCGGCGGTCCAAAGGGCACCAAGTTGAAGGGTCTTAAACCACGCGCTCGTCAAAATGTTATCTTTGAATTAGGATTCTTCGTTGGCAAACTTGGGCGCAACCGAGTGTGTGTGCTATATAAAGAAGGGGTTGAAATTCCTTCGGATTACCATGGGATCCTGTACGTCCCGATGGATCCAAATGGGGGCTGGAAAGGATCTCTTGCCAAAGAGATCAAGGAAGCCGGTATCCCTTTCGACCTCGATAGGATACTCAAAGGGTAAACAATGCCAAGTGGTGTGATTCTATTCGCCGACAATGACCCCGATTTCCTCAACACCCGCGCCGAGTTCCTGGAGAACGAGGGGTACCAGGTGCTGAGGGCCTTTACCCTAGAGGAGACCCGACAACTTCTGACTGAAGCCCATGCCCACTTGGCCGTCCTCGACATCCGCATGGTGGAAGATGACGATGAACGGGACGTGAGCGGTCTGACTTTGGCCGGAGACCCGGCCTACCGCCCCGTGCCTAAGATCATCCTTACCGGCTTTCCCACCTATCAAGCGGTACGAGAAGCGTGGGGCCCGGCTGTGGATTTCGTGGCCAAGCAAGAAGGCCCCCAGGCGCTGATCCAGGCCGTCGAACGGGCCTTCGCTGAGCACGTGCGCATCAACTGGGACCTGCACGTCCGCTGGGACGAGCGGGAGCGCCTCTCCTTCCCCCATCTGGTCACCCTCATCGAGCCTGGGCTTGACACTGCCTGCCTGCCTGATCGGGCTGGCGAACTGGCAGACCTGTTTCGCAAGGTGTTCTATGAAAAGAGCCAGATCACTATTGGCCGGCTCCTTTGGCGCCGGGAAGGGTGCACCTGCGTGACGGTCTTCGCCTATTCTCCGAAAGGGGCCTTGGAGCCACTCGTCGTCACCTGTGGGCTGAGGCACCAGATCGAGGAGGAGATTGCCTGCTACAAGGAATTCGCACCCAAGGGAGGCATCAGCACTACTCTGGCTGGTCTCGCCGAGACGATGCACTTCGCCGCCGTAGCCTACGTCCTACCCGAAGCCGATTTGGAGCAAGTGCAGACGTTCGAGGCTTTCTATAGAATGAATAAGGCAGCACAGATCAGCGGAGTTCTAAAGCACCTTTTTCAGACTACCCTGGCTGCCTGGCATCAGAGGGGTCGCATTCTGGAGGAGACAAAAAACCTGAGTCAGTTATATTGTCAACGTCTGAACCTCAACCAGGAGGAGATCTCACAGGGGGAGTTCCAACGGCGGATGCAGGCCCTGGCTAGGGAAGCCTGCTCTCTCGGCCCAACGACGATAGAGCTCTCAGCACACGAGTTGGCCCTTCGATTTCCCAATGGTGACACTGTCTCCTATCCCAACCCGATTCCCCATGTTTACGAAGAAGCAGCGGCCGATGACCCACCAGTGATATGCCGCATCAGCCCTGGCATATTGAGTGGTGACAATATCCTGGTGGATCAGGAGGGCCGGACGTGGCTCACCGACTTAGTCCAGGCTGGCCCCGCCCCTCTATTGTGGGATTTTGTCTCCCTGGAGGCAATCATTCGCTTCGATCTGGTGGAATCTGCCGATCTTCAAGCTCTTCATGAATTTGAGAAGCGCTTGGTGGCTCCAACTCGACTGAACGAACGTTTGTATATCCAGGATATAGAC
>JBAWAP010000237.1:0-3740 GCA_049589355.1 Anaerolineae bacterium
GTGCAGCCCTCGTTCGGCACGAAGATCTGCCATGAGCTTCCGAAATCCTCCATAACCTGCAATGCTGACGACGGCGATGACCAGATGAGTCGTAGAACCACGCCCGAACTTGAATCCCAGATCACCCGACCAGTCAATGAAGAGGTGCCGAAGTGGCAAGAATCAGGACTCCTATTCGTCAGTCAACTTCATGAACTCTCCCCACCGCCAGCACCCTTCGCTTCCCCTTCGACCTCGCTCAGGGCAAGGCTCAGGGCAGGCTCTCGTCCACCAGCCGATCCTTCGGCAGGCTCAGGACAAGTCTCCGGCTCCAGGCTTCGCCGTGAGCGCTCAGCCGAACGGTGGGCGGCCACAGCAAAGGCCAGGCGCACGTACATCCCACTGGAGTAGCGCTTCACCGGCGTATCCATGAACTTCTCGATCCTTCGACAGGCTCAGGACAAGTCTCCGGCTCCAGGCTTCGCCGTGAGCGCTCAGCCGAACGGTGGGCGGCCACGGCAAAGGCCAGGCGCACGTATAAAATTGCGGATTTTGGAATGAGGATTGCGGAATTTGTTCTGCCGCTCCACGAATCCGCAATCCGAAATCACACATCAGCTTCACCTGCCCGCTGTTAGGAGCGGTGACGCGCGAAAGGATTTTGAGCCTTGTACTGAGCCCGTCGAAGTGATGGTGCTCTTGCCCGCTCCGTTGCGGCCGATGCTTGTCCTGAGCCCGTCGAGGGGATACCCAGCACTTCGCCTTCTTTGACCTCAAAGCTCACGTCCCGCAGCGCCCAGATGTACTCACCTTGCCGGTTGCGCTGGTCTTCCTGGCCGATCTTGAGCAGCGGGTCGGGCCTGCCGCGCACCTTGGCCCACCAGCGCTCGAAGTCGGCGCGCAGCGTCCCCCCGCCGATCAGCCCCAGGCGGTAATATTTGCTTACGTTCTCTACGGAGATGACGGTGCTCACGTACAATCAGATGCTCCCCACGCGGTCTCAATACTCAAACACACTGAAGCCGGCCCGGAGACAATCGGGCCTGTCAGCAGACTTCCACAGGTCGCTCTTGGGTCAGGCCATTGTCGCTTCGGCCATCCAGTCCAGGGGAGGCACCTCGATGGTGGTCATCAGCCCTTCGGCTTCAAAAGGCACCTCTGTGGCCAGCATTTCCTGGGCACCGATGCGCAACGATTCGATCAGCTTTTCCCGGGTCTTCTCTTGCACATTCACGCCAGGTAAATCCACCAGCCAGCCGATCCACCATTCACCGGACTGCTTGATAACCGCTCGATATTTCATGGCTTCACCTCACAAAAAACGATGACAAGGGGACAAGGGGGTGGGGAGACAAGGAGCAAAGCTGGTCTTCTCCTTGTCACCTTGTCACCCCCTCACCTTGTCTCCATAAGATGCTGTGGCGACTGCCTTCCCGCAACAACACCCAAGCCTCAAGCCGTTGGCAGCATCGCCACGCCACTTTGGGAATTCAACTTCCCATCCGCCAATGGCGTGAGGCGTGTGTTTGCGGGCGTGCATGTTCGCTCGGCGCATTACTTTAGCCGCTTCTCACTTTGCGACTTGGGGTATGGCTGAAATCAGCGCACGAAGAGCAGTGTTGACTGCCTCTGGTGTCTTGAAAACTTTGGAAACGTCAGGGTCGAGGATAACGATGAGACGGTCTTTGCTTCGTGCGGCAAAACGATTGGGACGCGCTTTGCGGTAGTCGAAATGATATTCTGCACGCATGTCGTTTTCGGTTGTTGTGTGGGATTTAGAAATAGACATTTTCTTCATAGTCTTTGCGTTCCTTCCTAATTGCCTTGCGAGCGCTAAAAATGCGGACGACATTATTTTCAGCGACTTCGGTAAAGAAAACCAGTAGCAAGCGCCTTTTGATAGAATGCCCAATGATGATTTCGCGGTGTTCTTCTAGGGAATGGTCTTCGTCGTCGAAGATAACCGCGAATGGGTCATCAAAGACTGTGCTGGCTTCCTCAAAACTGACCTTATGCTTTTTGAGGTTTGACGCTGCTTTGTCTCTGTCCCATTCAAATTTCAGATCCATACTGTTTACTCGATTTCAAAAGTCTCTTTCTCGCAGTTTGCTCAGGACGCTCGGATCACAACTGCATGACCGCAAACACTGCGCCGTGCGCCTTCCTTGATGAGCTGGGTTCTCTTCATGGCCTGAGCTTCGATGCACAGTACCCGCTTGTTTCTCTTACCGGATCGGGCTTGCCGCGCACCTTGGCCCACCAACGTTCAAAGTCGGCGCGCAGCGTGCCCCCGCCAATCAGCCCCAGGCGGTAGTATTTGCTGACGTTCTCTACGGAAATGACAGTGTGGCTCATACTGTGTCCATGAACGTGCGCTCGACCTGGCTGAAGATCAGGACGCCGATCAGCAAGACTGCCAGCATGAAAGCGGCACTGTACAACAGGTGCCACCCACCCACCGTGCCCGCGCCCAGGAAGGCGAACCGGAAGCTCTCCACGATGGGTGTCATCGGGTTGGCCAGGATCAGCCAGCGGAACTTACCCGAGACGGTCGAAAGTGGATAAACCACTGGCGTGGCGTACATCAAGAGCTGCACGCCGAAGGTGACCAGGTACTGCAGGTCACGGTAGCGGGTGGTCAGCGACGAGACGATAATCCCAAAGCCCAGCCCCAGCCCGGCCATCACCAGCACCAGAACAGGCGTGAGCAGGGCCCACCAGTTGGGCTGTACAGCCGCGCCGGCCAACGCGAAATAAACCAGGAACGCCAGGAACAGCCCCAACTGGATGGCCAAGGCCACCAGGTTGGAGATCAGGATGGACAACGGCACGGTCAGGCGCGGGAAGTAGACTTTGCCGAAGATGCCGGCGTTGGCGACAAAGGTGTTCGACGTCTTGGTCAGGCAGGCGGCAAAGTAGCTCCAGATGACCGTGCCCGACATATAGAACAGCATCTGCGGCAGGCCGTCGGTGGGCAGCTTGGCGATGCGGCCGAAGATCACCGTGAAGGTGATGGTGGTCAGTAAGGGTTGGATCAGGTACCAGAGCGGCCCCAGGATGGTCTGTTTGTAAACCGAGACGAAGTCGCGCCATACGAACAGCATCACCAGCTCGCGCGCCTGCCACAACTCGCCCAGCCGCAGGTCAAGCCAGTGCCGCTGCGGGCGGATGATCATGGTCCAGTTTTCGCTATCCAGCTTTCGTTTGGTTAATATACTCATTCTTCAAGGCCAGATGGTCTCGTTGGAGACGGCGGACGACTGACCACGGACGACGGAGGATAGGCGGCGGAAGGGGGCAGCGACAGCTTCGGTCAGCGACTCCCGGATCGTCTTGTAGCCCGCCTGGGGACCGCCGATGCGGTATTGCTTGCTCAGGTTTTCGACGCGGATGGCGATATCGGTCATTGGCTATTCACACCAACTTCCCATACGAAAAGACCAACCGGATGCCAGCATCACGCACCCGCTGCTGCACCTCTGGACGCGCCCGGTAGCAAAAGCAGACTGGAAAGATCTCGCCCACCAGATGCCGCCGCGCCCGCTCCACTTGCCCCGCAAACCGATCTACTTCCTTCTGTGTCAGGTTGTGCTTGGCTTCCCCAACGATCCAGATCACCTCTCCTGGCCGCGCTGGGTCGGTCGCCTCCCCGAAGACGTTCACCTCCTCTGGCTCTCCGTCCCAGGTCTGCCACTTGCGCTCCAGCACACCCACCTGCCAGCCAAACTCTCGCTTCAGTACATCGTGCAGCACAATGTAAG
>JBAWAP010000238.1:0-1968 GCA_049589355.1 Anaerolineae bacterium
GCATATTATCTCTCTTGATGATTCGAGCAAATTGCGGTTTTTCGATTTTGTGAATCTCCAGCCCGAACTCCTCTACATTGACTCCATTTGCCAAGTGAGCGGCGGCTGGGGCGAAAATGTCCCTGCCGTGGAAAGTGCTGGAAACCTTGGATAGCATGAGGCTTCTGTTAGAGATCCTGTGGATGCTTCTTGGTCCAATGTCATTCTCTGCGGCCAAGGCGAGGACGCCGTTGTCTGGGCCGATGTAATAGCCGTTGCTTGTTTGGATGATTGTGGGTTGTCTCTGCGTACCGACGCCTGGGTCTATGACTGCAACGTGAATTGTGCCCTTTGGAAAATAGGGAGCTGCACAAGCCAGAATGTAAGCGCCTGTTCTTACATCGAACTTTTCAACCTCATGGCTAATGTCAACGATTTTTGCGTCTGGACTTATGCTCAAAATGGTGGCTTTCATTTCTGCAACGTACGGATCTTTCTGGCCGAAATCCGACAGCAGAGTGACGATTGGGCAAGGCATGTACGATTTATAAGGCATTTCAAATAATTAAGTCTCCACGCTCAAAAAGAAGTGGCAGAAACTTGTCGTATAAGAAAGACCTCACAACAAAAGACATTGCACTAATCATATGCTTCACAACATTATACGCAGTTCTTGCATCGATCCCGATCTTTCAGATACTAGGCATGCCCAGCAAATACATAACTGCAGCTGCAATCACCACGCCCATAATGGGCTTCCTTCTCGGACCATACATCGGAGCATTGTCCGCAACCCTAGGCGGGACAATCACATTCTTCGCAGGCAATTTCTACCCGCCGAGCTTCGTCTCCGGCATCGTGACCGCATACATTGCAGGACTGCAGTGCACAGGCAAAAGAATCATGAGCGTTCTCACGTATTTCTTGTTCTTGGTGTTTTTCTGTTTCTACCCGTCCATCGGACCTTTCTGGCTTTTTCCGCAGTTAATTTGGTTCCAAACAATCGGCCTCCTAATACTAATCTCTCCGCTTGGATCAGTGGCAATCAACAACGTGAAGACCAGCAGCAATCGGAAGCTAATTCTTTCTTTTTTCATAATCTCGTTAACATCAACTCTGGCAGGACAGATTTCAGGGTCTCTTACAAACGTGCTGTGCGCGCAGGCTGGCATCCTTCCACTTCCACAGGGAGGTTGGCAAGCGTTATGGGTGGGTCTGACGATCGTTTATCCGATTGAACGAATAGTAATTGCCCTAAGTGCAGCTTCTATCGGCGCGTCCCTGTTCAAGGTTTTGCGTTCTGCAAACCTGACCAAGCTAATCAGTCGCGACGGTCGACAAGAAAAGTCCCCATGAAAATGCACTCTTTAGCCGGCATCATCATATCTGAAGGACCATAGACGCCGGCATCAAAGTCTAGATTAGCATCTTTGATGAGCACTATTGGGGTTTTCTCGGTTGATTCACCCATTAGGAAGTGGGCTGCAGAAGCCAAGTCATCCGCAACCGCGTGCCGCGTTATCGTGATCGTCTTCCCGTAAAGGTCTTTGTTTCCCCTGTAGTCTCTGATGGGTTTGAACCCGGCGACTGCCAAAGCTAGGCCAGACGTGCCGATCCTCAGTGGGACTAGGCCACTGTCAACAATCAGCACTGCAATTCTCTTGCCTGTCTTGCGTTCCATTTCAGTTTTGATCTTCTCAGCCCATTTCTTAGGATCACTCGGCCACAAGACAACAAAGCCTCGGGGAGCATTCTTGCTATCTACCCCGGCATTGGGTGCCAGAATACTATCTTTAAGCGTTAGTATTGCTTTCTCGACGCCGCCATAGATCCTGTCAGCTTCACGAAGGACAAGCTCAGCAAATTCAGGCTGCAAACAAAACTCCCTCGCCAGTTCTTCTGCTTTCTCAGAAGGCTCCACATCGCTCAGTCTCGCTACTCGTCCTTCTGCGTAAGCCACGATTTTTGAGGCAAATGCCAGGACATCAT
>JBAWAP010000239.1:0-3229 GCA_049589355.1 Anaerolineae bacterium
CCCTTTCCTCTGAGCAGATCATCAATCAGGCGAGGGAGGCAAGCCAGAAACGTGAGCAAAGCAGACAAAAGATAGAACAAGCCCAAAAAGAAAAGCTAATAAGGATCGAGAAAGAAGGAAAGGTTCAGGAACCTAAGAAAGAGCAAGGTCAACAGCAGTCAAAAGACAAAGGCAAGACCAAAAAATAACAATATTAAACATGTCCATAGTAAACATCCAATCACGCTGCAGGGCTTAACGGTCGGTAGTGAATCCGGCGCAAACTGAAAGGAGAATCATATGTTGTGGACAATTGCAGTAGTACTGCTGATTCTGTGGGTACTGGGACTGGTGACCAGTTACACGATGGGAGGGGTCATTCACCTCCTGCTGGTGATCGCCATTGTGGTCATCTTGCTTAACGTCATTCGCGGACGAAAGCCCCTGTGACGATTTAGCACTGACAACGTTGGGTTCAAGAAGCATGGCTGACTAGTAGCGACTGCAAGTGGTGTAGGGTCTGCAAACATCGGAGTTGTGCAAAATCGCACTCCTATGCAGTTGGACGTTACCTGGGTGAGCATGACGGACATTAGTGTCCTCGTGATGCAGAGGAGATTGTTCGAAATGCAGAATACTGGTCATCAAACAAAACATCCCCGGGGGAGATTACCCCCGCCCGCCCAAACGGTCGTTCGGATGGGTGTGAGGGGGCCTTCGGTCATTGAACAGACCACCGAAGGCTTGTCACTCACTCAAAAATTCGTTGTCACTGTGTAGGTAACCAATCAATTTCTTCTCAATTTTATGGAGGAAACAACCATGTTAGCACGAACGGTTTTCGGAGTAGTAATCATGATGTTTGTTCTGGTTCAAGCGGGAAATGCGGTAGGGGCAGACGATATTCAAAAGTACTTTAACGACACCGCACGCAAAGTGAAGGTAACAGAAGACCCAGCGCAGAAGCGTGAAATACTCAACAAATCATTTGAAAAAATGTCTAAAGCGTTGGACAAAGTTCAAAGCTCGCCGCTGATTTCGAAAGACGATCGAGTCGGCATTGCTCTCTTAAAATCTACCCTTCAAGAGAAACAAGATGAGCTAGCGGGCCTTAATGGCTACGAGTGCGTGTCCGATGTGCAGCTCAATGCCTTCTCTGATTATGTCATGCAGGATATGGAGCAGGCCAGCCAGACGGTAACCATCAGCCTGGTCGCGCTACTCTTGATCATAATCATTGTGATCCTTCTGGTGTAGTCTCTCCAGAGAACGAACATTTTCGGCCTTGGGTATGCAAAGCCCTCTCAAACGATTTTTCACGAGTGCCACGCATGGATGCTGGATGCTCTTTGTGGGCGTCGGCTCCTGCGTGGGACTCGCGTTGTTTCTCTCTTCGTGCAGTTCCATCCCCCTTGCTCACCGTGTAACTCCGCTTGGGGAGGAGAGTATGCTCCCACCGCGCTACTCAATCGTATGCATCATCCACGGCGATGGTGGCTACCTCTATCATGATGCCCGCGGCAATGCGTACAGAGCAGATGAGGAGGCTCTCGCAAAAGCGAAAACGGTCTCTGAGCGGAACACGCAAGCCGAGGTGTTCATCTTTCATGAAAGACGCAGGAGGCACCGCTTGCTCTTTTTTCCTCTCCGTGACGGGAAATTCTATTATTACCGGAACGGACGGCTCCTTGCCAAAGAATCGTACTGGCGCGGCCAGGGACCGTCTCGCTTCGATCCAGAAGTGGAGCTTTATCACCGCTTCCGCGCGGAAGAGCGACCTCAGTTGGTGAGATTGTTCCTCTACTTCGGTCACGAAATCCCTGAATTCGGCGGCGCGGGCTACGATGCATCGTACTCGCAACGGACGTTCACGGTAGATGACCTGGCCGACGGATTGATACGCATCACAGGCGATTCCACGAAGTTCGATCTCATCGTGCTCTCCACGTGTTTCAACGGCACACCCCACACCATCGCCGCGCTTGCTCCGTACGGGCGATACATCATCGCTTCTCCCGACAATCTTCATCTTTCTTACTTCGATCTCGGTCCATTTGAGCAGCTGGATGTCGGTTTGCCAGGTGGAGATGTGTCTGCGTTTGCGAAGATGTTCGCTCAGCATGCATTCGACCGGCTGACAGAAGATATCCAGACGGCGGTCACTGTTGCCGTGTACGATGTGGATCGCGTGCAGGGATTCTTGCACTCCGTCGATAGTGTCTACGATCAGGCCTTGACCAGATTGAAGGGACAAATACCGGCATCCATTGAGCACTGCGATTGCGCCGAAGACCCTGCCTACATCCTGCCGGGGATGAGCGAGGGGGTAGATGTATTCTACCGCCCGCCGCGCTTCGGACGCTCAAAGCACAAACAGAACCATTCCGGATGGGAATGCTGGAGGAGGAGAGAGCAACATACCGAAGTCTCACAACCCTTGGAACCAATCCAGAAGTAGAAAGGTCGTCTGCTGGAGGCAAAAGGAAATCCCAGGCAGCGGTGACCTGAATAGTAACTTTACTGTGGCCACCGTCGGGTTGATGTAAAATCTATAATCACTCACAAAGCTGAGTGGACATTACGATCAGCTTTGTTTCCATATTTAACTCTAAGATTAGGCGACATTGTTCGCCGGAAAGGAGCCGAATATGCTGTGGACCATCTGTGTGATTCTTTTGGTTTTGTGGTTACTCGGATTGTTGACCGGCTACACTATGGGCGGAGTAATTCATGTTCTGCTGGTTATCGCCATCGTGGTGGTGCTGGTCAGAGTCATTACAGGACGCAAACCTATGTAGCCGTTTGCACTCGCAAGACTTCTCAAAAAAGGAGATTAAACGCGTGAAACCGATGATGTTTCTAGGAATCGTTCTCATCGTCCTCGGCGTCGTGGTCCTTCTTTTACAATTCATCACACTCACCTCGCACGTGAAGGGCATCCACATTGGCCCCTTCAAAACCAGCGCCGAAGCCAAGACGACCATTCCCGTGTCACCTTTCTTAGGCGGATTAGTGCTTGCCGGTGGAATTGTATTGGTCATCATTGGGCGCAAGAGAAAGCCGTAGTTTAACCAGCATCGCCTGACAACGGTTTTCGGACGCTTGAAGCACAAATAGAGCCATTCCGGATGGGAATGCTGGAGATTTCTGAAGTAGTCCAGGGTTGTGCGAAATACTCGCACAGCGGGGCGAGGATACCTATACCTGCTTGCTGCAGTTAGAGAAATAGTGAGTGGCACTGGTGGATAGG
>JBAWAP010000240.1:0-10959 GCA_049589355.1 Anaerolineae bacterium
TCGTCATCTCACTCCACTCTCCAAGTTGCAACAATGCATCTTGGTGTTGCTGGGTTTCTCACTGGACATCTACACCAGACTTTGCACGGATTTTCTAAAACCGCCCTGAAAATGGGCGAACCATAGGCTATCCTTACGGTGTATGCAATGTTCAATGCTATCGTGCTCTAGGTAATTTGCTTGCGGGCAAGACCAAGCAGGCCTTGATAGCGGCAAAAGAGGCATTTGAACTAGCACAAGTCAGCGGATATATTGGACGCTTTGAACGTAATGTTGTCCAGGCCGAGTGGCTGCTGGGCGCTGCACACCGCGCACTGGGCCATCTGCCTGAGGCAGAGACGCACCTCACCGAGACGCTGACCCGCTGCCG
The DNA here is from genome assembly GCA_049589355.1 of Anaerolineae bacterium. GTDB lineage: Bacteria > Chloroflexota > Anaerolineae > VGOG01 > VGOG01 > JBAWAP01. The sequence goes on from JBAWAP010000240.1 coordinate 371, forward strand.
GCGCATCAACCTTGTGGAGTTGGAGCCGGACATCCTGCTGGAGATGGCACGGCTGCGGTGGGCGCAGGCACAAGGCAGCGAGATAACAAGTGACGAGTCAGCGAGGTTGCAGGAGGAAGCGTTGGGGTTGGCGCGGGAGGCGCTGGAGATCGCCGACCGGTGTGAGTACCGGCTGAAGCAGGCGGACATCCACAACTTCCTCACCCAAGTGGCGCTGGAGAAGGGAGATCGCAAAGAGGCACGGAAGCACGCAGAGATTGCCAAGGAGAGGGCGTGGTGCGATGGGCCGCCCCATTGCTACAAGCCCGCACTGGAACAGGCGGAGAGGATATTGGAATCGTGCGGAGGCGGATGATGCAGAAGCAACCCAATTCCCGCAGGTGTTTCGTATGCGGGATGGAGAACCCCATCGGTCTGAAAGCCTTCTTCTACGAAGACGACGACGGGCGGGTGATCGTTAAGTACACACCCCGCCAGGAACACCAAGGCTACCCTGGCTTCGTGCACGGTGGGATCATCAGCGCCCTAATGGACGAGGTCATCGGGCGCGTGGTCACGTCCCTAGACATCTGGGCGGTGACCGCCACGCTGGAGCTCAAGTTCCGCAAGCCTGTGCCCTTGGGGGAAGAGCTGACAATCATTGGAGAAATGGTCCATTTGCGCTCCCGGTCGTTTGAGGCCAAGGGAGAGCTGCACCTGGCGGACGGCACCGTCGCCGTCGAGGGCTACGGCGTCTACGTCCGCCTTCCCGACGAAGAGATCGAGAGGCGAAGGAATGAGTTGGATTTCTGGGAAGTAGTGCCGGATGAGTAATGAGGTAATGAGTAACTAGGAAACGAGTAACGAGTCACCTGTTACCTCATTGACTAAAACAGGAGGAATAGCTATGGAACTCAAGATGGTCAAGATCGAAAAGCCGGAGGACGTGAACATGATCCTCGGCCAATCTCACTTCATCAAGACCGTGGAGGATATCCACGAGACGATGGTCACCTCGGTGCCGGGCGCTAAGTTCGGGCTGGCCTTCTGCGAGTCCTCAGGGGCTTGCCTGGTGCGGGCCAGCGGCACCGACGAGGAGCTGGTGGAGTTGGCCAAGAAGAATGCTCTGGCCCTGTCCGCTGGCCACGCCTTCATCGTCCTCATGAAGGACACCTACCCCATCAACTTCCTCAACGCCATCAAGAACGTGCCCGAGGTGTGCCGCATCTTCTGCGCCACGGCCAACGCCGTGGAGGTGGTCATCGCCGAGACGGAGCAAGGCCGCGGTATCCTGGGCGTCATAGACGGGCTTCCATCTAAGGGCATTGAGGGCGAGGAGGACATCGCCTGGCGCAAGGACTTCCTGCGCATGATCGGCTACAAGCTTTGAACGATATCGCATCCCCCTCTGTGATCTTCGTCTTCCTGGATGGCCTGGGCTTGGGGCCAGCCAATGAAACCAATCCTCTCTGGCTGGCTCCCATGCCCAACTTTCGGCGGCTATTGGGCGGGCCGCCGGTAGCAGGGCGGAATGTGGATCGGCCGGGGCTGCTATTCAAAGCCATTGATGCTCTCCTGGGCGTGCAAGGCTTGCCCCAGAGCGCCACCGGCCAGACGGCCCTTTTCACCGGGGTCAACGCGGCACAACTGTTGGGCCAACACGTGGGTGCCTACCCCACTGGCCCCCTCATTGAGGTCATCAACGAGCACAACATCCTCAAGAGGGCCACCGAGCGGGGCTACCGGGCCACCTTCGCTAACGCTTACACTCCCCAGTACTTCCAGTTGGTGAAAGAGCGGAAACGCAGGCACTCAGCCACCACCCTCAGCGTCCTGGCCGCTGGTCTGCCCTTTCGCACCCTGGCGGATTTAGAACAGGGCGAAGCCGTCTACTGGGACATCACTAACTTCTATCTGGCCGGGCACCTGCACATGGCGGTGCCTATCATCGAACCGGAGACAGCCGGCCGGCGCCTGGCCCGCCTCAGTCAAAACTACGACTTAGTGCTCTACGAATCGTTCTTGCCCGATGCGGTTGGTCATCGGAAAAACCTGGAGACAGCGCTGGAAATCCTCGACATGCTGGACCGTTTCTTCGCCGGGCTGCTGGAGGAGGTCGGGCCAACGGTCACCGTCGTCATGAGCAGCGACCACGGCAACCTGGAGGAAATTGGGTTGCGCCTGCATAGCACCAACCCTGTGCCTCTCCTGGCTGTGGGGCCTGGAGCGGAGTCCTTCCGCCAGGCCCAGGCTATCACCGACGTGGCTGGTGGGATCATGCGGGTGTTAGAAGCGTAGATGAAGCCAGCAGAAGCCCCCACCCCCAACCCTTCGACCTTGCTCAGGGCAAGCTTTGGGGGAGGGGAGCTGTTCCCCCTTCTCCCAGGGCTGGGAGAAGGGGATTAGGGGGATGAGGGCTAACAATGCAAAAACCCACGAAGACCTTTCGTGGGTTTCCTAATTAGCAGCAGTGTAAGCTTGGTCACGAAGCTCGAATCAGCAGCAGCTAGCTTGGAACAACGGTCCAGTCGGCTCCAGCTACAAGAGCTATCCGCGGTGGACTATCACTCTTCTTCTGGTTCCAGGTACGATTCGAGAGCTTCTTTCAGTTTGCTCATCAATTCATCGAGGGATTTGGCCTGGATGCGATAGTCTTGGAGCTCGGGCACAATAGCAACTATATAGCCCTCGTCGTTTTGTTCTATCATCAGACTGAACTCTTTTGCCATATCAACCTCCCATCGGTCCACGCTAACCAGAGCTTCAGTCCTCTAGTCGAGAGAGCAGCTTCCCTTGTTGCTCTTCACTAACTTATTATACCACTTTTCGCACCGAAATCAAGCCAACCAAAGCAAGCCAAAAATATCTGAAACCACTTGTCCATCTGGCATGTCGCGGCGATAGTGGGAATGGTAAAATCCCTGTATTCAAGTATACCGGGAGCAAAGAGATGAGGGGCTAGTGGAACGGTGTTCGAGGAGAACACGGATGCAAAGACCATTCTGCCCCACCGACCTGGGCATCATCATGAGCTACCAGTGCCAGTGCGCCTGCAAGCACTGCCTCTATAACTGCAGCCCTCGCTGGAAGGACTGGATGTCACCCCAGACGCTGCGGGAAGCACTGGAAGCTACCCAGGCCTGGAGCCATCGCTTTCAGATTCACCTGACCGGGGGCGAACCGTTCCTGAACTTCCCCTTGTTGCTGGAGGGAGTCAGGATAGCAGCGGAACTAGGAATCCCCTGTTATGTCGAGACAAACGCCGGTTGGTGCCTTCGGGAGGAGGATGTGGCCGATAAGTTCACCACGCTCAAGGAGGCAGGGCTCAGCGCCATCCCGATCAGTTGCTCGCCCTTCCACGCCGAGAAGATCCCTCCCGCCCGAACCTTCCTGGCCATCCACAAGGCGCTGGAGGTCTTCGGCCGACAGAGGGTGATCGTCTATCTGCCTAACTCCCTGGAGCAGGTTCAGCTCTTCGATGTGGAAAAGACCACGCCCATCGCGCGCTACGTGGAAAGGTTCGGGCTGGAACGCGCGGGAAGGATGCTCTGGGATGGCTACAGCATCATCTCTGGAGGACGATCAGGGTATGCCTTGGGACACCTGACCCACAAGCGGCCCGCAGCGGCCTTCAAGGGCCAGAACTGCTTTCTGGAGATCATCTACGCCCACCATTCGCATTTCGACCTCTACGGGAATTACACCTCTTGGTTCTGCGGTGGGCTGACCGTGGGCGACTGGCACAGCCTGCCCCAGGTTCTCGATGACTTGCGGAAGCGTCGCTTCCCACCCCTGGTGGACATCCTGGTCCACGTCGGGCCCTTCGGCCTGTTCGAGATGGCCAAGGCGAAGTACAGCTACCAGGAGCTGCCCGAGGGTTACGCCGGCAAGTGCCACCTGTGCGTAGACGTGCGGAGGTGTCTCTACCAGCAGGGAGAGTTTGCCGAGCTGCGGCCGGGAGGGTTTTATGAAGACCCCTTATTGGCTAGAAGCACACCAGAGGAAAGGACATGAACTTGCAGGATCGCATCGAGTGGTTCGAGGAAGCTGAGGTCGCTGGCTATCCTGAATGGGCCAGCCTCATCGCCATTCTCAAGGCCCCCTCCGAAAGCCGATGCGTCGAAAGAGCTCAAAGAGAAGAAGGAGATCAAAGCGAAAATGATGCTTCGATCTCCTTCCAGGATACTCGAAAGGGCGCCCACTACTCCCTCTCCACTGCCATGAAGTAACTGGGCCTATCTCAGCGCGACAAGCACACTCACAGACCCGCAGACTTGCCTACCCGTTCACTCGCTCCCTCACTGCGCCAACAACTGCTCGATGGCCTCCTGGAGTTGGTCGAGAGACACGTAGCCACCCTGCTCTCCCTTGAAAATGAAGAACAGCGGTGCTGGGGGGAACTGGTTCTCCTGCCCGATGGTGAAATCCTGTATCACTTTCTCCGACATTTGGCCTTCGTCCAGACAGGTTGCAAAGGCGGCAGCGTCCAGGCCCAACTGGGCAGCATACCCTTTGAACACAGCCGTGACGTCCTCCACCTGGCTCCACTCTTCCTGTTTCGTGAAAAGCAGCTCGTACATGGAACAGAAGGCTCCTTGCTGCCCGGCACATTCGGCAGCCTCGGCCGCTGTGAGCCCCTGGGTATGATCGAGGGCTGGGAAATGCTTGACGACGAGCCGCACCTTGCCCGGCTCCACGTATGCCTTCTCCAGCTCAGGCCACTCTTCCAGGAAGTGTTTGCGGTTTTCCGCCGACTGTAAGTCAACGAATTCCACCAGGCCAATCTCCGCCTTCTCTGAGCCGCAGAAAGCATCGCCGCCGTAGGTATAGCCAGGCCGCTCAGGGTTGGGATCGAAGATCGTGGCGCCGGATGGCAGCGGCGTGGGTGTGGGGGGCGGATGCTCCCCCCGCAACGCCTTCTCGATGGTCTCCTGGAACACCTCGAACGACTGTGCGCCGGAGATGAACCAGTCGTTGACGAAGAAGGCTGGGGCACCACTCACTCCAAGCGCTGCACCTCGTTCGAGCTCGGACTGGACCTGGGCGGCTGTCTCTCCTGATTCCAGGCAGGTGACGAAGGCGTCGGTATTCAGGCCCAGTTGAGCAACATATCCCTTGAACAGCTCGACTGGGTTCTCCTGGCCGCTCCACTCCTGGGCTTTCTCGAACAGGAGATCGTGCATGGACCAGAAGGCTTCGGCTCCCTGCTTGGCAACGCAGAGGGAGGCTTCAGCGGCCGGTCGAGCCTGGGGGTGCATACTTTCGAGTGGGTACTGAAGGAAAACCTGCTTGACTTTGCCTGTGGCGATGTACGCTTCATACAGAAGCGGGCCCGTCTGTAAGGTGTGACGGGCACAGTACGGTCACTGGAAATCTGAGAATTCCAGCAGCGTTACAGAGGCATTGGGATTTCCGCGATAGGGCGAGCCCTCCTCGGTGAAGCCCATCGTATCGGTCGACGGCAACGACGTGGCCGTCGGCTCCGGCGTAGCCTTGGGACTGCAGGCGGCCACGATCAAGGCCGTGATAAGCAGCCCTAGGTACAAACAGCGTTTGAAATTCATGTCACCTCCACAAGTTGGTAGATGGTGTAATTATAGCATATTTGTCGTCTGGGGCAAATCTGGGCTTATAGGCCAGGGCGTGGCGACCATAGGGCCATCAACACCGCTGCCATGAGCGCTAACATCCCGCCAAAGAAAAACGGCGCCGACGGGCCAAAGCCGGTCCATCCCAACGATGGAATGCCCGACCACAGCAATCCAGCGATGAGCGAGGCCGGAAAGTCCAGGACGCCCAGCACGGCGTTATACGTCCCATAGGCCGTGCCGCGCAGCTCCGCCGGCACGATGTCGGCCACCATCGCCTTGGTCGTGCCGTAGGCCAGGCCGTAGTACGCCCCGTAAACAGCGTAAAGACCCCACACGTGCCAGCCTGTTCCCGCCACTGCCAAGCCGAAGTAGATCAGCGCGTAGATCAGCCAGCCGCCGATGATGAGTTTGCGTCTTCCGATGCGGTCGGAGAGCGATCCGGCAGGCGTGGAAAGCAGGGTGTACACCACGTTGAAAGTGATGAGCATCCCCAGCACCTGCACCACGTTCAGTCCCCGCTCACTCGCCCGCAGCACCAGGAACGCATCCGATGAGTTTCCAAGATCGAAGATGCCAACGATGATCATGAAGATGGCAAACGAGCGGCCCAGTCCCCGGAAGGAAACGGTTGGGGCCTCGCGCTCCCCCTTGACTGGCACGTCCTGCGCACCAATGGCCAGCGAGAGCACGGCCAGGAAAGCCGGAATCAGGCTGATGAGCACCACCGTCTGAAAAGTGGCGCGCCCCAGAACCATGCTGCTGCGCTGTGCCATCCACACCACGACCAGGGCAATGACCAGACCTAACACCGCCCCACCGGTGTCGGCGGCGCGGTGCAAGCCAAAGGCCAGCCCCCGATGCCTCTCGTCAATGCTATCCGCCACCAGCGCGTCGCGGGGCGCAGTGCGCACGCCCTTGCCCACCCGGTCGGCCCAGCGCACGCCGGCCACCACCCCCCACGAGTTAGCGATATAGAAAAACGGCTTGGCCAACGCCGATAGGCCGTACCCAACCACTGCCAGCCACTTGCGCGCCCGCAGTTTGTCCGAAAGCCAGCCGGAGAATACCTTGAGCAGGCTGGCCGTGGCCTCAGCAATGCCCTCGATCAACCCGATGACGTTGGTCTTAACCCCCAGTACGTTGGACAGGAACAGCGGCAAGATGTTGATCACCATCTCGCTGGAGATGTCCATGAAGAAGCTGGTCAGGCTCACCGCCCATACGTTGCGCGGCAGTGTGCGCAGTCTGACCTTCTGTGAAGTAGTCGTTTCGCTTTCTGTCATTGAGTTGTCGCCTCGTTTCAAGTTTCGGGTTTCATGTTTCCAGTTTGAGCTGGTGCTGGCACCAGGCGTAGAGTGCGTCGTAGATGGCTAACCCATGGGCCAGCCGCTCCTCGTCGGGGATGCCCAGGTAGTGAAAGCCCTCGGCGATGGCCCGCAGCCCTGCCGACTGGGACGTGCGATCGCGGTCGGCGGTGTCGGCCCCGTGGACGATATCGGCCAACAGATGGAGTGCCGAGTCGTCCAGGCCGTACTCCTCGATTAGCACCTCGAAGGTGCATTGACCCTCTTGATGGTCGTACTGCCCCTGGCCCTGGGCGTCGTAGGAGATGGCCCCTTCCTGCTCGGCTACCTTCGGCACCTCCTCAGCAGGTACAAACAGCAACTCCGCCTCGGGGTCAATGAACCGCTTGATCAGCCACGGGCAAGCCACACGGTCCACTTTGACCTTCTCACGTGTTACCCACTTCATCACAGTCTCCTTGAAAGATGCGGGGTGCAAGATGCAGGATGCAAGGGGCAGGAGGCAGGGTGGCTATCCTGCTTCTTGCGTCTTGCTATCATGCACCAGGGCGACGAAGATGGCGGCGCAGACGGCCAGCAGCACCGCAATAATCGCGAAAGCCAGGCCGTAGCCCCAAGCCGCCACCAACAGGCCGGTCACCATCGGGCCGGTCGAGTGGCCCACGTCCATGACACTGGAGAGCGCCCCCAGCGACGCGCCGTAGGCAGCGGTGCGGCTCAGATCGGAGACGAGCGCCGAGGTCGAGGCGGTCACTGCTGCCACGCCCAGCCCAAAGAACGCGGTCAGCGCCGCCATCGGCCACCAGGCGTGTATCCAGGGCATGGCCGCTATTGCCCCTGCCCCCACCAGAAGGCCAGCCACGATGGGCCACCGGCGGCCCCAGCAGTCAGAGAGGCGACCCATCAGCGGTCTGGTCACCGCTGTCACCAGCACCTGCGCAGTGAAGAGCGGCCCGATGACGCGCGGCTCCCAGCCCAACCCCTTAAGATAGAGTGGCAGGAATGTCTCCACCGCACCAAAGGCGAAATACTGTGCCGCCTCTACCCCACTGGTGAGCAGCAGGCTGCGGTTGGTGAGAATGAGATGCAACTCGCGCCGCATCGTTGCCCAGCGTGCGCCGCGGACTTGCGGCTGCGCGACCTGGTCCAGCCGGGGCAGTTGCAGTGCGGCCAGCAGCGCCAGCAAACCCGCCCCGCCACAGCCCAGGTAGACCCAGCGGAAGTCCTCGCCGAAGCCTGTCCTGAGCGGAGTCGAAGGAATGAGCAGCCCACCGACGGTGGGGGCCATAAAACGACCGACCATCGTCGCGCTGGAGTACCAGCCCATCCGCTCGCCGCGCCCCTCTCGGAAGGTATCGGCGACGGCGGCCAGAGCTACCGGCCCCAGCATCGCCGTCGCCAATCCGTGGTAGACCCGCACCAGCACCAGGTGCCAGGGAACACGCACCTGTAGGTAAAGGAATGGGGCTGTGGCGAAGACGGCCATGCTGAGCATGATCACCCGCCGCCGGCCCCACAGGTCCGAGAGCACGCCGGCCGGCAAGCTGGCGACGATGCCCACGACGGTCGAAGCAGCGGCGATGAAGCCCAGCGTCCTCTCGTCCACTCCCAGGCTGTGGATGAAAAGCGGCAGGGCGGGGTTCTTGCTCATCGTCGAGGAAAAGATGGCCAGCCCGCCCATCAGGCACAGCCACAGGAAAGGGGTCACGTCGGTGCCTCCAACACCTCGGCCACCAACTCCGCCAGTCGGGTGCGGGCCTTAACCTCGATCATGTCCAGAATTGGGCGTGAGGTGTGCTCAACCATTATGCCATCCTCTCACCCGATGGTGTTGCCTTGCTCTGCTCCCCTCTCTTTTCTCGAGCCGAGGGGTATGCCACATCGTGGCTTCTAATAGCGCCGACGCTCTTGCTCGCGTTCCCTCGGCGGTCGGGCCTCATCCACGCGGATGGTTCGGCCCCCTAGTTCGGTCTCATTGAGCCCATCCTTGGCGCGCTCCGCTGCCTCGCTGGATTCCATCTCGACGAAGCCGAAGCCCTTCCCTTCGATGATCCTGACCGAGAGGATGTCTCCATAGGCGGCAAATGCCTCTCTCAGTTCATCCTCTGTCGTTCGGTAGCTCAGGTTCCCTACGTACAGTTTGTTTGTAGCCACTCTTTTCTCCTTTTTGGATTCAGAAAGCATTAGCCAAAGTCGGCTATGCGCTGCTAGACGTCGTTTTAGTCTCTGTAAACCTCCTTTCCCCGATTCGATTGGCCACGCAGGGATCAGGTCGTCAATCCCCTCCATCAGGCGTATGGTCTCTGTCAGCACCATGACCATACCGGGAGGGTTTAACGTTTTTCCACCCCTATCGCTGCCACCACCCCTGGCCCGGCATGGGAGGACAGAGCCGCACCTGTTTCCGTGACCCAGATCTGGCCCTGAAATCTCATACTCTCTCTCAGATAGTCAGCCCAGACTTGTGCGTCATCGGGCCGACGGGTATGCACAACCCCCAGGTGCTCGAAGGGCTGCAACTCCATCATCCGTTGTTCTATTTGTGCCACAGCAGCATGGAATGTCCGTGCCTGCCCCAACAGTTTTAGCTCTCCTTCAACAAACCCGATGATGGGCTTGATCTTCAGAAACCGCATCACCCGCGACAGGATGGGGATCAGCGCATCGGCTCTTCCTCCCATTCTGATGTAGTCCATCGTATCCAACACTGCCAAGAGATGCGCCTGCGCTCGCATTTCCCTCACCAAAGCCACTACTTCGCTCAAGCTGGCGCCTTCGCGGGCGGCCTGGGCAGCAGCCCTGGCCTGGAATCCAAGAGCAAGCGAAGTTTGCCAGGAGTCAACGACGCCCACCGCTTCGCCAAATCTCTGCGCCGCTGCCCATGCACTGTTGAAAGTGCCGCTGTGATGGCTGGTAACCGTCACGCAGACCACCTCGTTCCCCTCGCCGACGAGGCTGGCGAACACACTCTCAAAAGCCCCTACTGACGGCTGAGATGTTTGGGGGAAAAGGCCCTGCGCCCGTGCAGCTTCCACCTTCGTCCAGTATTCATCTATGCTCAGGTCGGTTTCCAAGAACTCCTCGTTTCCAACGCGCACCACCAGAGGCACCACCACGATTCCCAGCTCCTCCAACACTTCCTGGGGCAGGTCACAACTGGAATCGGTCACGACTTTTAGCATTTTGTCCCCCTCTCTCACTCAATCGGCCACGATGGAATCAGCTCGTCAATCTCCGCCATCAAGCGCAAACAAGGCTTCGCTTTGCGGGAAATGGAAGCACAAGACAGCAAGTTGAACACCTCGCGTCTCGTCATCTTTGAGATGGAACTCGAAACTGAACCAACTCTCTGCTTTCTTGCCATGGTACTTCACAAAGCAGGGGTGATTTGCTGTCTCGGTTTCTATTTGCTTGAGAACTGGATCCAGTTCCTTGTTCCGAATAAAGCACACGACAGCAGCCTTCGAGTCCCGCCACGTTAAGTAGCCCAGAACTTGGTCAATCGCCTTAAAGACGGACTTAATACCATCCCAGAACTTGCATTCGGCAACGAAGACGTTCGTTTTCTCGTGTCGAATCAATATATCAACTTTATCTGCTAGTTTTCGGCCTGATGTGAGGCCCAGGTGATTTGCCAAAATGGCCGTCATGATGCATTCTTTAAGGCACTACCAACCTTTGAAAGGAGAATGCACCGTGATCGGCTTAACCAACT
>JBAWAP010000241.1:0-14084 GCA_049589355.1 Anaerolineae bacterium
CCCATCCCTCCAACCCTCACCCCCCGCCCTTCGACAGCTACCATCACCCCCACCTCAACCGCCGTGCCTCCAACCTCGACTGCTATGGTCTCACCAGTCGCAAGCATCATATCACCGACCTCAACAGCCACGTCCTCGCCAACTCCAACCCCGACCTCGACGCCCACTGCCACTCCTGCGCCCACCTTCACTCCCACCCCATCAGGCCCGCCTCCCGCCAGTGCCCCGCCTGATCGCATCGTAATCCCTGCCATCGAACTCGATGCCCCGGTCGTCCCCGTGGGATGGACGCTCACGGATGAAGGCCCTATCTGGGATGTGGCCGATTATGCCGCCGGCTGGCACAAGACCTCAGCTTACCCCGGTCACGTCGGCAACACCGTCCTCTCAGGACACCACAACATCAAGGGCCAGGTCTTTCGCTACCTGATTGACCTGGAACCCGGCGACGAAGTGTTCCTCTACGTGGGGGAGACGGCTTATCACTACGTTGTCACGGAGAAGCACCTTTTGGAGGAAAAGGGCCTGTCCGATGAGGTACACCGTAGCAATGCCCAATGGATCGCCCCCACCGACGATGAGCGCCTCACTTTAGTCACCTGTTGGCCCTACACCTCCAATACTCATCGGCTGATCATTGTGGCAAAGCCGGTGATCAGTGATCAGTAATCAGTGATCAGTATCCAGTACCCAATATCTAATATCCAATAATGAGGAAACTTTGATGAACATACTAGAGATACCTCTGATCGCCAAAATCCGTCGCAACCACGCCTTGGAGCATGCCACCATCCACGTTCTGACCCAGCACAACCCTCAACGATATTGGGTCGGGCGCACCACAACCAGCGGCTTTTACATACTTGGAGAGGTGGAGATAGAGGAGGTAGCTGCCGCTGTTTCTGAGGCCCTGCTCCGCCTGCAGAGAGGTGAGCACTCCCTGGCTGTTCATCCTCGCTGTGGCACCAATTTGGCTACTGCTGGAGTGCTGGCCGGCCTCTTTTCTTTCGTGGCCATGTCGGGGCGCTCCAAGTCACGCCTGGCCAAGCTGCCCCAAATTCTGTTGGCTACCACCATCGCCGTGATTGCGGCTCAGCCCCTGGGCCCGGCTCTGCAGAAGTATGTTACCACTCTGCCCGAGGTGGAGGGGGTAACCATCGAGAGGATCACGCGCCAGGAGAGAGGCCGAGTTGTCGTTCACCAAGTGAGAACCAAATCCCAATGAAGCTGGTAGACTGGGAAACTGGTAGATTGGTACATTGATACCAGTCTACCAGTCTACCAATCACCAATTTACCAAATTCATTCCCCGGAGGGTTCTATGTTTTATTTGTTTCACGGCGAGGACGAATTCTCCCGCTCCGAGACTCTGGCTGCCTTGAAGGAAAAGATGGGTGACCCAGGTCTGGCCGAGTTGAACACCACCGTCTTCGATGGCAGCAAGGTCACTCTAGGTGAGCTTCAACATGCTTGTGGGTCTGTCCCCTTCATGGCCGACCGGCGCCTGGTCATCGTGCAGGGGCTCCTCGCCCGCCTGGAATCCAAGGGAGAAGAGAGGGCCCTGTCCGCCTGGCAGAAGGAGTATTTGGAAGGGTTGACCCAATACTTACGGCGCCTGCCTGAGACCACGCGCCTGGTCTTCGTCGAGGACAGGCCCATTAGCGAGGCCAATCCCGTTCACCGGTTAGCCCTGGCTGATGAGCGCGGGCACGTCAAAGAGTTCGAGCCCCCCCAGGGGAGGGCACTAAACCGTTGGATCGAGGAGCGGGTGAGGAAGAAGGAAGGACAGATCGATCCCGCAGCCGTTGAAACACTGGCCGCCTTCGTGGGTAACGACTTGCGGCTGTTGGACCAGGAGATCGAAAAACTCATCGCCTATGTAGACCGGGCGCGTCCCATCAGCGAGGATGACGTTCGCTTGCTCGTCAGCTATGTACGGGAGGCCAACATCTTCGAGATGGTGGATGCTTTGGGCCAGCGCGATAGTCAGCAGGCGGCCAAACTCCTGCACCAGTTGCTAGACGAGGGTGAGCACCCCCTGGCGTTGCTGGGCATGATCGTCCGCCAGTTCAGGACCATGATCCAGGTCAAGGAACTGAACGCGCAGGGATTGAGCCAGCAGGACATCGCCGCCAAGCTGGGGCTGCATCGCTTCGTCGTCAAGAAGGCAGTGCGCCAGGCGATGAACTTCTCCATGGAGCAGTTGGAGGCCATCTATCGGAAGCTATTGGAAACCGACGTGGCCATCAAGACGGGACAGATGGACGAGGTCTTGACCCTGGACATGCTGGTGGTGGAGTTGACTTGAAGACCAAAGGCAGATAAACCTTGAAGACGGCGACGCTGGAGACAGCCTGGTAAGCGTCTATTCGCCCCCAGCCATAGAATTCGTCCCAGCCTGGCGTGCCCAGGTCACGGACTGTCTCGGTGATGACTCGGGCCACCTCATCGTTGGTTAGATCCGGTTGCACCGACCAGACCAGCCCCGCCAGGCCCGAGACGTGGGGCGTGGCCGTGGAAGTGCCGCTGGCAGGCAAGTAAGCATTGTTTAAGATGGTGCTGTAGATGTCCACGCCCGGAGCGGCCACATCCACCTCTGAGCCGTGATTTGATTCAGACCAACGCCTGTCCCATCTGTCGGTGGCAACCACAGCCAACACACCACTATTCGCGGCGGGGTAGAGCACCGCCCCACTATCGTTGCCAGCGGCAGCAGCCAGAAGACACCTCTTCTCGCGAGCATAGCCCACTGCTTCCGCTAGAGCAGCAGAATAGTCCTCCCCGCCCAGGCTCAGGTTGAGGATCCTGGCCCCGTTGCCAGCGGCGTAGACTATGGCGCTGGCCACGTCGGCGTAATTCCCCTTGCCACTGGCATCCAACACCTTCAGCGGCATGATCCTTGCCCCCCAGGAGACCCCAGCGACGCCCTGGCCGTTATCTGTGTCGGCGGCGGCGATGCCGGCCACGTGCGTGCCATGCCAATAGTCATCTTGCGGCTCGGCGTCGTCGTTCACGAAATCCCACCCGTGGCTGTCATCAACGTAACCGTTTCCGTCGTCGTCCAGGTCATTGTCAGCGATCTCGTCAGCGTTGGTCCACAGCTTAGCCACGAGGTCGGGATGGTCCAGGTCCACGCCCGTATCAATGACAGCAATGATGAGATCGTCGCCGGTGGTAAGGTCCCAAGCCTCGGGCGCCCGGATCCTGGGCAAGTCCCACTGCTCCGTGTAGTGGGGATCATCGGGAATGGTCTCGGCAGCATAAGCGAGGTAGTTGAGCTCAACGAAAGCCAGGCCAGGAGCGTCCCTCAACTCTTCTATCCACATCAGCTCCTGGCCAGGAGGCACTGCCACACGCTTGACATCGAGAGAGGGGATCTCTCCGACGATTGCCAGGCCCTTTGCGGCGAGGTTAGCCACCGCCTGGGATGCGCCGACGTCCGTGGCAAACTTGACCAGCACCTCGCCCGGCTTGAATCTCCTGGCTTGCCGCCGTGCCCGTGAGTTATCCGGCTCTACGGCCGATGCAGGGCTAAGGAGCTCAAAAAGAACGAGCGAAACAATAACCAAGAAGAACGCTCTTTTCATCGTCAGCACCGCGCTTATTCTACCGCAACACCTTCCCTTTAGCAAGGGAACCTTTTTGGCCTCTACTCCGTCCTGGTATTAAAGATGCAGCGTCATTGCGAGGAGCGAAGCGACGAAGCAATCTCCACCGGACAGCAATTGCACCTTGGAGATTGCTTCGCTCCACTCGCAATGACAACTGGAAGGTGGTACCAAGGAATGACAACGAAAGCGATTCTTTTGGTAACCCTCGTGGTAACGCTGGTTGTCGCCTCCGGGTGTCAGGATTATAAGTCCCCAACCACTCCGCTGGCCAATCCTGGGGCTGACGAGGTCGGGCTGACCTCGGTGATTCCTGTGACGGCCACACCCACGACGTTAATTCCCACCACCGTAGAAACCCCTGCGGGCTCTGAGACAGCGATTGCCTTGGCCAAGGAGGATTTAGCCGGACGCTTGGGGGTAGCCCTGGAAAAAATAACTGCACTGGAGGTAGAAGCGGTGGAGTGGCCGGACACAAGCCTGGGCTGTCCCCAGCCGGGGAGAATGTACGCCCAGGTCATCACGCCGGGCTATAGGATCATCCTGAAAGTGGGTGGGGAGCGATACGAGTATCACAGTGACAACGAGGGAAGACAATTGGTACTATGCCAGGACGACAGGGAGAGGATAGAAGTCATCAGAAGCATGGTGAGTCCGGAGAAAGCGATTGCCTCGGCCCGCGAAGACCTGGCCAAGCGCTTGGGGATACCGGTCGAGGAAGTGACGGTGGTCAGCGTGGTGGGGGATGAGTTCCCTGCCTCCAACCTCGGCTGCCCCTGTCCGAAATGTCCTGAGCGCCCTATTCCGGCCATCGTGACCGGGCAAAGGATAACCATGGCCGCTCAGGGTAAGAACTACGAGTACCATGCTCGCGGCAACATGGTAGTTTTCTGTGGGGCAGCGGACTAGGGTATCGTCCTGAGCCCGTCGAAGGATCCGCTGTGAGCATAGGTGAACAGATACCCGAACGGCTAAAAAAGAAGCCATCGAGACATGAGTCTCAATGGCTTCTTGTGTTACTGACAACGGCAACTGCCAGTCACTATTGGGTGAACACGATCCTGCCCTCGACCTGCGGTGAGACGGGGGTGGAGGCTTTGATGTAGTCAATGACCGCGTCGCGCACGTAGTACTGGGTGTCCTCGACGATCTGATTCAGTGGCCAGATGGAAACCCCCGCTGCATCGCTGTAAGAGCAGGCCCCCGCTGCCAGATAGTTGACGGTGGACACGTTGTAGTAGGTGCTGGCATCGGCGAAGTCCACCGGCACGCCGTTGATGGTGAAGGAGACCACGTTGTCACCTGTCTCAGGCACCGTGGTGTTGTAAGTGATCACGCCGCCCTTGGACACATCCAGGAAACAGGTGGTGTACCTGTGTTTGTTCTGACGCCACAGATCATAGTTGTAGAAGCTCTTTTCCAGGACAGCCTTGATCTGCGGGCCGTTCATCCGCATCACCACCAGGGAGTTCTCGTAGGGCATGAGGGTGAACATGTCCTGCACCTTCAGGGTGCCGGTCGGGACAGACGCGTTGGTCATGGCACCAGACAGGTGGAAGTCCACCGCGACCCCACCCTGCTCCAGGGCCCACTTGGAGGCGTCCACCTGCAGGTTAGTGCCAGCGGTCTCCTCGGAGAAGGCCGTCCGGGTATCCAGAGCCGCCGTGCTCTCGCCGATCACTTGGCTGGTGTAGGCGTTCACCTCGGCTAGGTACGGCGCCAGCAGGGCCTCCAGATTGGAATCCGGATTCACCAAACTGGCCAGCAGCAGACGGCTCTCCCGGAAGACAATCTTGTAACCGTCAGTGATGTTGCCGGTGTAGCCCACAGTGGTCTTGCCCAGATACGTCGCGTACCGGTTGGCCTGCGCAATCAGCGTCCCCTCAGGGTTGATAGTGGAAGTGAGCACCACCCCCGGGTCAAGCATGGTGTGACTGTGGCCGCCGATGATGACATCAATGCCAGCCAGGTTTTGGGCCAGGTAGACGTCGGTATCCTCAGGCCTGGAACCCTCGTATGGGGAGTAGCCCAGATGCTCCAAGGACACCAGCAGGTCCGGGTCCTCATTGGCTATGATCTGGGGCACCAGGGTTTGCGCCGCTTCGAACCCTCCCGTGAAGGTCAGGCCCGCGATATTGCTGGGCAGTTCGTAGCTGGGCACCCGCGGGTTGGTCAGACCCATGACAGCGACCTTGAGGCCCTCTACATCCATGGTGACGTAGTCCTCCACCGGCACGCTGGCCAGACCATAGCGGCCATCATCCGCCACATTGGCCCCCAGCATTGAGAACTCCGCCTGACTCAGGGCCTTGACGAAGGTCTGGTTCCCGAAGTTGTACTCGTGGTTGCCGATGGCGAAGGCATCGTAGCCCATCATGTTCATGGCGGCCATCATCGGGTTGGTCAGCGTCGTCGTCCCGCTAGGCGTCAGGCCAGGCGCATTGCGGAAATAGAAGGCGAAGGAGTTGCCCTGGATGGTGTCGCCAGTACTTAGCAGGAGTACGTTGGGGTTCTTGGCCCGCTCGGCCTTGACCAGTGAGTACAGGTAGGTCAAGCCCTGGGGCACGCCCCTGTAGAGCTCGCTGTAGACCCGACCGTGCTCATCGTTGGTGTGCAGGATAGTCACTGCCTTGTCCAGCTTCACGATGCGCTGGCCAAAGTCCGCCGGATTGTTGAGGGGCGAGTTGACCCCGATCCACTCGTTGAACCCTTCCTGCATGTCGGAGCCGGTGTCGCGGCGGTTAATGCCTTGGATGAAGGCGCTGAAGCTGTCGCCGCCGCTCGCCAGGAAGTTGTTGGTCACCACACGGTAGGTCTGGGTGTAGACCAGCAACTCGCCGCCCACTTTGACTCCGTAAGCACCCCAGGCGGTCGGGGTGGGACAGTTGCAGTTGTTGTACCAGTAATTGGTGATGCCTGAGGCCTGAAGGATGCCCTTGTACAGGGTGGCACTCTGATCCAGCAGCGACTGGAGCTGGGCGCCGGTCAGGTCCATGGTGTACAGCGTGTTGTTGAAGGGCAGGACGCTGAAGGTGTCACCGTAGGTGATGGTGATGGGCAACGAGCCGCCGACCGGCACGACGATGTCCGCCCGCAGGCCGCCGGCGTTGGTGAAGGCGATTTTCACCGAGCCATTGACCGTGCCATCGTCCAGCATGTCGGCCTTCCAGCGCATCGAGTCAGCCACCATGTCGCCCATGTTCGACTCGGCGTTGTAGTTGCGTATCAACTCGACGTTGGAGACGCCGACCGGCTGCTGGAGGAGCGGACCGACGGTGCTATCCCAGTACTGGACCCGCGCGGCGATGTCCGGGTCAGGCGTGATCGCGGTAGTGATGGCGTGGCCTTCCCACTTGGTGACAGTCAGCTTCTTCGTCACCGGGTCCACCGTCGCATCAACGCGGCCCACCTGCCGACCCGCGTAATATGCCTGGACGATGGTCGTGGTGACGACGCCGTTGCCGACCAGCACCGGCTGGGTCATTGACGTGTGACTGTGCCCGCCGATGATCAGGTCCACCGGCTTGCCGGCGGCGATCAGCCCTTGGGCCACCGACTTATCGCCCTTGTTAGCGCCACTGTCGTTGACGCCCTCGTGAGTGAGCAGAATGACCGCGTCGGAGGCCGCCTTGACCTCGTCGTAGTAGCGCAGGACGGCCTGGACGGGATCCTGGAACTCCAGGCCAGCCGTCGAGCCCGCGACCGTGATGTCGGGCGTCTCCGTGGTAAGCAGGCCGATGATGCCCAGCTTGATCCCGCCGACAGTCACCGTGGTCCAGGGGTCCAGGTACGACGGCTGCTGGTTGGTGCCCTGCACCAGAACGTTAGCCGCCAGGAAGGGGAAGGCGGCCTGGTCAACACGGGTTTCCAGCAGGGTCTGGCCCTTGTCAAACTCGTGATTGCCGACGGTGGCAACGGCATAGCCCATCCGGTTGTAGAGGTCAATGATGGCCTCACCCTGGGTCAGGGGGCCGTATGGCGTGCCGCCGAACATGATGTCGCCCGCGTCCAGCAGCACGACGTTGTCGGCACCCACCTCAGACTCGACCTGATTGACGTAGCCGGCGATGTAGGCTGACCCACCCCGGTTGCTGGTGTCGGGCTTGATGTTGGCGTGGAAGTCGTTGGTGTGCAGGATGGTGACCTCTACCGGCAGGATGGGAGTGTAGCTCCGGAAGACAATGGGCAGGAAGATCACATGCTGGACGTTCGTGCTCGCCGTGAGCTTCCACACCTTAGCGCTGGTAGCAACGGTGGCCTCGTTGGTGATCACCGTACCGCCGGCCACACCGGCATTCACCCTCACTTGGTAGGTGATCTCGGCGTCGGGCGTGTGCAAGGCATTACCGCCGATTTTCCCGCCCCAGACGATCCGGCCTCGACCAGGGAGATTCCTGGTGGGGAATTCCTCCACATACTGGGCGCCGCCGGTCACGGAGTTCGGCACGTAGGTGGTGCCCTCGGGGATGGGGATCTCCATGGAGGTCAGGGTGCTGGTGCTGGCCGAGTCCTTCAGATGGACGACGTAGGTCAGGATGTCACCGGGCTTGGCGCTATCTTTGTCCACCTTCATCCAGCTCAGGAAGGTGGACTTGTCGTTATAGATACGTACCTTGCTCCAGGAGAGGTCATTGGCCTCCTCCTCGACGACGATGTTGACGCCATAGGCCTTCTCGCCGGGGTTGCCCGTGCCAGCCTCGAAGTCCCAGAAGCCATACCAGCCGCCCAGGTCAGCAAGCCACATAAGGATGCCGGAGCGATCGTACTCAGGTGGAGCCACGCCATATTCCTCATAGGCTGGAATCGGCGCGCTGGCATCCCACTGTTTCGTTGTCCAGTAGTACCGGGGCCCACGGGGATCGTTGCTGGCGCGGATGTTGGTGTACTCCAGGCCGGGGTAGTAGCCCAGGGAATCACGGAACTCGCTCACTGCTGGCTGTGAGGGGTAGATAATGTTCGGGTTCCCCCAGCGCGCTGCCGTTACAGTAAAGGGTTGGGTGGCCCGCAGGCCGAAAGCGGCATCCCGCATGCCGATTCCCCGGCTGTTGACGTTGCCCCGCGCGTTGTGGCTGTATACAGACGTGGGATCACGAAGCGGGACCGGATCGAAGTGGGAGTCAACGACAAGGCAAGCACCCTTGGGCCCGAAGCTCGGCGAGCCCTCCAGAGAGTCATATATCTCGTTGCTTGTGTATTTTAAGTTGCGATACCACAGGAGCATACCCCAGTCTTCAACCCGGTAGCGACCTGTCGCTAAGCCGTGGTCAAAGCCGTCGTCGTTGCGCCACTCGGCGATGTAGTAGTGGGGGAAGAAGAAGATCCCATCCTCGATGGTCCAGCCACCCGGTGGGTCAGTGACCCAATCCCCAGGACCCTTCTCCACATCGTCGAAGAAGATCGTATTGCCATCGGCCGTGATGGTGATATCGTCAACAAACCAGCCCAGATAGAGCGTACCCCAGTCGGTGGCGTATCGGAACTGCAGAAGGATCTGCTGTCCCGCATATGGGCTCAGGTCGAAGGTCTCCTGCACCCAGCCGTCGCTAGTGCCGGTGAAGCCAGGCAGGTTCTCCACCACGTAGCCTATGGCGTTGGGATCGTGCTCGTAGGTGGTATGTGGGTTCTCCAGGCTGGTCCAGGTCTGGCCTCCGTCGGTGGAAACCTGTACGAAACCGAAGTCCCACCCCTCTTCGATGTTGTACCAGGTCCAGAAGTCCAGGGTAGCGGTTATCACACCCGACAGATCCACAGCCCGTCGTAGCTTGCGATCTACGAGGTTGTCCTTGCCGCCCCACCACATGTACTCGCCACTATAGGCGGTTTGCAGTTGCGCTACCTGAGGAGGCAAGCTGAAGAGGAGCGAATCTTCCGTGCCCGCTGGTGGGTTGGTGACCTGGCCCAACACGACCTCCGCTTCAGGGCTGGTGACGTCGAACATAACCGGGTCAACCCAGCCCAGCAGGTACTTGTGCCAGGGGTCCAGGCCGGGCGGGATCGTCCCAGCCGGCCAGCCGCCACCCCAGTCATCGCACATCAGCGTCCAGAAGCCGGCCGAGGTTTCACCGTAGCCGTAAGCATAGAGGTCAATGATGCCAAGGTTATGGGCGAACTCGTGGGCGAAGACACTGGTGCCCCCATTCTCAGGCATCATGACGTAGGGGCCGATCGTGATGTCGTCTTCGGTGCCTGAAACGCCATCGGGGCCAACGTCCACCGTGTAGGCCGGATAAACGGAGCTACTGTGGGACCAGATAGCATGCTCGCCGATCCTCTCCCCGGTTGTCGTGGGCCGCCAGATTAGCTCGGGGCTGTCCTCCTCACCGTAGCCAGCATGGACGATCATCACTCGATCGAGGATGCCGTTGCCATCCTGATCATATCGGGCCCAGTCGAAATCTGGGTAGGCCGCGTTCATAGCGTCAACGGCGTCTTTGACGAGGGTATGAACGGTACCGCCAGTGCCGTTCATGAACCAGCCGTCGGAGATGGGTGAGTAGCCAGCCGAGCGGGCGCCGGGGCATAGGTCAGCACCATACCAGGCTTCGGAGTGGGGCACCTGCACCCAGCCCACCACGTCACCGTCTACAGTATACAACCCCTTGGACTGCTCCTCGAAGTACTGGCGCATGGAGTAGCCTCGCAAGTCTATAGTAACCGGCTCGCCAGCCTCGGTGTTGTAGGTGATATATGCGCCATCGCCGAAGAGCATTTCGTAGTAGTGATCCCGGCTAAAGTCCTCGCGCCAAAGGGTATCGTAGGCCGGGTCCTCCTTCGACGGGGGCCTGGGGATCTGGTTGTGCAGCGGCCCGGCGTAGGTAAAGGCCGTGGTCTGGGTGATGACATTGGAGCAGTCGCCGTACTCTTCGTAGTCCACCGCGGCTGGATCGCCGATGGAATCCCAGACATCGCCTGGATTCCAAGTAGCTACATCGGTGCCGGCGAACTCCACCAGGATGACCAGGAGTTGGTCTTTACCAGTCTTGGCCAGAGCTGCAGTCTCGGCCTCCTTGCCCGCCAGCAGGAGCTTCTCCCGCTCTCGCAGCCGCTGGTAATCAATAGGGTTCGGCTCGTCCTTGGGCTTAAAGGGCTTGGCTACCGGCCGGGGTTGGATTTCCTCTCCTTGTCCAACCCGCTCAACTGTCTTGGGGGAGGGTGGACTGGCGCTGGCTGGCAGTAGGGCTGCCAAAAAGATCAGCAGCGCCACGACAGTCAACACAATGGGTAATAGAGTTAGCAGTTTTTTACTCATTTCTTTCTCCTTTTCTAGTTTTGATCTTATTAGCTATCACCTTTGTGCTATTGCGCTAGCCATCACCTCCTTCATCTAGAATTTAATGCTCCGAACGGAAAACAAAAGCGCCAAGGTGGGCGAAGAGCGCCCCTCATGGCGCAGACTGACTATCATAAGAGTAACTATGGGCAAGAGTTGAACTCTCATGCTTGTGAGGATAGGATAGCGAGGATAGCTGGCGACCTAGAATCCCCATCGCTGTGGGCCTCCTAGTGCTTCTTAATGGTAATTCAATTATACTAAACAAGCAGAAACTTGTCAATTGTCCCTGAAAGCCAGGCGAATTTTTTAAGGTTCTGCTCAAAGCGAGAACGCTACGCAGCATAAGCGGAAGCCCTTCCAAGTTTGATTTCAAACGGGTTTTGTGCGATAATATTGATGGGGGTTGAATCACCATGGCTAACGAGCCCGAGAGCCTTACCGAACGCGAACTGGAGGTCCTTCGATTGGTAGCCACCGGGGCCAGCAATCAGCAGATCTCCCGGGAGCTCTTCATCAGCGTCAACACGGTAAAGGTTCACCTGAGAAACATCTTCACCAAGCTGGAGGTACAGTCACGTACCGAGGCCACCCTTCACGCTATTAAGGAGGGCTGGATCGAGGGCGTTGAACTTCCTGAGGAAGCAGAAGCGCAACAACCAAGGCCTCGATTCACCTGGCAGCTTGGGATAGCGATTGTGGCAGTGTCCTTGCTGGTGATCGCCATAATCTCTCAGGCGGTTATTCGTGCCTCTAGAAATGCAGCCCTGCTCACTCCTGAAGCAATTGCAGCCACGGTGCAGCGCTGGAAGGTCCGGGCTCCCCTGCCCACCCCCCGGCAGGGACTGGCCCTCGTCGCCTATGAGGGCCACGTCTACGCCATCGGAGGGGAGTCTGCCGACGGCGTGACCGGGGCCGTCGAGAGATACGATTCGGAGGCCAATGGCTGGATGCCTCTGGCCGACAAGCCCACTGCGGTGGCCGATGTAGCTGCCGCCCTCGTCGGGGGCGAGATCTACGTGCCCGGTGGGCGCACCCCCTCAGGAAGCCCAACCGCCGTTGTAGAAGCGTACAACCCGGAAACCGACGCCTGGGAGGCCAGAGCCCCGTTGCCGGTGGCCTTGAGTGCCTACGCCCTGGCTGCGCTAGAGGGCAAGCTGTATCTATTCGGCGGCTGGGATGGTTCTGCTTATCTGGATACCGTCTACGAGTACGACCCGGCTCAGGACGTTTGGACGGCCAAGGCTCCCATGCCCACCGCGCGGGGGTTTGCTGGCGCTGCCGTAGCCGACGGCAAGATCTACGTAATAGGGGGGTATGACGGCCAGGAGGATCTGGCCACCAACGAGGAATACGTGCCCAGCCAGGATGATGGACAAGGAAATCCCTGGACAGTGAAATCGTCCATGCCGGTTGGAAGGGCTGGATGCGGCGTCGCCGTAGCTGCCAACATCATCCACGTCATCGGCGGCGGTTGGGACAGGGAGGTAGCGGACGGAATCAAGTACAATGTGCGTACCGATGAGTGGGAGACCTTTGACGTTCCCGTGAGCGGGCAGTGGAGGAGTTTAGGCCTGGCCCTGGTAGATACCGAGATGTATGCCATCGGTGGCTGGAATGGAGACTACATGGACGCTAACCAGGAATACACAGCCATCTTCACCGTTGTCCTGCCTATACTAGAATCGCGGTGACCTGCCAAATTAAGGACGACCCTATACCACACCATCTAAAGAGCCTCGAAGATACGCAGGAGTTGCGCCAGTTCGTGGTTGACTGCCCGCCATTCCAGCAAATCGGTGTAGAGCGTATGGTCATCGGGCGGTACCCCCTCGGCTTGAATCTTTCGCTCCAGGTCTTCCAGGGACTTATATCGCCCCTGGAGCCGCGCCGCTGCCTTTTTGAGGGTCATGATCCGCTCTGTGACGCCAGCGGCGATGCCCTTATAAACAAGGTCCTCATCGCTGATGGGGAGAACAGCGGTAACTCTTTCCAGCAATTGTTGTACATGGGATGACATAGCCATATCTATACCGCCTTTCCGATTCGATTATACATCCTTCTGACGATGATGTCAAACGAAAGGAAAAAGTCCCTGGACCCTAGTAGGTTCGGGGACTTTTGATTTAGTAGAGCAATGAGGAAAGCGCGTCAGAAGCTGATCTGCACGTAGACCGGGCCCAGGTCCACAGTCTCGCCTGCTTCCACAGAGAGGAGCACCTCCTTTTCCGTTTTCGCTTCTTTGAACAGCGCTGGACCTGTAGGGGTCAGAAGGGCCAGCGCGTAGGACTCCGGGGGTACGTTGACAAAGACGAACTTCCCAGCCGCGTCGGTGGTGGCTCGCGGATCGGCGGTAGCATCCAGAGCCGCCACGGACAGCCCCTCACTGCTAGATTTGAGCATCTTGGCCAGGTAAAGCACGTAGTCACCCAGGGGTTCCTGGGTCGTCTCCTCGATGAGGAGACCCGTGACCGTGCCCATGTCGGGGAGGGAGGTAGGCATGGGTGTAGGTGGTACAGGGGTAGGGGAAGGCGTCGGCGAGGGGGGGAGGGAGGTAGGCGTGGCTGGTACCTCCGTGGGCAAGGCGGTCGGCGATGGGGGAATGGACTGACCGGCGCAGCCGATCACAGCCAGCAACAGGAACAAAGCTCCTAGAGGCCAGAGACGGGTTTTCACCAAGGTGATCCTCCTTCGAGTTGTTGAATCCAGGTAATCATATCACGTCTTGGGGAAAATAGCAAGAAGAGCCATCAGTATAGACTGATGGCTCTTCTCGATTCGCTCAGGTAGCTCTATACGGGGCAGAGCTGGCCCCTTAGTAGTTGAAGCCGTTATAGGTGAAGAACTGGTC
The DNA here is from genome assembly GCA_049589355.1 of Anaerolineae bacterium. GTDB lineage: Bacteria > Chloroflexota > Anaerolineae > VGOG01 > VGOG01 > JBAWAP01. The sequence goes on from JBAWAP010000241.1 coordinate 13,730, forward strand.
GTTCAGAGACAGGTTCAGCTCGTTCACAATGGCCACGATGCTGCAGCCGCTCCCTGTAATTGAGGCCGAGCCCACGTACTTCTGCGTCCACTGTCCGCCCGACTGGAGGAAGGTGTAGGACGCGCCCAGCGATATGCTAGCCGATTCCGCCACGGGGGTGAAAGAGCCCGCCGTGTTGGGGCCGTAGGTCACCGTCACGTTGCAAGGGTTGGCGCCGCTAACGTTCTGAACCTGGATGCCCGTGAAATAGCCCGAGTTGTTGGCCATCACCAGGGGTGCACTTACCTTGGAGGTGGCTGAGGCCGGGTCAAACCCTTCGTAGGCCGTGCCGAAGCTCAGGGCTCCACTCTTCAAC
>JBAWAP010000242.1:0-9320 GCA_049589355.1 Anaerolineae bacterium
CTCAGGGAAGTCTCGGGGGAAGTTCAGGCCAATGAAGGGTTCAATGGCCTCGTAGCTTGCAAAGTAACCGGCCGGCCCCCAAGTCCCACCCGGACTGGTGGTGTCCATAACCTCATACCTGTCATGGGAGATGTTGCCGGCATCGTTATGCACGTCGGCCGTATGGCCAGGTATAGGGTAGTGCGATATCAGGCCTATGCCATTCCCTACCCGCCCTGGGCCACCCTCCTCAGCCCTATCGTTGATGGGATCGCTAAAGTAGACGAAGCGATTGCGCGAATCCACCCCTGCCATGGTGACGAAGTGGCCACCTATGCGCTCCCAGTCCTGCTTCTCGTAATTCCACGTCCAGAAGCCCAGGAGCAGGATGACGTCCTCGCAGCGCTCCACCTCCTGCTCCACCCACTCAAAGCTGGGTTGCGTTTGCTGCGTAACCGAGTAGTTATAGTTCAGGCCCTTGTCGGCGAGGTATTGCACAATAGTATCGTACATGTCGTCCGGATAGGTTCCCCCCTCATGATAAGGATCATTGGTCCGCTGCGCATCGGTGTCCATGCGATAAGCCAGGTCCGCAACGAAGTGGGGCAGGTTCCGTGGATCATGGTCGTCCCACTGGCCAGGGCTGTACGATTGCACCATGGGATAGTTGTCGTTGATAGCTCGTGGAGACACCGGATAACGCTCCATCTTGGAATCGAACCACCACAGGCAGTTGGCCACTGCCAGCGGGCCGCAGTAGGACCAGTTGCCGCTGCCCGGTGGGTTATCCCATTGATCTTGCCGCTGGTCGAAGTCGGGCATCCCGCTGGGAGCGTAGTCAACCCAGTCTCCAGGTTTCCAGTAGGGGGTCGTGGTGGGGGTAGACGTTGCGGTGGGAGTGGGGGTCTTGGTGGGCGTACTGGTAGGTGTAGCGGTGGGAGTAGGAGTCCTGGTAGGCGTACTGGTGGGTGTCAGTGTGCGAGTTGGTGTGACTGTACCACCACAATCAATGGGGATGTCGTGTTCGTTGTTCTCCTGGATGGTTCCGCTGCAGGTGTCGTAGATGATGATCTGTACCGTGTACGTGCCCGCTGGTGCACCATTGGGTATGGTCAGGTCGAACACGAATGCGTCGCTGGGGTCAGAGCCGTGGATTGTCTTGGTCTGCGAAGCGCCAACCAGGACATAGTTCTGGGGGCGGGGGCCGATGACGTTGATCTCAACCTTGACCTCCTGGCTGTCCAGGGTAGTATCCACATCCGCAATCACACCAAGTGAGCCGCCCGGCGGCCTGCAGACGAGAGATATGTAGGGCTCTTTCTTCCAGGCCGTCCCTTCACCGCCTTCCAACTGCAACGTGCCCTGCTTGACGCCGACACACCAGCACTCAGCCCCTTGGCAGAGACACCCGGTGGTGTTGACCTTCACCTGGACCAGGTTGTTGCCCTGCTTCACCCAGGCCGGGTTGATGTCGTAGGGACCAGAGGTGCTAAACACATCGTTCGCGCCTCTCAGGTAACCCACGAGGTGTCCGTTGAAGTACACCTCGTCCACTTCTGGACAGGTCGGATCCTCCTCATCCACGTCCCACACGATCAGGCTGAGCTTGGCCCACGAGAAGGAGGGGGAAAGAGAGTCAACGTAGATGTTGAACTCGATGGGGTGGCGATTGTCAGTCCTGAAAATACATGGCGCGTCAGAGCCCATGTCACCATCGGGATACCCGTAGCCAGCATTGTTCTCGTTGTCTTCTGTGGTGACGTACGTGCGGGTTGCTGCGCCGGGACACTCCTCACCATCACAGATCAGCTCCCACCGCAGAGTGTCCTGAAGGACCCATTGACGGGTAGTAGACGTTTCAGTCTCCTGATACCCCCCGACGTCGGTCATATAAAACTCCGTATGCCAGTCGCCCGGATAGTTAACCATCGACGAGCCGGCGATCGGGTCCCAAGCAATGAACTCAACCCAGGTCCAGGCATCCCAACCGTAATCGTGAGGATCTGGTATCTCTTGCGGGGGGTGTGCATAGTGTAAGGTACCGTCAGGCCGGTAGAGTTCGATTTTGGCGTAGCCCCCTTGCGTCACATTGCGGATCAAGCCAACACTATATATCCTCTCGTCGTCGCAATAGAACGGGGAGGGACCCACACACTCAGAGGGCTCATTGGGATCTGGCTGGGATAGCCCATGGCAGGTCATGCCATAGCCCCAGTCGAAGTAACTGCCGGTAGTGCTGGGGAGCGGGGCGGAGCCCAGTATTACTCCCTCTGAATGGCGGATCACGCCCTGCATCTCGCCCCCCTGCTGAGGGGTTGGGGTTGGTTCGGGAGGGTAGGCAGACGCTGGCAAGTTGAAAAGCAGCATCGCCAGCAACACCGCTCCTACAACCAGGGCAATACCCCCAACCCTGAACCAAGGCTTACCAATAATTCGATGGTTTTTCATTTCTTTTCCTCCTTTGTCACCAAGTGGTGACTTCTACACTAAGGATGTCGAACAGAGATGCCCGACATCAAAGGAATAATAACCTCCAAGGGTTGGAGGCGCTGCCCCGATGGTTCCAAGCGTCCACTAATGGCATTAGTTTACCACATAACTTCTAGGATGTCAAAATGGGTTGCGGCAGACATTTTGGAAGGGGGGCTTTTGGAGTATTAGAGAAGCAGGTAAAAGATCAAGCGGGTTTCTGAAAAACCAGGAGCTAAAGGTGCCCGGCACTTGCTTCCAAAAGTGCCGGGCACCTGGCTCGTCTAACGCCTCCGCCAGGCAAAAGCCAGGCCCAGCAGAGGCAGCACTGCGCTGAACGCCGCCCCAGGGCAGATCGGCTTCCCCTGGCCCTCCGCCGAAGCAGGGGCTGTGGTTGAAGTGGGTTCAGGGGATCGGACGGTGAGCGTGGGTTCGGTAGATCGGACGGTGGGAGTAGGCTCAGGAGATGGGACGACGGATGATAGTTCTGGCACCTCGTAATCCCCTTCAGTCACCTCGTAGGCCCGCCCCTCCAGGACAACGATGACGTGCTGGCCCAGAGCGAAGTACTTGCCCCACTCTGGCCGCGCCGAGAGGAGATCGAAATAGCCCTCGGTGCCGAAACCCACCTTGGCCGTCTCCATCCGATCCGGCTCGTAGAGAGTGTCAGTCCACACCCCGTCGTGCAGGACGAAAGCCTTGTCGCCTACGTGCTTGACCTCGGCGGTAGTTGGAGCGATCACGGTGTCCGCCCCGCGCAGGGATTCCTGGACGACGCTTTTCTCCACCGCCTCGGCCCCGTAAGCCGGCGCTGGGGTGGCCATAACCTGAACCTCCTTCTCGACGATGATCTCCCGCCCGGCATCGGTCAGCGCCCTCTCTGTCTCTTCCACCAGGAAGGACGTGTAAGGGGTGATGATGCCGTAGCGCACGCTCAAGCTCACGATCTCGTCTACCAATTCCTTGCTCTCACCGTGGAGCCGAATCTGGCTCAGAAGATAGCCGATCTTGCGTGTCGCCCAGAGGCGAGGTATGAACGACTCGCCTCCCTCATCCCGAAAGTGGATGTCTTCGTAGGCAAAACGCTGGAGACGGTTGTTCACCTCGCCCTCCAGGGTGACAGTGGTGAAGCCGCCCTCGCGGTAGCGGCCCACCAGCACCAGTTGAGTGCCCGCGAAGAGGTCGGGCAGAGGGTAAGGGTAGGTATCCTCGACGTGCACATCGCCGAAATCGAGGTCCAGATCGGCCAGAAGCGGCGAGCTAACCTTAGCGTAGAAAGCCGAGACCTCTTCCTCGATAGACTGCCCCGGCCGCACGTAGGCGCTGGCCCCGCGGTGGCTCTGAGCCAGAGTGTCCAGCAGGATGGTGTTGACCTCATCGCCCACGCCGAAGGTGAAAACCCTGGCTGCTTCTGTGGCCGCCTGGGCCACGTTAGTGATGATCTGGTCCGTGTCAACCACTCCTTCGGTAGCCAGGCCATCGGTGAGGAAGATGATGAGCGTTGGCCGCTCTTCTCCAATCTGGGCCAAAGCCTCTAACAGGGCACGGTTGATGTCGGTGCCACCCACGGCTTCCAAATCCCGCACGAAGTGCAGGGCCTCGTTCCGCTCCTCAGTTGGCTGAAGCCTGGTCGCGTACTGGCGCACGCCCGTGCTGAAAGCGATGATGTTGAAACGATCCTCGTCGTTGAGGTTATCCAGCACAAACTCCAGCGCCCCCTTCGCCTGATCCAGCTTCTCGCCTCGCATGCTGCCCGAGGTATCCAGAACGAGGATGACGTCCTTGGCCACTACCTCCCTCTCCTCAACCTCGACCTTGGGGGCGACGAGCAAGAGGAAGAAGCCATCCTCATTTGGCTCGCGATAGCTCAGCAGGTTGAGCCCGAAATCCTCGTCCGAGATGGTGTAATAGAGCTCGAAGTCGCGATCGGGAACCACATCGTATTCCTCATAGCCCACCGTGGCGTTGTATTCGCCACGACGATCCACCGCTACCTTGTGGCTGGCGGAGTAGATGGCCTTGATCGGTTCGTTGGAGTGTACCTCGACGCTGATGGCCACTTCCTCCAAGGGCCTGGCGGAGAACCGCTCGGTGTCCAAGGGGTAAACGTACTTGACCAGGCCTCCGTCCATCGAGAGCACCTGGCTGTACTCCAGCTCAACGCGCCGCTCCCCGTGAGAGGGGATGGGGAAGATTCGGGCCTGGAAAGCATTCCTTCCCACGTATTCGAGGAGGGCGGGGTCTTTACGGCGGCGCACTATGTCCTCGTAGATGCGGCGAGCCTTGTCCTTATCGAGGATCTGGCCTTCCAGCCTCTCCCCATCCACCCACATAGAGAACTCCGAGATCGCTGCCTCCTCGGGCAGAGGGAAGATATAAGTGCCTTCCAACTCGTAGGGTGTTTCGTTGACGAAGACCTGATCCACGTGAGTGATAGCCACTTGATTCTCGATGGTCACCCTCACCCGGTGGTACTTAATGGTCAGGTTGGGAACATCGGTGATCGGAACGTGGGGAGGTGGATCGGGGATAATGACACCGTCGGCGTAAGAGTTTCCCACCGTAGCCATGATCAGGCCCAGAAGCATAGCCGTGACTAGCAGAATTCTCCTTTTCATCTCCATGGCCTCCTTTTGGACTCAGGTTGAAAGATGTGTCAATTCACGTAACTGCTCAGCCCGTGTCATTGCGAGGAGCATTTTTTGCGACGAAGCAATCTCCTCCTTGCGGCTTGGGGATTGCTTCGCTTCGCTCGCAATGACAGCCTGAGTAGTCACCAATTCACTTACTAGACGCAGTGAGGGTATAAAAGGTTCCCTCAATGCTCACTTTACAAATAAGCCAATTTGGTTTATAATATACTACAGTGGATTGCCGACTGAGAGTGTCACCTCTCAGTTTTTGTCTATAGATAGCAGGTTTTCGCATATTGCGATTCAGGCGCTCTTCGTTATCCGAACTCGGACGATGGTGGACATCCGATACGCTGGCAAGCGGTTGCCCTTGCCTCCTGATGCACCAAGCGCTCCGGACCCTCCCTCACCGAACTCGGTGGGGGCTAATCTTTGTTGAGTGAGGGAAGCATGACCGAACAGACGACCTTTTTGACCCCAGAAGGGCTCAGAAAGCTCGAGGAGGAGCTAGAATACTTACGTACCGTGCGTCGCCAAGCGGTAGCTCAGCGCCTGCGTGCTGTCTTGGAGGAGGAACAGGACATCCTAGAGAACGCCGAGTACGAGGATGCCAAGAATGAGCAAGCCTTTGTTGAAGGCCGCATCCTGACCCTAGAGACAATCCTAAAGAACGTTGTGATCATTGAGGAGGGCGGCCCTGCTGACAGAGTGGGCATAGGCAGCCGCGTGACGGTGGCAGAGGAGAAAGAAGAGCCGGAGACTTACCACATCGTCGGCTACGCCGAGGCAGATCCCAAGATGGGCCGCATCTCCAATCAATCTCCCCTCGGTCAAGCCTTGCTGGGTCATCGCGTAGGCGATGAGGTCATCGTCAACGCCCCCGATGGCATCCTGCGGTTCCGGATAGTCGCTATCCAATAGTCAGATTAAGCGCCAAACGCAAGGGACTTTTGCACTCTTTGCACGCTGGCCTGGTTCCATAAGCAAGGAGAGGGAATGGAGAAACTCAGCGATTTGGAGAGGCAGCGCCATATCAAACTGGAGAGGATCAGGGAAAGAGGCGTAGACCCCTATCCGCCACGGGTCCAGCGTACTCATACGGCGGCCGAGGCCATCCTGGAGTTGGAAACTGACAAGCCTCAGAGAGAGCTCAGCTTAGTTGGCAGGCTGATGAGCATCCGGGTGATGGGGAAATCAGCCTTTGCCCACATCGAAGACGGCAGCGGGCGTATCCAAATCTATCTACGTCAGGATACCTTGGGGGAGGAGGCCTACGAATTCTTCAGACGGGATTTCGATATCGGCGATTTCATCGGGGTAACAGGGCAGCTCTTTCGCACCCGCACCGGCGAAGTCACCCTCCATGCAAGAGATTTCAACATGCTGGCCAAATCCCTGCATCCCTTGCCTGAGAAATGGCATGGACTCAAGGATGTGGAGACCCGCTATCGTCAGCGCTACCTGGACCTCATCGCCAATGAGGAAGTGCGAAAGATTTTCTTGATCCGGGCCCGCATCGTCAGCGCTCTGCGCCGCTTCCTGGACGGGCGGGAATTCCTGGAGGTGGAGACTCCTGTTCTGCAGCCCCTCTACGGCGGAGCAGCAGCCAGGCCCTTTATCACCTATCACAACGTCTTGGAGCAAGACCTCTATCTCCGTATCTCTGATGAGCTCTATCTCAAGCGGCTGATCATCGGCGGCTACGAGCGAGTCTACGAAATTGGCAGGGACTTCCGCAATGAAGGTGTCTCCCATACGCACAACCCCGAATTCACCCAATTAGAGTTCTACCAGGCCTACGCCGATTACAACGATGTCATGAAGATGGCCGAAGAAATGGTCTCCTACGTAACGCAGGAGGTGCTAGGCACAACTTGCATCACCTATCAAGGCACCGAGATTGACCTCGCTCCGCCTTGGCCGCGCCGCAGCTTGCGCCAAGCCATCAAAGAAGAATCAGGTATTGACTATCAGGACTACCCCGATGCCCAGAGCTTGTACCAGGCGATCCGAGCCATCGGAGGCAACGTGGAGCCCAAGGCCACCCGGGGCAAGCTCATTGATGCCCTTCTCTCCAACTATGTGGAGCCTAGGCTCATCCAGCCCACTTTCCTCGTTGATTACCCCCTGGAGGTCTCACCCCTGGCCAAGCGAAAGCCGGGACACTCGGCAATCGTGGAGCGCTTCGAGGGCTTCGTAGGGGGCATGGAAATCTGCAACGCCTTCACCGAGCTAAACGACCCCCTGGATCAGGAGGAACGTTTCCTGGCCCAGGGACGCGCTTATGAAGCTGGCGACGAGGAGGCTCATCAGATGGACGAGGATTGGCTGACTGCTTTGAGCTACGCCATGCCTCCCACGGGAGGCTTTGGCATGGGCATTGATCGCTTGACCATGTTGTTGACCGACCAAGTCTCCATCCGCGAGGTTATCCTCTTTCCCCACCTGAGGACAAGGGAACAGCGCTGATGTTTATCAGCGTGTTTCCCCCCAGTTCCACCCCTTTCGCCGATGGCGAGATAGATCACGACGTTAACTGGTGATACGCGGCCTCGCACCCAAGCGATTTGCGCTTTTCGCGCTCTTGTGGTATTATATATGCCATGCTTAGCACTCTCGATTTAAGAGTGCTAAAAGAAGCATGGCCCTCTTTCTCGGCCCTGCGAGACAAAGGATCAAAAATCTTATCATGGAGGTAGAGTAAATGTCAATTAAGTTGAAGCCCTTAGGCGACCGTTTGATTGTGGAGCCTATCGAGAGGGAGGAAGTGACGGCCAGTGGCATCGTCCTTCCCGAGACGGCCAAGGAGAAGCCCCAGGAGGGCAAGGTCCTGGCCGTTGGCCCAGGCCAGCGAGACGAAGAGGGAAAGCGCATCCCCATGGACGTCAAGGAGGGTGACCGCGTCCTCTTCGCCAAGTACGCCGGCACCGAGGTCAAGCTGGAGGCCAACCGCAAGGTCCTGGTCCTCAAGGAAAGCGATGTCCTCGCTATTGTAGAATGACCAATGAGCCAATGACCAATGACCAATTGGGATTTGGTCATTGGGATTTGAGAATTGAAGGGAGGTTAGATTATGCCTGCAAAGCAACTTATCTTCTCAGAAGAAGCTAGAAGGGCCCTGAAAAAGGGCATTGACGTCATGGCTACCGCCGTGGGCACCACCCTGGGGCCAAAGGGACGCAACGTGGCCCTGGACAAGAAGTGGGGAGCCCCCACCATCACCCACGACGGAGTCACCGTGGCCAAGGAGATTGAGCTCGAAGACCCCTACGAGAACATGGGGGCTCAACTCCTCAAAGAAGCCGCCACCAAGACCAACGACGTGGCTGGCGATGGCACCACCACCGCCACCGTCCTGGCCCACATGATCGTTAACGAGGGGCTGAAGAATGTGGCCGCTGGAGCCAACCCCATGCTCATCAAGAGGGGCATCGAGAGAGCCACCCAGGCCATCGTGGAGGCCATCAAGGAGCAGTCCAAGGAGCTGGTCACCAAGGAGGAAATCGCCAACGTGGCTGCCATCTCGGCCAACGACAAGGAGATCGGCGAGCTCATCGCCGAGGTGATGGACAAGGTCGGCAAAGACGGGGTGATCACCGTGGAGGAGTCGAAGGGCCTGGCCTTCGAGAAAGAGTACGTGGAGGGAATGCAATTCGATAGGGGCTACATCTCCCCCTACTTCATCACCAACCCCGAGGCCATGCAAGCCGAGCTGGAGGATCCCTACATCCTGATTTATGATAAGAAGATCTCCGCTGCCACCGACATCATCCCCATCCTGGAGAAGTTGGTTCAGGTGGGCAGGCGTGAGTTGGTGGTCATCGCCGAGGACGTGGACGGGGAGGCCCTGGCTACCCTGGTTCTCAACAAGCTGCGGGGTACTTTCAGCTTGCTGGCCGTGAAGGCCCCCGGCTTCGGCGACAGGCGCAAGGCCATGCTCCAGGACATCGCTATCCTCACCGGCGGCCAGGTGATCACCGAGGAGATGGGCCGCAAGTTGGAGACGGCGCAGATCAGCGACCTCGGTCAGGCCCGCAAGGTCGTAGCCAGCAAGGACGACACCACCGTCATCGAGGGCAAGGGTTCTGACAAGGAGATCAAGGGCCGCATGGAGCAGATCAAGGTCGAGATCGATAAGAGCACCTCGGATTACGACAAGGAGAAGCTGCAGGAGCGGCTGGCCAAGCTGACTGGCGGAGTAGCGGTCATCAAGGTCGGTGCCGCCACCGAGGTGGAGCT
>JBAWAP010000243.1:0-15323 GCA_049589355.1 Anaerolineae bacterium
ATGAAGCGCGGCGCCGCTGAGTTGTGACGTTAGCAGGCAGGCTTTCGGCGTTTCCTGAGAAGGGTTTTTTCTTTTTGGGATTAATCAGGGCGGGTCAGCCTGCCAGGGTACGGGAAGGCACGGTCGCTTCGCCTGCCCTGTTGTCTTCGTGCAATGGGGTGCCGTGGCTGAGGCGGTTTGCGCGGGTGTGGCGCCGGTCGAGCAGGGTATCTTGCCATCGCCGCCTGCTGTGCTAACAAGCGCTTGCACCTGACCGCCTTCGGCGCGGGTATGCGTGCGCTCTGAGGCAGCCCGCGCTCTGGTTGAGCTATGAGTCTTGCCAGAGTTGGCGGCAGGTGAAGCGGAACGTTAGTGTGCAGTGCCTGAGCGATAAGAGAACTGCATACTATCCCGCAAGGGAAAGGCCTCGCTCGTGGAAAACACACAGCGAGGCTTTTGTTTTCGTATTGCTCAGGGGGGAATTAAGCTCCCAGCAGAGCTCCAATGGCTTGCTGAGCCATGTCCAGCAGCGGCGAGGGCCACAGGCCCAAGGCGACGGTGCCCAGGGCAGCTAAGGCGACGGCTACAGCCAGGGGCCAGGAGAGGCTGAGGGGCTTGGGCTCCTCGGCCTCTCTCATGTACATGACCACGATGACCCGCAGGTAGAAGAAGGCGGAGAGGACGCTGTTGAGGACGCCGATGATGGCCAGCCAGGTCAGGTCGGCCTGGACAGCGGCGCTGAACAGATAGAACTTGCCCATGAAGCCGGCCAGGGGCGGGACGCCTGCCAGGGAGAGCATGAAGATGGCCATGGCTGCCGCCAGGAAGGGGCGGCGGGAGGCCAGGCCAGCGTAGTCAGCTATCTCCACGCCTGGCTCCCCGCGCTGGCCCACGACGATGGCGGTGGCGAAGGCGCCTACGTTCATGAGGGCGTAGGCCAAGAGGTAGAAGAGGACACCGGCAGCACCAGCTTCGTTGGCGGCCACGACGCCCACCAGGATGTAGCCCGCGTGGGCGATGCTGGAGTAGGCCAGCATGCGCTTGATGTCGGTTTGGGCGATGGCGGCCAAGTTGCCCAGGGTCATGGTCAGCACGGCCAGCGCCGCCAGAGGAACCTTCCAGCTCGATGCCAGGGTCGGGAAGGCGTAGAGCAGGACGCGGGCCAGGGCGGCGAAGCCAGCCGCTTTGGCTCCCACCGACATGAAGGCCGTGACCGAAGTGGGCGCTCCCTGGTAGACGTCGGGAACCCACATGTGGAAGGGGACCAGCGCCACCTTGAAAGCAAAGCCAATGAGGAGCAGGCCCAGGGCGATGTAGAGATAAGGCCCCGCGCTTGCGCTCCCCAGGAAGCCAACGATTCCCGCCAGGTTCGTCGTCCCGGTGGCTCCGTAGGTCAAGGCGATGCCGTAGAGGAAGAAGGCCGAGGCAAAAGCGCCCAGGAGGAAGTACTTCAGAGCCGCCTCGCCGGACTCCAGCCGGGCGCGGTTGAGGCCGGTCAGCACGTACAGGGGGATGGAGAGGATCTCCAGCGCCAGGAAGATGATGATCAGGTCGGTGGCGGCGCCCATCAGCATCATGCCGGCCGTGGCCAGGAGAAGCAGGGCGTAATACTCGCCGGCGGCCATCCCTTCCCGGGCTACGTACTCGATGGAGATGAGGATGGATAACCCCGCCGTCGTCAAGAAAACCAGATTGAGGAACAAACTGTAGCCATCGGCCGCAGCCATGTTCTGAAAGCTGGATGTTTCGCTACCCCAGTTCGCAAACAAAACCGCAGCGGAGATGATCACCCCTGCCAGGCTGAGCCAGGCCGGCAGGGCGCTCTCCTTCTCACCCCTGAAAAGCTCAACCAGGAGGACCACAAGCGCCGCCACGATAATTACGAACTCCGGTGCAAGAGCTATCAGATTCAAACTGGGTATCTCAATGCTCATCTTTTACGCCTTGACGTTTCACGTTTCACGGTCTGCCAACCTGCGCCAACAAAGCCGCCACGGAGCTACCCATCTTGTCGAAGAACAGGTTCGGGAAAACCCCGATCAGGAAGATGAGTACGACGATGGGCACCAGGACGGCGATCTCGCGGGCCGAAAGGTCCTTCAATTCTCTATTGGCCGGCTTATCCAGCGGGCCGTGCATCACCCGGCGGAACATGGTGAGCATGTACCAGGCCCCCAAAATGATGCCCAGGGCGGCGAAGACGGCGTAAGCCACGTTGGCGCGGAAGGTGCCGACCAGAATGGTGAACTCGCCGACGAAGCCGTTCAAGCCGGGCAGTCCGATGGAAGAGAGGGTGACGATCAGCAGGAAGATGCCGAACAGCGGCACCTGCTTCCACAGCCCCCCGAAGTCCTCGATCAATCGGGTGTGCCGGCGCTCGTAGAGCATGCCCACCAGCAGGAACAGGGCTCCGGTACTGAGGCCGTGGTTGACCATCTGCAGGATGCCTCCCGATAGCCCCTGGACGTTCAGGGTGAAGATGCCCAGCACTACAAAGCCCAGGTGGCTGACGCTGGAGTAGGCCACCAGGCTCTTAACGTCCCGTTGGCTCAGGGCCACCAGCGCGCCGTAGATGATGCCGATGATGGCCAGGACGGACAGCAGAGGCACGAAGGTCACCGAGGCGTCGGGAAAAAGCGGCAGGCAGAAGCGGGCGAAGCCGTAGGCCCCCATCTTCAGCAGGACGCCGGCCAGGATCACGCTGCCGGCGGTGGGCGCTTCCACGTGGGCGTCGGGCAGCCAGGTGTGGAAGGGAAAGAGAGGGACCTTGATGGCGAAGCCCAGGGCGAAGGCCAGGAATAGCCAGGTCTGGGCGGCCACGGGTACGTCGAACTGTAATAATTGAAGCAGGTCGAAAGTAGGCTGGCCAGTGGCCTGAGCGTTCATGAAATACAGCACCAGGATAGCCACCAGCATCAGGGCGCTGCCCGCGAAGGTGTAGAGGAAGAACTTGAGGGCGGCGTAGATGCGGCGGGCACCGCCCCAGCGCCCGATCAGGAAGTACATGGGGATCAGCGTCGCCTCCCAGAAGACGAAGAACAGGAACAGATCGAGGGCCACGAACACCCCGATCATCCCTGTCTCCAGGAGGAGCATGAAGACCATGTACTCCTTCACCTTGTCGGTGATGGCCGTCCAGGAGGATAGCACTGCAATCGGGGTCAGGAGAGTGGTCAACAGCACTAAGAAGAGACTGATGCCGTCCACGCCAAGATGGTAGCTGATGCCCAGGCTCTCGATCCAGGTAAAATGTTCCACGAACTGCATTTGGGCATTGTCGGACTGAAAGTAGAAGTATAGAGTCAGTGAGATAACGAAATCAACTGCGGTAACGGCAACGGCCCAGCTCTTTATCGCCCTCGCCTTTTCGCTAGGGATGAACAGGATTACCAGGGCCCCGACCAAGGGCAGGAAGGTTATCAGAGAGAGGATGGGGAAATCCAGTTGATTCATGCAGCAAGACCTCTTTCACGTTTGACGTTTCACGTCTTCACGTCTTTCACCTCAGGATCAGGTAACCGAGCACCACCACCACACCCACGAGCATAGCCAACCCGTAATTTCGCACGTAGCCCGTCTGTAACTTGCGCGTCTCCTCGCCGCTCCAGCCAAAGAAGGCGGCCAGGCTGTTCACTGCCCCGTCAATGATCCCTGCGTCCAGTACCTGGCTCAGAAAACCAGCAAAGTTCCGCAGGGGATTGACGATCCACGCCATGTAGATCTCGTCCACGTAGTACTTGTTGGAGAGCAGCTTGTAGAGGGAGGCGTATCGTTGGCTCAAGCGCTCCGGCAGGCCGGGGTTCACCAGGTACATGTACTGAGCCAGAATGATGGCCACGATAGCTACTATGGCCGAGAGGGCCATCAGCACCCATTCCAGGATTCCACTTCCCCCCCAGGGTTGGGGGGGACCGAGGGGGGGCAGCACAGCCTCATGATGGGCGAAGACCGGCTCCAAGAAGCCCTCGATGGCCGAGAGATGCGGTATCCCGATGAGGCCACCTACGAGGGCCAACACCGCCAGGATGGTCAGGGGAGTGGTCATGATTCGTGGAGATTCGTGGATGTGCAATTCCTTGTCCACCCGCGACGGTCCCCAGAAGGTGAGGAAGACAGCGCGGAAGGTGTAGAAGGCGGTCAGGAAGGCAGTGACAATGCCGATCAGCCACAGAACGATGGAGCTGTTGAAGGCACGCCACAGGATCTCGTCCTTGCTGAAGAACCCCGACAGCAGGGGGAATCCCGCCAGGGCTGCCGCCCCCGCCAGAAACGTCCGGTAGGTGGTTCTCATCTTGTCTTTAAGGCCGCCCATCTTGCGCATGTCCAGCTCGCCCGACAGGCCGTGCATGACGCTGCCTGCGCCGAGGAAGAGAAGGGCCTTGAAGAAGGCATGGGTGGTGAGGTGGAAGATGCCTGAGGCGTAGGCTCCCACCCCCACGGCCAGGAACATGTACCCCAACTGGCTGATGGTGGAGTAGGCCAGCAGGCGCTTGATGTCGTTTTGCACCAGGGCGATGGTCGCCGCATAGAAGGCAGTGACCGCACCGATGGCGGCTACCAACGTCATGGAGACGGGCGCCAACTCGAACAGCGCGTGAGTGCGGGCCACCATGTAGACGCCGGCGGTGACCATCGTGGCCGCGTGGATGAGGGCGGAGACCGGAGTGGGACCCTCCATGGCATCGGGCAGCCAGACGTAGAGGGGGATCTGGGCCGACTTGCCCACTGCCCCAGCGAAGAGCAGCAGGGTGATGGCCGTGGCCAGGCTGGTGGTGAGCGTGTGCGGTGCCTGCTCGAACACCTGAGCGTAGCCCAGGGTGCCGAAGGTGACGAAGATGAGCATCACCCCCAGGGCGAAGCCGAAGTCGCCTATGCGGGTGACCAGGAAAGCCTTCTTGCCTGCCTCAGCCGCCGCTGGCCGTTCGAACCAGAAGCCGATAAGCAGGTACGAGCACAGCCCCACCAGCTCCCAGCCGACGTACAGCAGCAGGAAATTGTCGGCCAGGACCAGGATCAGCATGGAGAAGACGAACAGGTTAAGCAGGGTGAAGAAGCGGGCGTAACGCTCGTCCTCGGCCATGTAGCCGACGGAGTAGACGTGGATCAGGAAACCCACGCCTGTGACCACCAGAGTCATCAGGGTGGAGAGTTGATCCACCAGGATGGCGGCCTCTATTCGGAAGTCGCCTACCGTGATCCAGGAGAAGAGCGGAACTATTCGCCCGTGTTCCCCAGATCCTAGTAGTAAGGTGAAGAACACGCCGATGCCCACCAGGAAGGAAAGTCCCACGGCTCCGCAGGCAACCTGCCCAACCCACTTCTTGCCGATCCTACGCCCCAAGAAGCCGTTAATCAGCACTCCCAACAAGGGAAACAACAAAATCCAAAGCTCAAAATCCAAACTTCAAACCTCCAATCTCCAACTTCCAATATCCAATATCTAATCTCCAATTACCACTTTAGCAGGTTGATTTCATCCACGTCGGTCGTCTCCTTGTGGCGAAAGATGGAGAGGATGATGGCCAATCCGATCACCACTTCGGCAGCGGCCACGGCCATAACCAGGAAGACGGCGACTTGGCCATCCAGGGAGTTGAGGTAATGGGAGAAGGTGACGAAGGCCAGGCCAGCGGCGCCCATCATCATTTCGATGCACATCAGGATGACGATGGCGTTGCGCCGCACCAACACACCGACGACGCCGATGACGAAGACAATAGCACTTAGAGCGAGATAATACGAGGATGGAATCATTTCAATTTCCGATTTCCGATTTGCGATTTTGGATTTTGGGCTTTGGATTTTGGATTTCCGTTTTCTTCTTTGCCAGAACCACTGTCCCGACGATGCCGATCAGGAGCAAGACCGCGGCCAGCTCGAAGGGTAGGAGATAGTCGGTGAAAAGCAGCTTGCCGATGGCCTGGACGTTGCCTATTCTAGCAATAGCTTCTGGCGTATCCGAGCCCTGAGTCCCGGTCAGTGTTCCGCTGAGGAGAATGTAACCTACTTCCACGAATAGCACAACGGCCAGGACGACGGCCAAGACGTTTGACGTTTGACGTTTGACGTTTGAACTTGCTCTTGCTTTCTCGTTCTCACCCAGTAACATGGTGACAAATAGGAAGAGCACCACAATGGCCCCGGCGTAGACGATGACCTGAGCGGCGGCCAGGAACTGAGCGTTGAGCAGAAGGTACAGTCCAGCTAGGCTGCAGAAGTTGAGGAGCAGGAACAAGGCGCTGTAGACGGCCTTCCTGGCGATGATCACGCCCAGGGCAGCGACGATAGCGATGGCTCCCAGAACGACGAACAGAACCATTTCCATGAAAGCTAGTCCTCCAACAGGATAACGTGAGGGGTGGCCGGGATGAGCAGTCGTTCCTTGGTATAGACCAAGTCATCCCGCTGATAGTCGGTCAGGGCGAATTCGTGCATCAGCTTGATGGCTCCGGTGGGGCAGGCTTCCTCACAGTAGCCGCAAAAAATGCAGCGGCTGAGGTTGATCTCATAGACCTTAGCGTAGCGCTCCCCTTCAGAGTAACGTTCCTCCTCGGTGTTCTCGGCGGCCTCGACATAAATGCAGCCGGCCGGACAATAGGCCGCACACAGGCCGCAGCCCACACACAGCTCCAGGCCGTCCTCTCGACGCTGCAACTCATGCCGTCCACGGAAGCGGGGGTAAAGGCGAACCCTTTCCTCAGGGTACTGGACGGTGATGGGCTTGACGAACAAATATCTGAGGGTGACCCCCATGCCCCTGAGAATCTGGTATAAACCCTTGACAGCTTCAACAATGACCATTTCCAATACCCAATATCTAATCTCCAACTTCAGGTGAGCAAGGCAACTGCGATTGCAGTCACCGCCAGATTGACCAGCGCCAGCGGGACCAGAAACTTCCAGCAAAATTTCATCAGCTTGTCGTAGCGCACCCGGGGCAGGCTGGACCGCACCCAGACGAAGAGGAAGATCATGAAGATCGTCTTGACAAAGAACCAAAATAGAGGGATGAAGGGGTGCAGGTCCGCAAAGGGCCCCTGCCAGCCGCCCAGAAATAGGGTGGTGATCACAGCGCTGGCGGTGATCATGTGGATGTACTCGGCCATGAAGAAGAGGGGGAATTTTATCCCACCATACTCGGTGGCAAAGCCAGCTACCAGCTCGTTCTCTGTCTCCGGCAGATCGAAGGGGGTGCGGCTGGCCTCGGCGAAGCTGCAAATCAGATAAATGAGGAAGGCCACGGGCTGCAGCACGATGAGGGGCAAAGCACCCTGGTACTCCACGATCCTCACCAGGCTCAGATCGCCGACCAGCAGCAGGATGCTGATCAAAGCCAGGCCCATGGGTAGCTCGTAACTGATCATCTGGGCCGCGGTGCGCAGGGCTCCCAGCAGGGAATACTTGTTGTTAGATGACCATCCGCCCAGGACGATGCCGTAGGTCGCCAAACCAGCCACGGCCAGGAGATAGAGCACCCCGATGTTGACATCGGCGAGGTAAAGTGGGATCTCGCGGCCGAAGAGGTGGATGGGCCTGCCCACAGGGACGACGGCGAAAGCGAGGAGGGCGGTGGCCATGGATAGTCCCGGCGCGATGAAATAGAGCACCTTGTCCGCTTTCGCGGGGATAATCTCTTCCTTGAAGATAGCCTTAACGGCATCGGCCACGGGCTGCAGCAGGCCGAAGGGCCCGGCCCGATTGGGCCCGTAGCGTATCGTGAAGCGGGCAGCCACCTTGCGCTCGAACCAGGTCGTGTAGGCGAAGCCGACCAGCAGCCCTACAACAATGATGGCGCTCTTGATGAAGGGGATGACTATGCTTGCTACTAGGTCCATTGACGATATCCTACGTCCAGTGATCAGTATTCAGTGACCAGTAATCAGTCGGCACTGATCACTGAATACTGATCACTGCTCACTGACACCCAGGTGACAGCCGCTGTCTCATCCAACAGGACGCTAACGGGCGCTTCGGCGAAGTTCTGGGGCACGAAGACGCAGCCAGGGCGGATGTCATCGCTGACTCTAGCTGCTAGTTTCAGTTTGCCCTTTGACGAAGCTACGGTCACTACTGCGCCGTCGGTGATCCCCATCGCTTCGGCGTCGGCGGGGTTGATCTCCACGAAGGGCTCAGGCACAAACTGGCGCATGGTCTCCGATTGGCCCAGGTGGATGCCGCCGTCGTAGAGCAGGCGACCGGTAACCAGGGCCAGAGGGTATCCTTCATCGCCTCCTGGCGGCTGGTATTCAGCTTTGACCAAAGCTGAACGGTCCCTGTCATCCTCCGCTCTGGGCAAACCGCCTTCTCCCAGGTCGCCGCAACCGATGTTCTCATACATGGGCGCGAGCTCAGCGATCTCCATCATCACGGCACCAGCCGACGTGTAATTCAAGTTGCTGCCCATGGCCTTGGCCAGCTCAAGTAAGATCTGGTCATCGGGCTTGGCCTCGCCTGGAAGCCGCAATGCCCCTCGCACCTTCTGTACCCGTCCTGCCAGGTTGGTAAAAGTGCCCTCCATCTCGGCGAAGCTGGCCGCTGGCAGCACTACGTCGGCCAGTCGAGCCGTTTCGGTTAAGAAGAGGTCCTGTACTACCAGAAAGCCCAGCTTTTCCAGGGCCTCCTTGCCGATATGGCAATGGGTGGCCGGATCGGATTTCATCACGTAGAGGGCTCTGAGCTTGCCTTCAGTAGCCGCTTTCAGCATCTCATCTGTAGATAATCCCGCCTCAGAAGGTAGCCCCGCATTCCAGCGCGAAGCGAACCTTTGAATCACTTCGTCGTCGGTCAGGCTCTGTTGGCCTGGAAGTAGATGGGGGGCAACGCCCATCTCCAACGCGCCCAGGGAGTTACAGTCCTCGGCCAGGTAAGAGGGGCCGCTGCTGTTAGTCAGCAAGGCCAGGTTGGTCAAGGCAGCGAGAATCGCCTCGCCGTTCGTCCCTCTAACCAGAGTGGAGCCATAGATGATGAGGCCCCGCTCGGCCTGGGCCAGGATTTCCGCCGTCTGGCGCAAGGCTTCACTCGAGACGCCAGTAATCTCTTCAACCTTTCTTGAATTTTGAATTTTGGATTTTGAACTTTGAAGTTCGGTTAGTCCATTGAGCACGGCCACCTCGCTGCCGGGCTTGTAGGCCAGCCAGGGGCCGTCGTAGCGGTTTAATGCAATGCGACGCGGATTGGCTACGATGATCTTTGCCCCCTTGGTGAGCACGGCCCGCCGGATGAAAAGCTCGACCATAGGCGCTTCCTCGACAGGGTCAACACCCAGCAGGAAGATGACATCAGCTTCCCTCACCTCGGCCAGGGAGCCCAGGGGCCTGGCCTCGTCGGGCACGCGCTCGATGTGGTCCACGTTGTTGGTGCCCACCACGGCCCGCATGAATCTCTGGAAGAGGTAGTTAGCCTCGTTAGTGGACCGGGTCGAGCCGATGCCGCCCACGCTCTCTGGCCCGCTCTCCTCTACGATCTTGCCCAGCCGTTGGCTTATCAAGGTTAGCGCCTCCTGCCAGGTGGCGGGCTCTAGCTTATCGCCTTTCCTGACCAGGGGGGTCTTCAGCCTGTTGGGGCTGTGGACGAAGGCGTGGCCGAAGCGACCCTTGTCGCAGAGCCACTGGTCGTTGACGTCGGCGTTCTCCCTGGCCACGATGCGGCGCAGCTTGTTCATCTTGATGTCCAGAGTGATGTTGCAGCCCACGCCACAATAGGGGCAGATGCTGGGCGTTCGTTCCAGCTCCCAACTGCGGGCCTGAAAGCGGAAGACGCGGCTGGTGAGGGCCCCCACGGGGCAGACGTCCACGGTGTTGCCTGAGAAGACGGAATCGAAGGGGTAGCCGGGGAAGGTATCTACCCTGCTCAGCCGGCCCCGCCCGAAGTAGTCCAACTGCGCTTCATCGGCCCACTCTTCCAGGAATCGTACACAACGCTGGCAGAGGATACAGCGCTCCTCGTCTTTAATGATCAGAGGGCTGATAGCGTGGGCCTTTCTCTTGTGTCGCTTCTCCTCGATAAAGCGGCTCTCCGTGGCCCCGTATTTGAAGGCCCAATCCTGGAGAGTGCATTCTCCGCCTTTGTCGCAAACAGGGCAATCGAGAGGGTGGTTGGTGAGCAGGAATTCCAGCATCCCCTTGCGGGTCTTGCTCACCTCTGGGGTGTTGGTGTGTACCACCATCCCCTCTCGCACGGGCGTCGTGCAGGCTGTCTGCAGGCCCCGCATCTTCTCGATCTCAACCAGGCACAAGCGGCAGCCCCCCAAAGGGATCAACTTCTCGTAATAGCAGAAGGTGGGAATCTCAATGCCGATGCTCTCGGCAGCTTTTAGCACCAAAGTTCCCGCCGGGACTGTTACCTCTTGGTCATCTATGGTTAGAGTTACCATTGACTCCATGTGTCAAATCCAAAGTTCAAAGCTCAAAGGCCAAAGTTCAAATCAGAGGAATAGATTCCCCATAGAGACCACTTGACTAAGGACCATCCGACCATCAGACCATACAGCGTTTCTCATGAATGTGATACAGGTACTCGTCGCGGAAGTGCTTGATGCTGGAGCACACCGGTCCCGGCGGCGAGCCGGCCAAGGGGCATAGACTCTTTCCCTGGGCGTAGTCCATGTTATCGCAGATGTCGAGCAAGAGGTCTAAATCTTCTTCGCGGCCCTCCCCGTGCTCGATGCGCTGCAGGATCTTATACAGCCAATCGGTGCCCTCGCGGCAGGGAAGGCACTGGCCACAGGACTCGTGGCGGAAGAAGGCGATCATTCGCCCCACTGCCTTGACGATGCAGGTCCCCTCGCCGATGACGATCACCGCCCCGGAGCCCAGCATGGACCCAGCCTCGAGCAGCGATTCGAAGTCCAGGTTGGCCTGGTCTATCGCCTCGGCGGGGAGCATGGGCGTGGAAACCCCGCCAGGGATGACAGCCTTGATAGGCTTTCCGTCCAGCGGCCCGCCAGCGCAATCGTAGATCAGCGTCCGCAGGGGCGTGCCCAGGGGCAGCTCGTAGACGCCGGGCTTTTTGACGTGGCCGCTGATGCAGAAAAGCTTTGGCCCCGGGCTCCTCTCCGTCCCGAAGCCTCTGTACCATTCGACCCCGTGCTGGACGATGAAGGGCACGTTGAAGAGGGTCTCCACGTTGTTGATGATGGTCGGCTGGCGATAGAGCCCCTCGGTGGCTGGGAAGGGCGGCCTCAGCTTGGGATGTCCCCGGTTTCCCTCCAGCGAGGTCAAAAGCGCGGTCTCCTCGCCGCAGATGTAGGCCCCTGCTCCGCGATGCACTACTAGCTCCAGATTATAGCCGCTGCCTAGAATATCCTGGCCCAGGTAGCCCTTCTCGTAGGCTTGTTCCACGGCTCTGTCCAGCCGGTTGGCCCCGAGGGCGTACTCACCGCGGATGTAGATAAAAGCCTGTTCCACCTGGCAAGCGTAGGAGGAGATGATGATGCCTTCGATGAGCCCGTGGGGGTCGTGTTCGATGAGCACGCGATCTTTGAAAGTGCCGGGCTCGCCTTCGTCGGCGTTGCACACGAGATAGCGGGGGTAGACTCCCTTGGGCAGGAAGCCCCATTTCACCCCCGCCGGGAACCCGGCTCCGCCCCGCCCCCTCAAGCCCGAAGCTCTGACCAGCTCCACCAGCTCCTCGGGTTGGTGCTCCTTCAGCGCCTTGGGCAGGGCCTGATACCCGCCCCGCTCGATATAAACGTTGATCTCGTGGGAGTTGGAGACACCCACGTTTCGCAAGAGGACCTTTTCGTCCATTGGGTTGCCTTGCTTAACCTTGTACCACTCCAGATCTCACGTCCGCAAGTCAAATGAAGTAAAAAATCTAATCGGGGTACGTTTCCCAAGCCGCCCGCCCGACGATGAAGTCGTCTACGGAGCAGCGCCTCATCAATGAGGCTTAACCCTGGCAAACTGGATAAAAGCCCGATTTCATCGGGCGGCGCTTCGTAGCTGGGCGACTTCATCGCCCAGCGGTCGCCAGCTTAGAAGTGAGCCGTGGTTACCCGAATGTTATACAGAACTATGACCTATCAGCGCACCACAACCTCGATTGAGTAAGTTTCCAGCGGTTCCACATCCTTTTCCCAAGGGCGGTGATAGACCAACTTAAAAGTCGTCTGACCTGCGTTCATTGCCTCGAAGCGGAGAATCTGCACACCTCCAGCCCCGACCAGATCGGATTCCTGCTTGAACTCCGGCTCGCCCACCTGTCGCAAGACCTGCTCATCGAGAGGCTCTGCCACCTCCCACGAATACCCAGTAGTCGGATTAGCCTCCAGGGTAACGACCAGGGTTTGGCCCTTCTTGAGCTGCATCTCGCGGCCATTATCGCCAATACTTGCTTTGATTTCCTGCTGTTGCGGGTTGCAGCCAGCCGCCACAGTGAAGGCTACCAACAGGGTGAGCAGCGCGACGAAACTAGGTCTCTTGTTGAGCATTCCGGTTACTCCTTTCAAGAGGCTTGACTGATCCTCGGGAAGTATAAGTAATAGTCAACTGTGTAACACCCCTGGCGCTGAACTGCGAGTGCGGCTGGCCTTCGCCGACTGGTGCGTGCCTTGTCCCGCAAGGGGCGTGACAGAGCACTCGTCAGCTTCAGCGGCGTATTATACAGAGAACGGTAACGCTACGCCGGCGCCTCCACCTCCAAGCTTTTTAGACACGCGCGAGCCAAGTACGTTTGAAAGCGCAAATGCCCTGCGTTATGCGTGAACGGCATGCCGGAAACGGGGATATCGAAAGTGATGCCGCCAACCGATCCCGCGAGACTCTGCTCGTCAAATAGTAGATCGAAGTGCACCCAGTCTGTGAGTTTAAAGTTAGGAATTTGCCCCAACAGGGGATCGTCTGGCTCCTTATGGAACTCGTCGACCGGTTGGGTGTGTTGAACGGCTCCGTTCGAGACAACGTACACAAGGTGTCCGTAATCGGCAAAGAAATGCGGGCTTCGAAGCATAATTCCAACCCAACCTTGGCCCGCAGTGGCGTCCGGATGAAGCTCGGTGAACCGCATCTCTGCTCGTAGTCTGATATTCCTAAATTGATCCAAGCCAAGCGTCAGCCACGAGTAGCGAAACACATAGAAAGAGCCGAATTCCAAGCCATCGCTCAACAACCGCCTATGGGCGTTGCTGGGACCAACTAGGTTTGCGGAATCAATGCCACCGCTAAGGTCCAAACTCACAGGCAGTTGGACGCCTGTATAGTCCGGTGGCACATATGGTGCCGGAGCAAGTGAATACAATAGTGCCCGGATGAGTCGCGTGCGAAACGCAGCATCGCCGGACAAGCTGCGTCGATAGGTGAGATGACGAGCGGGAGAGATGTCAAACAAGAAGCCACCCTCAGATTCCTGGTCGCAGATAATGATCACTTTGTCCTTGTCTCGAAACGACGCTGCTACACCGAGTTCCAGCATTACGTTTCCGTTTCGGTCGGATACATCAGCAATTATGGCGTCTCCCATTTGTATGTAGCTCCAAATGTCCTGGTGAATGACATTAGGCGTGGAAAGCGAATCGGCCCGAATGCACTCCACCTCGGCATGGATTATACGTCCAACCTCAGCACAGACGGATTGACAGAACACAAGTAGCTCGTCGTATCTCTCCTTGGGACTAAACGGGGAGAGCAAAAACACGATTAGATGATTGCCGTGTTTGCGATCGATGTGATGAGGCTCACTGAGATAATCAAAAGGCCATACTGAAGTAGCCATGTTCTATACAATCCTCTTCTGCATATCTAAGTTGTGCCATATGTGGGCATTGAAACAAGATTCTTATGAGCAACAGAAAGAAATTCAGAGAAGTGTTTGTGATAATAAGCGTCAGTAGAAGCGTAATCTAACATTCCCTCCTGGCCTTCTCTTTTGAATTGCTTCTCTAGTATCCAGAATGCTAATGCCTCAGCAATGACCTCAGCAAGAACTGTATGATAAAGTGGAGAATCTGTTCCAGAATACTTCTCTCCAGTTGGCTCTCCTAAGTATCTTCTGATCGAAGGATGTTCCGCCGCAATCAACAAGAGATACGGGTTTTCAGTGTCCCACTTGTATCTTACTGCTCCAAAATAATCTTCAACCGGTCTAAAATCCAATTTCACTCCGCTTACAGGTGGACGTTCTTCAACTACGACATGAGTCTCTGCGGGCTCGAAACCTTCCATGCGAGCTGTTACTTTGCCCTTTACCTTTAATTGCCGTCCTTGAACTCTAATCTTGCCCATGAATACTCCTGGCATATCAGTTTTGCGTAGTCTACACCTTCCCCCACCCTTTACAACCACTTCGAGGTGATCGGAGACAATTTCTGCAATGATTTGATTGCCCAATTCAGTGTCAGTTTTGAGCCGTAGGCCCAGGGTTTTTTCCTTATTGATTCTCAAATGATATAGAGGTTTCTCAAAAGAGAGACCATCGGGTAACTCGGGAGGGGGTGGTGGTTCAACAACTTTCACAAGTACCACATTGTTATAGCTACCGTAGTAGACTTCAACTAATTCTTCTGTGCCAACCTCATAACCCTCTACAGTAAAGGTAGTCCTTCCAACTCTATCGTCCTCAAAGGACTTTCTCACGAATACTGGCGATCTGCGAACCCCAACACTATCAGGGTTGCTGCTAATAACGTCTACTGGTAGGGACTCATCCAGAGTTTCATAGTGTTTCACCACAACAGAAAACGTTTTGGGCTGATTCACGATAATGGGCTGTTCTTCAGGTGGAATGATGTGCAATCCTATACCGAGCTTCTTAATTCGAGGGTCATCAACGCTTACTGTGATGATCTCCTCATCCAGTTCGTCTAATTTCTCCTCGAAAACCTTTGAAATCTCCTTAGAAAGGCCATCTAATTTCCTCTCCAGGCTTTTATCCGTAACATCTCGTTTTGGGGGTTCCTCAGCGGCTTTTAAGTCCTCGATGAGAGGTTGCAAGATCTCTTTCGATTTCTTGTAGAGCACCTGTGTAAAAGGGTGTTCGGCGATTAGTCCGTCACGGAATGGATCCAGCAATCTTATGGGATTGTCTGTTGGATGGTCGGGGTGATCAGGACTTGCTTCCTCGCGGTCGTCATATTCGCGAATCAGTCTATCAATGAACTCACAATGTAGTTCGCCTGTGAATCTCCAGGCGAAAGGTTCTGATTCAAGGCCAAAATAAGTGCAATCGTGTATAGCTGCTGTGCTTTTGACCAAAATACCTTCTCGATAGGGAGAACGAGGAGAACTTTCAAAAGGAGTTTCATGTCTGCGGATAACAAGATGGGCTTTTGCGTAAGGGTAATTAGGAATTGTAAGATCCTCATCAAATATAACTTCGCCTATAGGAAACCTATAGATAAGCAGGTCTTC
>JBAWAP010000244.1:0-5370 GCA_049589355.1 Anaerolineae bacterium
GGCCATACGTTCCAGGGCCTTCTCCTCCGGCGAGAGAGGGAACTCGACAAAGCTCACGTCCACCAGATCGGGCCGGTATTGGCCGGGCGGGACCAGCCTCTCAATGTCCACGTGGTAAAAGCCCAGCGCGCAGGGGACGCGGTCTGGCTCCCCTCCATCTAGCGCGGTCAACAGTCGGTCGCAGGAGTTCATGAAGATGCCTCCGACAAAACAGTCTCGCTCCATCGCGGTTCGCGCAACACCGTCGCTACTACCAGCAACGCGCCCACGAGCAGGACGGTGGCGTTGAAATAAAGGGCGTGGCGTGCCCCAGGTTATCGTACAGCCAGCCGCCCCCCAGCGGCCCCAGAGCTGCCCCCAGGAAGTAGGCGAAGGTATACAGTCCATAGTTAGTGCCGCGCGTATCCTCGCCCGCGATGTCAGCGACGAAGGCGCACTCTGCCAGCTAAGAAGTCAATCTTATGTGCAAAAAATCATCGCCACGCCCACCATCGCCACCACCGTCCCGACGATGGCCCGTGGGGTGATGCGCTCTTTGAAAACCCAATGCGACAGCGGCAGCAGGAAAACCGGGCTCAACGACATCAACGTGGACGCAATTCCCACGTGTGTTAACTGGACCGCTACCAGAGAGAGTGTCATGCCCATGAATGGCCCCGTTAACGCCCCGCCCACGATAGCCCATCGGGCGCGCCTGATACGCAATCCCTCGACAGTGGAACCGACTTGGCCCTGGATCAGTGCCCACAGCCAGATCACCGCTGACGCCACTAGCAACCGCATCAGGCTCGCCGACAGGGCCGGGAAGTCGCCGGCCATCCCTCGCTTGGACAGGATCAGCCCCAACGCCTGTCCGGACGCACCACCAATCCCGCACAGCACCCCGATGACATAGTTTCTGGGGTTACCGCCCACGGGGTCCGAGTTGCCCCGTTCCGAAACCACCCACGCGACGCTGCCCATCGTCAAGATGATCGCACCGATTTCCAGTGGGCTCAGCGCTTCTCCCAAGAAGACCCAGGCCAGCAGCGCACCGATCACCGGCGCCAACGTCATCAACAACATGGAAAGGCGTGTCCCGATCAGGACAAAGGCCTGGAGCAACAGCCCATCGCCCACCACCAACCCGATGATGGCGGACAATCCCAACCATCCCCAGCGGGATGATTCTGCGTGGATCGGCAACACCTCGCCTTGCCACAATAGGTGAGTGATGGCCAGGAACAAAGCCGCCAGCAGTAACCGCACCCGGTTGACAAGCTGGGAACCAACCTGCTCACCGGCAATCGTGAAACAAAGTGACGTGGCTGCCCAGCATACGGCCGTGGTCAGGGCCGCAATTTCACCCAGGTAAGCTTGCAAAGCTAGACCTCATCTTTGCCCTATTCGTCCCAGGCGGGATACTGCTCTGGCGCCTCGCCCACCGACTCGACCAGGCGGGGATATTCGGCCTCGGGGTCGGCGTTCTCGTTGATGGCGTGCACCCGCACCTTGAAGCGCCACTCGTCGCCATAGTCAAACAGGTACATGAACTCCTGCTTGGGTTTCAAGCCCAGCGATTCAAGGGTCGTGGTGCGCACATCGCCTGGTTCGGCGGCTATCTGCTGCTCGAAATCGGCCAGTACCCCCTTGCTCAACTCTGGTGGGATGCCAAACTGCTCATCCAATATCTGAAACAATTGGGTGCGTTGTTCCTCGTTAAGCTCAAGCCCAACTGGTTCCTCAAACTCCTCATCGTACAGGGGCTCTCCCCACGGATCACAGCCTTCGGGCAGGCAATACTCCGTGCTGGTGTCCCACGCCTGGCCGCTCATGAAGAACGAGTAGAGGTGGTCGGCGTCCCACTCGTAGGCATCCTGGATGGCAAAGTGCAAATCCTCCAGCGTTTGATCGGCGCGCATCTCGATTTTGCGCCACGCCCGCCCTGTGCCGGGCAGGGATACGTGAAAGGTGTAGGTTTTCATCAGTTCTCTCCTCTCCAGAATCACTGATTCACTGAAAGCACTAAATACACTGAAACCCTCAGTGTCCTCAGTGCCTCAGTGTTTCCAACTCCCCCTCCAACTCCGCCACCTCCCTGTCCCTCCGATGATACCCCATCTCCTCAATCACCCTCTTTGCTTTGGCCAAACTCTCCCGCGCCTTTTTTTCTCACAGCAACCGATTGAAATCGCGACTCGGGCGCGCTTTCGCGCCAGCCGACTGCCCCTTGAGCTGAGGCTTCGACGCTGAGCGCTCAGTCGAAGCGCTCGGTTTGAGTATCTTCAAATCAAGACAAAGTGGTCTAGGCCAACTGGATAAGATCACCTATGCCGCTAAGAATCCTCCGTCAACTGGTATTGCTGCACCATGGACGTAACTGGAGATGTCACAAGCCAGAACCAGGGCCATACATGCCACTTCGTCTGGTTGTCCAAGCCGGCCTATGGGCAGCCGTTGCTTGAATTGGATGCCTGTCCTAATGAGACCAAGATTAAAGCGAAATATCCCTTTAGCAACCATCTTCGTCCCACGGGTGATCACCCCTCCAGGCAATATCGCATTTATTCTGAAACCATGCTTCCCATGTTCCTTAGCCAGGGCTCTTGTTAAGGCAATGACCCCAGCCTTACTCACGCTATAGTGAGCCAAGTCTTCCTTGAAAGACAAGACAGCCTCTATAGACCCTATGTTGATAATTACCCCCCCTAATCTCAGTCGTTTGCCAATCATTTTTTGGCACATCCAGTAAACCGAATCCAGATTCGTCTCGATTACCTTCTTGTAGAAGGATTCGTCAACATCCAGGAACTCCTTGAAGGGATAGATACCTGCATTGTTCACCAGTATGTCTGGCCCACTCCCAGCCAGTTTCTCCCATAACTTGTCTCTCTCTTCCTTCTTGGATATATCCGTTTCGTGGATATTAACCTCTGTCCCGAAAGTTGCCAACTCCTCTTTCGTGGCTGCTAGGTTTTCAATGTTGATATCTACCAGCTCTAAATCTGCCCCCGCTTCTGCAAATCTGTAAGCGATTGCCTTGCCAATGCCAGCAGCCGAGCCTGTGATCAGAGCCTGTTTTCCCTTCAGAGATAGGAGTTCAGGTAATGCTCTTAAAGTTGGCATGATTATTCTCCTTCTCAGTTCGGAAACAGGCGAGGCACCCGTCGTGCATATTCTTCGTACTCGGCACCAAAGTGGACGCGCAACTCGCGATCTTCGAGAATGGAAAGGACCCACAGCGAAAGCGCAAACAAGGCCCAATTGGCATCGAGCGAGTAGTAGTAGACACCAAATGCAATTGAGGGAAACGCCGCCGGATTGAACAGCCGGGTTCCAAAGAATGTTATCCCGATGGCCGACAGAAACTGGGGGTGGCGCACAAGAGCATACGGCCCGTGAGTGATCAGGCCATCATCCAGACGTCGAAACAGAAATGAGCGCCGTAGCCCCAACGTGGCAACGGCCCAGAAGCCTAAGGCAAAGAAGAGCCCTATCGCCAGCCAACATAGGACGTCTGTCCAGTTGGCGCTTGGCAGCCAGCCTTCTGTCGGTCGGCTCGGCAGCATATAGTCAGGACCCGGGGCGTATAGCGCCAGCCAACCAACGACGATCAGCAAGATGCCAATAGGACGCACGAGCGCCGAGAGCACATAATAGGCCGAGCCCCATCGTTTTCCCAGTTGATGGGTATAGCGAGTGAGCCACAGGCAACCCACGCCGCCCATCCAGATAAGAGGTGCGTATCTGTACAATGGTCCCAACGCTGAGATGTAAATCGGAAAGATTGGAGGAAACATCCTTTCACCTCACCATATTATGGCCAATTTGATTCATCGAGCTAATGCGGCTCGATGATGACGTCCTTCCAGAACCACGTCTTCATCGGTGACGTGGGGTACTTTCTCACCCACGGCTTCACCAGCAACTGGAAGCGCGGATAGACCAGGGGCAGGATCGGCGCCTCCTCTACCAGGATCCTGTCTGCTTGCTGGTACATCCTCATCCGCTCCCTCTGGTCCATCACTCGTCGGGCACCCTCCACCAGCCCATCGTAAGCTTCGTTCTGCCACCGGCCAGTACTCCTCCATTCACTGACCCGCAGGAAGTTATCGGGATCGAGATAATCCGCCGACCACCCCATGAACCATATATGCGGTGCTTCCCTACTCCCCAAAGTCCTCCGTAACGCGGAAATTCGCAATACGTCCACCCGCTATCTGAAGTCATGATACACCACGAATGCAAATTGGTCAAGCAGGGAAGGTAGGAAAGAAACAGCGCCATCGGAAAACTGTTTCTTGGTGGGCGGCCGCTTCAGGTATCCAAATCCAGGGATACGCTTCACTCGACGGTAAGCTTGAATTTCGCCTTCTCGAGATTCTCCAGGATCCTCTTGCTTTCATGTTTGATGAATTGCTCTGTGTAGTGCCCGATAGTCCTTTCCTGCGCCTTGTTGCTGATGCCTCGCTCCCTGAAGTATCTTTTTCTCTCTTCACTCAATTCTTCCCACCATTCCTGATTCTTTTCGTGATAGAAGGCTCTTATTTTGTCGTCCGTGGGCACGTGATAGCCATTTCTATGTACGACGGCTTCTAGCGGCAATCGAGAACGTAGCTCTGGCGATTCATCAGGATAGCCTAGCCACACCATCCCTGCTGGAAAGACGTACTCCGGGGTTCCCAGAGCTCTTTGGATATCAACTGAAAGCACAGTGCCCATGTAGCAGGTTCCTAAGCCCAGGCTTTCGGCAGCAACGACGATGTTGTGAAGCGCGATTATGGCGTCCCAAAACCCGATGAACAAGTTGACCACGTGATTGAAGTAGAAGGGGGCATCGCTTAATTCGACCCATCTCTTCATTCGATACTCATCTACGACAGCAATGATCATGGTGGGTGCTTCGACCACCGGGCTGTCCCATAAAGCCCTCTTCTTCTCAACATCGTCAATGACTATCAACGAGTACTGTTGAAGATTTCCCGCTGTGGCGGCTCGGATTCCTGCATTTAGAATCAAATCAAGTTTCTCGGGTTCAATTGGCTTCGACTTGAACCTTCGAACCGATCTGTGATTCATCAAACTGTCAATAACCGGATTTGTCATTGCGTTTCTCCTTCACTCGGTGAGGCAGGCCACCATCGCGGTAGGACTGCCAGTTGCCAGCAGGTCACTAGTACATCACGGCGGAAATCCCTCGGTGGTTGCAGGGCAAGCGCCGGTTGAGTAACTTCGTCGCGCCAGCGGAGAAGTGTATCGAAACCAAGCGTTTTCTGCCCACAAGAGTGCCTTCCACAAGCCGCTTGACCTCGATACGTCGCTCCGCTCCTACTCGGCCGGCGCTATCGCTCAATGCCTAACTGGGGAAGGATTTACGCCTCCATGTACTAG
>JBAWAP010000245.1:0-13333 GCA_049589355.1 Anaerolineae bacterium
CTTCAGACTCACTCAACGCGAAGAGCCCAAACCTTCTGGTAGAGAACCCATTGTGCCGCCATGAGGCCGATGGCGGCCTTATTTTACGGCACGGGATCGTATCCTCCGGGATTAAAGGGGTGGCAGCGACTGATGCGCTTGCTTGTCAAGTCATCACCACCTGACCACAGTCTCTGCAGAAGATGCCAAGCACTTCCAACGTCTCTTCAAAGTCCGAACCAAGCCAATCCACTTCGCTTTCCCATTCGTCACTCCAAGCCGATTCACAATGAAGGTCGAGGGGAGCCAGAAACGGGTAGGCTCGCACTTCAACAACCCGCTGTAGAAAGCGCTCTACGTCGCCGCATTTTGGGCAAATCATCACCGTCGCTCCTCATGAATTCCTGAATACTACATCCTCAGGAGCACTTGACCTTCTCAATTCACTAGACAGTCGGGTGAAGCGGGGGCTAGGCAGCCATTTGCTTTGCAAGTGCTGGCTCTTCCATCCAGGCAGGTGTCAAACCATAGTAGAGAACGTCTGGGTCTATGTCCGCGCCGTTATCCCAGGCGATTGTGCCTCCTTCAACCTTCATGGAATGAAACATGGCTGGATCTTTCCGTATAGGCTCGAAAATGGGGCCGTGCAGGTAGGGCTCAAGGTCAATCTCTTTTTGCGTGTCGTCTTCAAACTCCAGGCGCACTCTAAACTCTTCTAAAGGCTCTACAGTTCGAACGCGTACCAAGCGTCCCAAGCGTTTCATATCGAGGTTTCCTCCCTTCTCAGTCAAGTGGTTCTATGCTTCTCAACGTTAGGCCCTGTCGCGCCCTGTCCCAATTCTCCATCAGTTCAGGCCGATGAAGAGTTGTCCATTCCACCACCAAAGCATGGGCGCGGCGTGGAAGTCTGCCCCTCAGAACTTCAATGGTCTCGATCTTGTAAAGGGCTTCATGCTCGCCATACTCAGCGTGGAAGTGAGGTGGCGAATGGTCATTATAGAACATGCGAATCACGATGCCAAAGAACTCACTGATGCGAGGCAAATTCTCTCCCTATGCCCAAGGTTCCCACAACTGTCTCGGCAACCGGGTAAACCACATCGGCTCGCAAAGCCTCGGCAGCGAAAGTCAGTGCTGCCTGGATCGCCTCGCGGGTCAGCCAGGGGTGGGCGTCAAGAATCTGTTCGACGGTTTCACCAGCAGCCAGCTTCTCTAGAATCAGCTCGACGGTGATACGCGTCCCGGCGATGACGGGTTTGCCCATCATCACTGCTGGGTCTGATACGATCAACCTCTTTTGCATTTCTATACTCCTCATCAGAGAACTCCCTGTGCCACCAAGAGGCTAATGGTGGCTTTGTTTCACGGCACGGGATCGTATCCTCCGGGATTAAAGGGGTGGCAGCGGCTGAGGCGCTTGACGGCCATCCAGCTACCCTTCAGGAGTCCGTACTTCTCAATGGCTTCGTATCCGTACTGTGAGCAAGAGGGTTCGAAACGACAGGTAGGGGGCAAAGCACGGGAGAAAGTGCTTTGATACAGTTTGATGGTGCTTAGGACGATGGTTTTCAACGCAGATCCTATCCCATTTCCCCACTGGCCACTTTCAGCAAACCAGCCCGTCTCAACAACTGCTCGACGGCCTGGTCTACTTGTTTGAAGTCTGCTTCCCGTATGGGATGGCGAGCGATGAATACTAGATCCCAACCAACTTTGATGTCCCCCTGGTGAAGCCTCGCCGCCTCCCGCATGAGGCGCTTGGCCCGGTTACGAATCACAGCTTTGCCCACCCAGTGACTGACAGAGAAGCCAAAGCGGCTATGCCCTAAGTCGTTGGGTAAGGCACATAGGACTAGCAAGGGATGGGTCCAGGAACGCCCCTCCCGACGCACTCGCTGAAACTGTTTGTTGCTTCTCAAACGGTATCTTTTCTTCAACCCTCAACTTATGGCTCGCCTGACGTGCTTGCTGCCGGCTATTTCTTGTACTTTCGCGGCGCCAGTCTCTTTCTCCCCTTAAGCCTACGGGACTTGAGGACCTCGCGTCCGTCCCTGGTGCTCATCCGAGCTCGAAAACCGTGAACTCGCTGACGTCGTCTTTTCTTGGGTTGATAGGTACGCTTAGGCATTAACTTCTCACCTCGAAAATTATATTCTCATCGCCTATTATACTGTTTTGACGCTCTATGTCAAACTTTGAACTTCGATAACTCCACCTTTTTGAGGCGGGGGTTGTGGGTGATGCCTGGGATGCGGCCCCGCTTTGCCAGGGCCTTTCCAGCCACCACCTTTAAGTCACCGGTGAAATCTATCGGTCTGGCACCGCTGATGTAGCTTCCAACCCCATAGCCATCTACGGGGGCGCCCTCGGCGGTGAACAGCCGAATTCGCTCCGGCGTGATGCCTCCGCTGACAAAGATCTTAACATTTGAAAAGCCGGCTTGGTCGAGGCGAGCCCTCACCTCCTTGACCAGATCGGGGGTGACACGACCCCGCTCGGGCGGGGTGTCCAGGCGCACGCCCCAGAGCCGATCACCCATGGCCTCAGCTACCCGCAGGCTCTCCTCCGCCTCGTCCTTGAAGGTGTCCACCAAGGCGATGCGGGGGAACTCCGGCGGCATGTGTCTGTCGAAGGCCTCTGTGGCTTTCACCGTATCGCCAAAGATGAGGATCATGGCGTGGGGGATGGTCCCTGCGGGAGCTTTGCCGGCCAGCTTGGCTCCGGCGGTGGTAGCGCCAGTTACGCACCCCCCCACAATGGCCGCGTATTCCATCCTGGCCGAGACATCGGGGTGAACATGAC
Organism: Anaerolineae bacterium; assembly: GCA_049589355.1. Taxonomy (GTDB): domain Bacteria; phylum Chloroflexota; class Anaerolineae; order VGOG01; family VGOG01; genus JBAWAP01. The sequence continues at coordinate 2,782 of JBAWAP010000245.1, forward strand.
GAGCACCGAAGCCGATGATGGGAGTGCCTTCCGCTGCCTCGACGCACTCCCGCGCCGCCGTGGCCCAACCGCTCTCGTGGGCCAGGATGCCCAAAATGGCCGTCTCGTAGAGGCCAAAGGAGCTGTAGGAGGCAGTGATGCGCAGGACGATCTCGCCCTCGCTCATGGGCTCGCCCTCGTCAAGGGTCCAGATCTCAGCATCCTCAGGCAGGACGGTGGTCAGCAGATCCAGAACCTCTTTGATGCCGCAGAAAGTGCCAGCTCTGCCGGGGAAGATCTCCATGGTCACCACCGGGTCCAGTCCTTCCTTTTGCAGGATGGTCTGGGTGCGGGCGAAGTAGACGTCGGCCTGGTCTTCCGAGAGGGCCAGATGGATTGAATGGGCAGTCTTCTGGGTCATCGGTGCGTTTCTCCTCTCAAAGCCTGATGCCAGGCCAACTATCAATGGGATCGGTTGAATGTACAACATGCATTCCCGCGCCAGCAAATCTCTGAAATGCTGCGTCCGCTTCATCCGTATAGTCCATAATTCCGGGTACAACTACTGAAGAGGTGCAATCTTCCAGTAGATACACTTTCTCGGCCAACTCCTCATCTCGGACGCAAATGTCTTGCAGCAGATCGTCAATTGTCCAGGCCACGCAGTGGCTCTTGGCCTGTCCAGCGATGATGACGGCATCGAACTGCAAGAGCTTCTCGATGAATTTGACATTTTTCTGGGCAATCGGCTCTCCGTCCGGACCCTCCAGCACCTCTGGGCCGAGGACCGAATAATGCTCGGTAAAAGGATTGTCTCCTTTGACTTGAAAACTCGTCTGACTGTACCGTGCTATGCTGTGGAAGAAGATGGTTTCCTCAACAGCCGGGACAAGGGCATGACCGATGCTTCCTAGCATAACATGATAGGGCCAGATGGTCAGATCATATTTGCCACCCTCTTTCAACGTCTTGGTATAGTTTAGAAGGTGTCGCTGGGCGTAGTCCGCATCAATCCCAAGACTAGGGCCAAGGGCAGGGTTGAACTTCCACTGACCTTTCTCTACATCCTCCTCCGAGATGAGAGTAAAAGGTGCCGGATGTTCGCCTTTGTCGTTGACCCAAAATACGGTATGGAAAATCTGCATCGCCTGGTGCGTGTCCATCGTCGGACAAATCTGCGTCATCACATCCAGGTTCCGGTAGATGAATTCACACAGCCTTCGATTGTCATCAACCGCTCCTGCCCCGGAACGTCCGCCAACAAACAATTCGAAGCCGGGGATACAAAACGTGTTTTGCACATCTACCGCCACTAGACAGATTTTGAATCTGTCATTGGCCGCGGGCTGGATGTCATGTTGCTTCGCCCACCTCTCGGCCTCCTCAGCCCGTTCCTGATAGGGAACTTTCCAAACCTCACCAACTTTGTCTGGATCGAAGTGAGCTGGAATAGGAAGTTCACGGTGTGCCATATCTAACATCCTCCTTTTCTGACTACTCGCTTACTCGCTCGATCTTAGCTCCCAGAGCCTGAAGCTTCTCCTCAATCCTCTCGTACCCCCGGTCTATCTGGCCGATGTTGCGAATCACGCTTCGGCCCTCGGCGCAGAGGGTGGCGATGAGCAGGGCCATGCCGGCCCGGATGTCTGGGCTCTCTAACCGCTCGCCGTGCAGCTTAGACGGACCCACTACCACTGCCCGGTAGGGATCGCAGAGGATGATGCACGCGCCCATGGAGATCAGCTTGTCCACGAAGTATAGCCGGCCTTCGTACATCTTCTCGTGGATGAGGATTGTGCCCTTGGCCTGAGTGGCTACTACCACCGCGATGCTCATCATGTCCGTGGGGAAAGCTGGCCAGATGCCGTTGTCTATCTTGGGAACAGCCCCGTGAGCCTCGGGGACAGCCTTTAGTTCTTGCTCACCAGGCACGAAAACGTCTTCTCCTCGGATCTCTACTCTAACCCCCAAACGTTCTAACATAAGCCTAGTCATGCGCAAGTGCTCAGGCACGGCTTTTTTGATGAGGAGTTCGCCACGTGTCACTGCCGCCAGTCCGATGAAGCTACCCACCTCTAGATAGTCGGAGGCGATCCAGCAAGTGCCGCCCCTGAGCTTTTTAACCCCTTGAATGGTCAGGGTGTTGGAGCCGATGCCGGAGATTTGGGCGCCGATACTGTTAAGAAAGCGGGCCAGGTCCTGGACGTGGGGCTCGCAGGCTGCGTTGTGGATGACAGTGGTCCCCTCGGCGAGACAGGCAGCCATGATGGTATTCTCCGTACCGGTCACGCTGGCCTCATCGAGGAGTATATCCTGGCCACGCAGTTTGTCAACCTTCATCATGTATCCAGCGTCTACCTCGATCTCAGCCCCTAACGCGCGCAAGGCGGCCAGGTGGGTGTCCACCCGCCGGCGGCCAATGACATCCCCGCCAGGCAGAGGAAGGTCAATGTGGCCGCAGCGGGCCAGCATGGGCCCTGCGAAGAGGAAGGAGGCTCTGATCTCCCGACAGAGGTCGGGATCCAAGCGCGTGGCAGCCAAACCCTTGGCTTGAACGGTCACTTCGTGATCCCCGCTCCATTCGATGTCCACACCGATATCAGCCATGATGGCTAACATGGTCTCCACATCCTTGATCTGGGGCACGTTCTTGAGCACAACCTTTTGATCGGTCAAGAGCGTGGCTGCCAGGAGGGCCAGGGCCCCATTTTTGTTGCCGCTCGGAACCACCACCCCGTTGAGCGGGTGCCCACCTTCGATCACAAATTTCTCCATCAGATTGGGAGTCCTTTCTTTAGTATCTTTAGCCAGTCGGCTATCTCCGGCTGCAGGTCTGCTTCCCGCCGGGAGAGGAAATCGCCAATGGCTGCCCAATCGGGCTCGAGTCTGTAGATGTAGTGGTTTTTCTCGACCTCTTGCATCTCGATGGCCGCCAGTCGGGGCTTGACCAGATGATGGATTAAGAGGTCGAGCCCTTGATCTTCCTGAGGGTTGGCCGTATCGAAGTACAGCCAGCGTTGCGGCGACAAGAGCTCTCGCTGCCGCAGATACAACAGGCAGAGCTGTAAGTTAGCAGCTTCCAACAGCCTGTCCAGTTTGAGGAGTTGCTCGCTGATTTCGGCCAGGCGCGCTTCATAACGGGCGATCGTGGCCTTGCGTCGGGCTAGTTCCCTTTCCACAAAGCTCGTACCAAAGAGGCGGTCAATGATGACTAAGCTTGCCAACAATATCCTATTGCCTATCCTCATGGCCTGTAGCTTTCAGCAAAACCTCGTCTCCCACCTCCGCCTCCAGAGTTTGAGACGCGCTACCGCCAGAGACAGAGATCTCCAAATGGCCCTCACTGCCGATGAGAGCCAAGAGCGTACCCGGCGTCCCTTCAGCGTAGTGATTTGCAATTCCCCGGATACTCTGCTCTTGGATCCCGATAATGCCCTCTCTCAGCAAGAGGTGATCAGCCAAATCTGTTGACGTAATGCTCGTGACCAGATTACCGAAGCGGTCAATGTGGATGACCTGACCGACGATGGTTCCGTCGGGGCGGACCTGAGGCCGGGGCAGGGGGAAGGCGACGACCTCCGTCAGGGGCGCGCCAAACTCGGCTAGCGGGATGCCTCGCGCTAGGTGGGCGGCGACGGGGGCGAAGATGTCACGGCCGTGGAAGGTGCGGCTGACAGGGGAGAGGTGGTAGCGGGGGTTGGTGAGGTCCACTATCTCTTCCACCATCTCGCGAGCAACCACGTAGCTCAGGACGCCGTTGTCGGGGGCCACGAAGGTGGCCCGGGGCGTCCGCAGAGCGATGGCTCGCCGTTCGCTGCCCACTCCCGGATCAATGACCACCACGTGGACGGTGCCCTGGGGGAAGTACGGGTAAGCGGTGTAGAGGGTATAAGCTGCTTCACGCACATCTTGGGGCGAGATTTCGTGGGAGATATCCACTATGGTGGCTGTGGGGTCAATGCCCAGGATGATCCCCTTCATCGTCCCCACATAGCCATCCGCCAGCCCAAAATCAGTGGTCAAAGTGATGATGCTCACCGTTTCTTTCCTCCCGTATTATTTTACTCCAGAGATTGATTCTCGTCAAGGTCGTTTGACAAGCCGCTCATTGTTCTATATAATAACAGTGGATTCTTGCCGATTTTGCTTCCGATGCACATAGAGCAGAGAGGATGATCTAGCGTCGCAAACCTTGGACGACTTGGCCCAAATCCCTATTGACAAAGTAGAACACCTGTGCTATAATTAGAATAGAGTTATTCTCTCTCAGGAGACAGCTATGCCCACAGAGTACGATACCAGTGACATTCAAGTGCTGGAATACCCAGAGAACATCCAGCGACGACCGGGCATGTACGTCGGCGGCACTGGCCTGACTGCCCTGCATCACCTGGCCCACGAGTTGGTGGACAATGCCGTGGACGAGGCCCTGGCCGGAGCCTGCACCCACATTGAGGTCGAGATCCACCGCGACGGCTCCCTCACCGTGACCGACGACGGGCGCGGCATTCCCACCGGGATGCACCCCGAAAAGAACCGGCCTACACTGGAGCTGATCTTTACCGAGTTGCACTCCGGCGGCAAGTTCAAGGAAGGCAGCTATTCGACCAGCGGTGGGCTGCACGGCGTCGGTGTCAAGGCCACCAACGCGCTGTCCGAATGGCTGGAGGTGCGGGTGCAGCGGGATGGCGTGGTCTACTTTCAGCGCCACGAAGATGGGCTGCCCGTCACCCCAGTCCAGATTCTCGATCCGGCTACCGGGGAGGTGGTGAGCCAGGTGGGGGAGATGGGGGAGGCGAAGGCGATCAAGGCTCACGCCGACAAGAAGCTGGGCACCGGATCGTCCATCACCTTCAAGCCCAGCCCCCACTTCTTGGATACCACCGACTTTGACTTTGATGCCCTGGCCCGACGCTTGCAGGTCATCGCTTTCCTGCTGCCGGGCGTGACCGTCGAGTTCACCGATCAGCGCAAGAAGAAAACGCGCCAAAAACTCTTCCGTTACGACGGTGGCCTGGTCGAGTACGTCAAGTGGCTCAATGAAGAGCGCAGGCCGATCCATCGTGCCCCTATTGAGGTCAGGGGGGAGCAGAACGGGGTCGCCATCGAGGCCGTGCTCCAATGGCACACCGGCGTGGACGACAGCGAGATCGTCAGCTTTGTCAACACCATCCCCACCCCCGATGGGGGCAGACACGTGGCCGGGTTCAAGAGCGCTGTCACCAAAGCCATCAACCAGTTCGCGTCGGAGAAAAAGCTGACTAAAGGCAAAGGAGAAGCCAGCATCCGGGGCAGCGACACCCTGGCCGGGCTGACGGCAGTGCTCAAGCTCTCCATGCACGACCCCCAATTTACCAGCCAGACGAAGACGCAACTGGCCAGCGATCAGGTGCAGGGCATCGTCCACAGCATCGTCTACGAAGGATTGCTGGAGGAGTTGCGCAAAAAGGTCTCGCTGGGCAAGACCATCGTCCAGCAGGCCCAGGCGGCAGCCCAGGCGCGGGTGGCGGCCAGCAAGGCTCGTTCGCTGGTCATCCGGCGCAGCGTGTTGGATGCGGTGGACTCAGGTCTGCCGGGCAAGCTGGCTGACGTGAGCAAGGGCACGCCGACCGAGCATACGGTGCTGTACATCGTCGAGGGGGACAGCGCTGGAGGCTCGTGCAAGATGGCCCGCGACCGACGTTACCACGCCATTCTGCCCCTGCGCGGCAAACCCCTCAACGTGGAAGGGGTCAAGTTGACCCGTCTGTTGAGCAACAACGAGATCAAGGCCATCATCGCGGCAGTCGGCAGCGGCGTGGGAGCCGACTTCCACGTCGAGGATATGCGCTATGGCGGGATAGCCATCCTGGTGGACGCCGACGTGGACGGCGACCACATCCGCACCCTGCTCTACACATTGTTCTGGCGCTACATGCGCCCGATGATCGAGGCGGGCAGGCTCTACGTGGCCGTGGCCCCGCTGTACCTTCTGCGCCAGGGGAAGAAAACTCGCTACGCTTACTCAGACCGGGAGCGAGATGCCATCCTGCGGGAGTGGGGCCGTAAAGACGTGACTGCCCAACGCTACAAGGGTCTAGGCGAGATGAACCCTGAGCAGTTGCGCGAAACCGTCTTTCAGATCGGCGATGATGGCCCCTTTACCGGTAGTCTGCGCCGGGTGACCGTGGAGGACGTGCACCACGCCAACCAGATCATCAGCACCCTGATGGGCAAGTCGGCTCGTAGCCGCCGGAGTTGGCTGCTGGAACGTTGGCGCGAGGAAGAGAGCGGTGAGAACGGAGACGAGGACGAAGAGGTGACAGAAGATGGTGACTGAGGCGATTTCCTTAACGACAGACCTGGAGCAGGCGTACTTTCAATACGCCGTCGAGACCATCACCGACCGGGCACTGCCCCGTGTCGAGGACGGGCTCAAGCCGGTGCAGCGGCGTATCTTGTATGCTATGCACGATATGGGCCTGTACCACGACAGGCCGCATCGGAAATCGGCTCGCGTGGTAGGGGAAGTGCTCGGAAAATACCATCCTCACGGCGATCAGTCGGTCTACATGGCGATGGTACGCATGGCCCAGGATTTCGCCATGCGCCAACCGCTCATAGACGGCCAGGGCAACTTTGGCAGCATTGATGGCGATTTACCTGCAGCCATGAGGTACACCGAGGCTCGGCTGGACGAAATTGCCGAGCTTGTGCTCCAGGACATTGACCAGGACACAGTGGACTTTGTGGACAACTTTGACGGCAGTCTGAGGGAGCCGGTTATCCTGCCAGCGGCACTGCCTAACCTGCTAGTCAACGGGGCAATGGGCATCGCCGTGGGCATGGCCACCAACATCCCGCCCCACAACCTGGGTGAGGTCTGCGACGCGGTGGTCTACGTGGCCAGCCGCTGGAGCAGGCGGGGCAAGATCACCGTGGGCGAGTTGATGGAGATCATCCCCGGCCCCGACTTTCCCACCGGGGGAGTGATCTATCGCTATCGGGAGGATCCTTCGGGCGAGGGCAGGGTTGACACTATCCGCGCCGCTTATGAAACTGGACGAGAGCGCATCATCACCCAGGCGCGGGTGGATATGGAAGACATTGGCGGGGGCAAGTTCAACATCGTCGTCACCGAACTGCCCTACGCCGTGCAAAAGTCCACCGTGCTGGAGCGCATCGCCCGCGAGGTGCGAGAGGGAAAGATCAGCGGTGTCACCGATCTGCGCGACGAGTCGGATCACGAGGGAATGCGGGTGGTGATTGAGGTCAGCCGGATGGCCAACGCCCGCGAGGTGTTAGAGAGTGTCTTGAGCCGCAGCCAGTTGCGCGAGACGTTTGGCGTTAACGCTCTGGCGCTGGTCGCCGAACGGGTCAACGGTGATACGATTGTGCGCCCGCAGCGACTGTCGCTGCACGACATGCTGGTCTACTTTGTCGAGCACCGGCTAAACGTCATCGTCCGCCGCAGCCGCTACGAGCTGGCCAAGCGCGAGGCCCGGCTGCACATCGTCCAGGGTTTGTTGAAGGCACTGGATATCATTGACGAGGTGATTGATACCATCCGTCGCAGTCGCACCAGCGAGACGGCAGAAGTCAACCTGATCAAGCAGTTCGGGTTCACTCGGGTCCAGGCCGAGGCTATTTTGGCCATGCAGTTGCGGCGGTTGGCAGCTTTAGAGCGTCGCAAGTTAGCCGATGAGGAGAAGGAGCTCAAAGCCCGCATCACATACCTCAAGGGATTGCTCCGATCGGAAAAGAGCCGCCTGGAAGTAGTTGTAGAGGAGACACAGGCGATACAAGAGAAGTTCGCCACGCCCCGCAAAACGGTGATCCTGACTGAAGAAAAACCGGGCGGCACCATTGTCACCGAAGCCGAATTGGCCGTGCCCGACGGGCCACAGGTGGTCGTCGTGACCATGCAGGGCGTGCAGCGCAACGACGCTAAGAGCTTTGGTTACCGCGTCAAGCCGGGGACTACCAGCCGCGCGGTCGAGGCTCACTGGATGCATTTGCACACCGAGCCGGAGGACACGGTGGTGCTGGTCTCCAACCGGGGGCGGGCCTGGTGGGGAGCGGTAGGCCGCCTGCCGAGGTCAGCAAGTTTTGAGGAGTTGGGGTTGAGCAAGGAAGAGCGGGTTGTCGGCACTGGCGTCTTGTCGAGTAAATGTTGCCTGGTGCTGGGTACGCGCCGGGGTCAGGTGAAGCGTGTCAAGGCCGAGGATGTCAAGTCCACTGCCGAAGCCTCTTGGGCCATGGTCATCGGTCTGGGGGGCGAAGATGACGGGGTGCTCTTTGCCGGCGTTGGGGGCGATGAGGCTCATGTCATGTTCTTTGGCACCAGCCGGGCTAACCGCTTCGTCGCAGGCGACGTCAACCCCCAGGCCACCCGCTCCGCTAAAGGCATGGCGGGCATCAAGGTACGCAAGGGAGATCGGTTGTTGGGCGGGGCGGTCATGGGTGATCCCACTGCCGACCTGGGCGTGGTCGTGGCCAGCAAGAATGGCTACGTCAAGCGGGTGCCGCAGGAAGAATTCCCGGTGCAGGGCCGGGGCAGCCAGGGCGTGTTACTGCTCAACCAGACCCAAGCGACCGGGCCGGCGGCGGCGGTGATGGCGGGACCGATGGGCGGCTCGGTGGACTTGATTTCCGCCGATGGGAAGCGGCAACGCCTGGACGAAGTGCCGGTGACGAACCGGGCCAATCGCGGCGAAAAGCTGGTCGAGTTGGAAGAGGTAGCCGAAGTAGTGGTATTGTGAGAAATATGCGCAATCCAGCAGGGATTGAGTGCCGCTTCTACTACGAGGATTACCACCGGGGGCGGGAACACCAGGAGTGCCGCCTCATGGCCCGCAACCGGGCTTCGGAGCGGTGGACTCCGAAGTTATGCCAGACCTGCCCGGTGCCACGTATCCTGCAGGCCAACGCTTGCCCCAATATGATCCTGGAGGCCCGAGTGGGACGACGTTTTGGCCTGGTGCGCCGCGTGCAGGTCGAGGCCTTCTGCACGCTGCAAATGAGCGAGGTGGCCGATCCCATGGTTGGGTGCGGTGAGTGTCATCGGCACCGACCGGGTGCTGCCGTCCTGGGTCTGGGTGAGGGCTAGGGGCGTCCATACACCATCGGATCAAGAAAGCCGCAGGCACCGTATCCAAGATTTGCTGCCAGTGCTGAACCGTGGCCTCGGTGTTCATGACCGTTGATCGCGTTACGATCTCTTGGCCCGTGCGCAGATTCAATGTGCCATAGAATATGCTCTTTCCCTACCGATTTCTCTAACCTTTCCAGGAGGTGATAGACACAATATACGACCTGTCGTCATCACAGATCGCATCGTGTTAGATTGGTGGCCCGATTATATACCCGTCCCCTCGCTGGGGCAAGTCCATTGGTGCAATCAAGAGATAGTGTAAAAGCCACCTGCGTCAACTGCGCAGGTGGCTTTTTGCTACTGCCAAAAGAGGTGAGCTTGTCGAAAGGTTGGGGGAGGGGCTTGTCGGGAGTGCGTCCCAACTTGCTTTAGCCACACCTGGTGTATTACATGGTATTACGGAGAGGAAATACTTAGATACAAGGTCGGAATTGATTAGGTCTAGGGATAGACAGATCAGCTAAGAGCCTGTACAATTAGGTAAACTGCAAAGTTCATACTACCGCAACGCCGACAGAGATCGCGAGCGGAAAGGCAAACCCATCGAGAGGTGGGGACGCAAAGCCACGGGTTCGAAGCTCCTCTAAACTGGGGCGAACTTACCTGGTGGATGTTTTTGGGATTCGGACGGGGACAGGGGGCATCGGCCTTTGCCTCCCTCAGTCGGGCGGTAAGGCGCCGGAACAACTACCGACAATGAAAGGAGTCACTATGCATCGATTCTATGGTTTCGTGCTGCTCGTTGCTGGAATAGGGTTCGTGTTGCTGGGCGCATATCCATTTTTTACAAGCGGCTTTGGGAGTCGGGAAAGCATATTGCTCGTTGCTGAGTCTTGTGTATTTGCGTGTCTGTTGACCAGAACGGGTTACAGGATGTCCAAGGGAGAGTGTTTTTGAGACATCAAGAAGCGGGCAAGAAATGTATCCCGCGCCCTTAGAAACGCTCACTCCGAACCTCCCTAGAGTCACATAACCGCTATCAGAACCCGACTCATTCACGACTACTCTGGAGTTAAACTCCCCATAGTCTGGGATGGAGCACAATCTGCTCTTCCGCCCCTAGATCACAGTAAGTAGAGCACATGCTGAAAATGCTCGCTGAAGAGCATGGCGAGAAGCCGTGAAAGCCATCGGGCCGGAACAAACAGATTGCTCCTTTCCAGGCTCAGCCCAAAGTCCGCTTGCGGCCGGCCTTCGCAAACGCCTGGACGCTTCGGTGACCCCAGCCTCCCTTGAGCAAGAGCCATCCTGGAAACAGGATGGCTCTTTGCGTTTTTCACCTACGGCCTTTAGAGGAAAAAGATGCCTTGTGCAAGCAATAGATGGCTTTGTTGCTATTGCCAAACGGGTTGAAGTGTGGTATAGTATGCTCAGCAGCCGAACAAGAAAAGGGATTACCGAGCCGTAGCTCTAGCAATCCCAATACCTACTCCTGAATGG
>JBAWAP010000246.1:0-16817 GCA_049589355.1 Anaerolineae bacterium
GCCTTCAGGATTTGCAACTGTTAATCGCTATCGGCAACCAAATCGGTGTAGCTGTCGAGAACGCCCAGCTTTATGAAGAGATCAGAGAGTATGCCCAGACACTAGAACAAAGGGTTGAGGAAAGAACCAGAGAGATTCAAGACAGGACTCATGCCTTGGCGGTGGCAGAGGAGAGGAACCGCCTAGCCAGGGAACTGCACGATTCCGTGACTCAATATCTCTTCAGCATCGTGCTCAACGCTAATGCGGCGGGCACTCTCTTGGAGAAAGATCAACAGCAGGCTTGGGAGCAAATCCAAGTGGTACAAGAAATCGCCCAAAATGCGTTGGGAGAGATGCGTTCCCTCATCTTCGAGTTGCGGCCCGCAATGTTGGAAGAGAAGGGGTTGCCCTACGTCCTGGCCCTGTATATAGATTCAATCAAGAGAAAGGAGGGCCTCGATGTCATCCTTCATGTAGATGGCGAACGACGGCTCCCTGGTGAGCTAGAGCAAGGCCTGTATCGCATTGCTCAGGAGGCCCTGTTTAACGTTGTCAAACACGCCATGGCCAAAACCGTGACTGTAGACCTTGAGATAAGACCTGATTATGTTTCTTTGAGCGTGGAGGATGACGGGGTGGGCTTTGATCCCTCCTCCCCACCAGGCAAAGGGATAACGCTGGGTCTGACCAGCATGAGGGAGAGGGCTAAGTTGCTGGGAGGCGAATTTGAGATCCAATCTCAGCCTGGCCAGGGAACACGGGTAAGCGTGCAAATACCCCTTGAGGAGAATGGGAATGGATGGGATCAGTGTTCTGATCGTTGATGATCACCCTGTGGTGCGGCAGGGATTGCGAGTTTTCCTTAAGCTGCAGGAAACGATCGATTTGGTAGGCGAGGCCGCTGACGGGGCAGAGGGAATGGCCAAGGTGCGAGAACTCTCCCCCGACGTGGTATTAATGGACCTAGTGATGCCAGGGCTAGATGGTGTCGCCGCCATACGTGAGATCAGGAAGATAAGCCCGAAAACCCAAGTGCTTGTCTTGACCAGCTTTGCCGATGATGAGAGGGTCTTCTCGTCCATAGAAGCTGGCGCCCTGGGATACTTGATGAAGGATGCTTCCCCTCAAGATGTGATTCAGGCCATCCAGGACGTGTCCGAGGGAAAACCCGTCCTTCACCCCGAGATCGCCAAGAAACTGATGCGTGAAGTCTCCTCTGCACGTGAGGAACCTCCGGTGGAGAGACTCACTCCGCGCGAGAGAGAGGTGTTAACGCTCATCGTCAAGGGATATAGCAACCAAGAGATCGCTCGTGAACTGGGAATTAGCGAGAAGACCGTCAAGACCCATATCAGTACCATCTTAAGCAAGCTGCACTTGGCAGATCGTACTCAGGCAGCCGTGTATGCCCTACGTGAGGGCTTAGTGAAGCTGGAATAGTCTACATCTCCCGACCTAATCCCAAAGACCGACGTACAGTCGGTCTTTTTTATTATGGGAAAATACATCTCCGTCCCGATGCGTTGAGCTGCAATTGGTGATACAATGTCTTTAGAAGGAGTGACCTGGAATGAGCGATAAAGTGCGAGTGTTGATTGTGGACGAGATGGCCTTGGTGCTAGACGGCCTCAAAAGGGTCTTCGAGTTGACGGATGGCCTGGAGGTGGTGGGAACGGCTACCCATAGCTTGGAGGCAGTGGAGTTAGCCCGCAAGGTGTCTCCAGATGTCGTCCTTATGGACGTAGACATACCCCGCACGAACGAGGTTGAGGCAATCAACAGGATCCAACGGGAGGGTCTGGCCCACTCGGTAGTCATCTTGAGCTTCTATGGAGATAGCAAAGCGCGATGGAAAGCTGGGCCTCTGGGCGCCGCAACCCTTGTCGAGAAGAACACACCCATCGCAGAGCTCGTCGAGATTATCCGCGAAAGTGGAACGGCGGGCGCCGACGAGGGCGCTCCTGCTGAGGTTCCTTTCTGCCCCCGCTGTGCACTGGGAGACGTCCATGCACCTATGGAAGAGGCAGGCTATGTCAAAGGACATAAGGTTGTGGAGTGTCCCGAATGTGGCTACGTCATGCACCAAGACCCAGCGACAGATTGCCCTTCCCCCCAAAGCCTGGCATCGCGGACTATCTAGGTCCTCCCACGGAAGAATAGGTCGTCGGCTTTCGTTCTTATTCAACCATTTTGTGCTTATAGTGGGCTTGGATCAAACTTGTTTCCATAAGTTGACGTAGAGACCTCTCACCCCCGGACCGTGGATTGGCTCAGCTCATGCAGATGAGCGCATTCCCTGATGCAGATGGGGCACATCCTGGCCGGGGGGTGAGAGGTCTCTACCACACGGTGGTGAACCGTGCTACTTTGAAACGCAAAACAAAGGCGTTTTATTGGTAACTGCTCAGCCCGTGTCATTGCGAGGAGCGTTTTTTGCGACGAAGCAATCTCCTCCCTGCGGCTTGGGGATTGCTTCACTTCGCTCGCAATGACAGCCTGAGTAGTCACTTTTATTGTTTCATACGAGCGCCTTTGGGCGCTTTTTGTTTCCCAAAAACACAACCGGGGAGGTTAAAAATGCAAGGAAATCCAATTAAGGAAAGCCCCTACGAGATGGCGCTGCGGCAGTTCGACAACGCCATCAAGCACCTCGAGCTCAAGCGCGGTATCATGGAGTACTTGCGCTATCCCAAGCGGGAGCTCACCGTCAATTTCCCCGTGAAGATGGATGATGGCTCGGTGAAGATCTTCACCGGCTACCGGGTGCATCACAACACTGTCTTGGGCCCTACCAAGGGCGGCATCCGTTATCATCCCGATGTCACTCTAGATGAGATGCGGGCGCTGGCCATGTGGATGACCTGGAAGTGTGCTGTAGTGGGCCTACCCTACGGCGGAGCAAAAGGCGGCGTGGTCTGTAACCCCAAGGAACTGTCCCTCCAGGAGCTAGAGAACCTCACCCGTCGCTACGCGGCGGAAATCTCCATCCTGATGGGCCCGGAGAGCGATATTCCTGCCCCCGACGTTGGAACCAACCCCCAGGTAATGGCCTGGATCATGGATACCTACAGTATGCACAAAGGGTACTCCGTCCCTCCCGTGGTGACAGGCAAGCCCATCAGCATCGGCGGTTCATTGGGAAGGTTGGAGGCCACGGGGCGGGGGGTAATGATTACCGCTCGCGAGGTGTGCAAACACCTGGGCATACCCATTGAGGGCGCTACTGCCGTCGTCCAGGGCTATGGCAATGTGGGAGCGGTCTCGGCCCATCTCCTGCACGACCAGCGCTGTAAGCTCATAGCCGTCAGTGACTCCAAAGGCGGCATTTATAACCCCAAGGGCTTCGACCCCCGCGACGTACTGCGCCACAAGCGGGATACCGGGTCGGTCGTCGGCTACCCAGATACGGAGACAATCACCAACGAGGAACTCTTAGAGCTCCCTTGCGACATCCTAGTCCCCTCCGCACTGGAGAAGCAGATCACCGCGGACAACGCGGGTCGTATCCAGGCGAAGATCATCGTGGAGGGGGCCAATGGACCCACCACCCCAGACGCCGATAGTATCTTGCAGGATAGGGGGATATTCATCGTGCCCGATATTTTAGCCAACGCTGGCGGGGTCATCGTATCTTACTTCGAGTGGGTGCAGGGCCTCCAATCCTTCTTCTGGAGCGAGGAGGAAATTAACCAGAAACTGGAGAGGATCATGACCAAGAGCTTCAAGGAAGTCCTGGAGGCCTCGAAGTTGAAAGGTGTTGATATGCGCACCGCCGCCATGGTGCGGGCCATCCTCGTGGTAGCCGAGGCCCTGGTCGTAAGGGGCATCTATCCCTAAGTCAATCTTCCAGACCTCCGAGGTCTTACAGAGCAGCTTCGTTCAGTCAATAAGCCTGTAAAAGCAGCAATTTGGCCGCTGAAAAGCCATCCTCTAGACCTCGGAGGTCTAACTGCGAGACAGAACCCTCGCCAGTGGAAAGCCGGCGGGGGTTCTATTCTTGACCAATAGGGCTGCATAGGATACAATAGGGCTGATGGGAAAACGGGTCGAGCTACGCTTAACCGATATGGCCCACGGCGGTGATGCCCTGGGGCGATGCGAGGGCAAGGTGATCTTCGTGCCCTACACCATACCGGGCGAGGAGGCTCTGGTAGAGATCGTCGAGGACAAGGGGAGCTACGCCCGAGCGCGGCTCGTCGAAGTCCTCTCCCCTTCGCCTCACCAGGTTGATCCCCCGTGTCCCCACTTCGGCCCTGGGAGGTGCGGCGGATGCCAGTGGCAGCACATCGCCTACCAGGCCCAAATGGAGTTCAAGGCCGCAGTGGTCGGCGATCAACTGGCCCGCCTCGGCCGCCTCCCCGATGTCCCGGTGAAGTCAACCATCCCCAGCGCCTCGCCCTGGCGCTACCGCAACCACGTCCAGTTCGCTGTTAGCGATGACGGACGGTTGGGCTTCGTAGCCACCGATGGCCGCCGAGTGGAGACCATCGAGGTATGCTACTTGCTGCATCCCCTCTTGGAGGAACTCTTCACTGCTCTCGATCTCGAGCTGCCGGGGCTGGTGCGGCTTTCCTTGCGAGTTGGCGTCAACACCGGCGATCAGATGATCATCTTCGAGACCCATGACGACGAGCCGCCAGCCCTGGAGAGCGACCTGCCCGTCTCCTGTATCTTGCTTCTCTCCGATGGCACTCCCGTCAACCTGATCGGCAGCAATTATATCACCGAGGAGGTAGCCGGGCGAAGATTCCGCATCTCAGCCACCAGCTTCTTTCAGGTCAACACCGCTGCTGCCGAGGAGTTGGTTCGCGTGGTCGGCGAGTACCTGGCCCCCGCAGGCGGCGAAATGCTTCTGGACGCCTACTGCGGCGTGGGGACCTTCGCCTTGAGCCTGGCTGACAAAGTAGGCCACGTGATCGGCATTGAGGAAGACGCAGGCGCTGTGGCGGATGCCCGCCTGAATGCTGCGGAGCTGGCCAACGTTGAGTTCATCGAGGGGAGCGTGGAAGCGCTTTTGCCCCAGTTGGATAGGCGGATTGACCTGGCCATGCTAGACCCGCCCCGCCAGGGGTGCAAGCCAGAGGCGCTGAGAGCCTTGATCGAGCTAGCCCCTCGCCGCATCGTCTACGTCTCCTGCGACCCAGCCACCCTGGCGCGGGATGCACGCAAACTGGTTGATGGTGGTTATCAATTAGTGGAGGTACAGCCTGTGGACATGTTTCCCCAGACTTATCACATCGAAAGCGTAGCTCTGTGGGAGAGGCCAACGGGCTAGCTTCTTCCTTCCTCTGGTTCCTCCCTTTGAGTCGCTCCTGAGCTAGTCTCGCTCGGTGGTCCCACCGAGGTCAAAGGGGTAATCGCTCGCATCAGGACGAGTGGGCACGAATCGCAGCCATAATCTCAGTAGTTCACAATTTGGCGAAAGATCCTGCCGGAACCACTGGCTAGGCTCTACCCTTGCAGAGGAGCCAGTTCCGTTCGGCACGAAGACTCGGGCGATCCATCAGCAACTACAGCGTAATGCCTGGCCTAGACTGTGGACTACTGAAATAGCGAAACTGCCCAGGGCCTTTGGCCTTGGGCAGTCTGTATTATAGCCGCGTGAATTCTTTCTGAGAGATGCCCTGCACCTGTATCTCCTTCCAAACTTCGGCCCACTCCTCAATGCTCAAGGTCTGGGCTCGACGCTTGGGGTTGATGCCAGCCTTGCTCAGGGCTTGGGCTACCTCACTGGCCGGAAGGGCCAGCTCGGCCGATAGGGCGTTGCGAAGCTGCTTACGCCTTTGGGCGAAGCCAGCTCGCACTACCTCGAAGAAGCTGTCAGCATCATCCACTTCGACAACGGGAGGGCCGTCCAGATCAATGCGTATCACCGCCGAATCAACCTGAGGAGAGGGGTAAAAGGCACTGGCTTTGATGCGAGCCACGATGCGAGGCCGCCCGTAGAACTGAACGCTCACGGCTAACAGACTCATGTCACCGGGCTCAGCGGTTATGCGCCGGGCCACCTCCAACTGGACGGTCACCACCATCAGTTTTGGCCTAACCTTGGCTGTGAGGAGGTGGCGAAGGACGGCGGAGGTGATGTAATAAGGGAGGTTGGCGACGACTTTATAAGGGAGCAAGGGCCCTTCGACCCTTCGACTACGCTCAGGGCAGGCTGCGCTCAGGACAGGCGCAAGGGAGCAAGGCCCCTTCGTGTTTCTAATCAACTCGGCAAGGTCGAGTTGCAAAATGTCCCCCTGCACGATCTCGACGTTAGGGCAGTCGGCCAGGATTTGGGAGAGGACCTCGACCAGGCGCTGGTCCAGCTCAACGGCAACCACCCTCCCTGCCCTCTCGGCCAGGAGGCGGGTCAATGTGCCCAACCCCGGCCCGATCTCCAGGACGATGTCCTCGGGTCCCAATTCGGCTGCCTCAACGATGCGCTCTAATGCTCGCCGATCAACTAAGAAATTCTGGCCCAGGCTTTTGCTGGGCCGTATGTCAAGCTCCTTCAAAAGCCTCCGCACATCCGTCATCGTCCTGCTACCTCAGCGGTTGGACAGATTTGAGCGTTCAGGTGCCAGGCACTTTCGCCGAGGACTTCAAAATAAAAGCGCTTTCCAATCATCTTCTGGCTTTGGCCCATACAGCTTCTTCGGAAGTGCCTGGCACCTCAGAACAAAACGGGGGGACATACTAAAGTCATGCTGTCCCCCTGTGTTTTCTCACTTCGACAGGCTCAGCACAGGCCACTAAAGTCTCGTGACCTCATCAGCGTTCCCTTGGCCAGCCGGGCAATACCCAACGGATCTGATTCGCGGGCGGTGGTGGGGCCAGGAGATAGACATCAACCCATTTATACCACAGCTTGAGCTCGCCCTCTTCGTAGCCAAGATCAACGTGCCGACCTCTGACTTTGCCCCCAGTATCGCCAGCCACCCCCACTCCGTAGCCAGGCACGTACATTTCAGTCTTCAAGCTAATCACTGTGGGGTCAACAGCCACGATGCCCTTCCTCATCTGCCAACCCAGGCGGGTGATGCCATACTGGGGATGGTCGGAGCTCTTGCCTGAGGTGGCCGCCGTATACGATGTAGCTAGCGCCCGGATCTTGCGCCAGTATTGGAGGACACCATCGGGTGTCTCCAATTCCCGCAGGACGATCTTGGTGCCATAGGCGATGACCTTGTTTGTCGGCTCGCGGTCCACCCACTCGGCCTCCAGAGCTCGCTCCACCTCTTGGCCATCTTCGTAGACAACGTGGATGCGCCGCTTAGTAACCCCGTCCTCGCCCTCCTGATCCAGGCGCTGATGGTCCAGCTCCAGATTCGGGTCGGGTTGCAAGGCCATCTCAAAGGAGATAGGTTCCTGCTCAATGACCATTTCCTCCGTCACCCGCACCACGCGAATGGCCGCATCGCCGACTATGGGAGCATCTACGCTTGGCTCTGTGTAGTCTTTCCCCAGCAGAGTTACTCCCTCCTGGGCCAGAGCATCGGACACCGTCTCCCCCAGCGTGCGTGTCTTAATGAGGCGGCCATCAACTTGGATAGTTACTGGCTTGGAGCGCTGGATGTAGACCCGCATGCCCGGTGAGATAGGGCTACCCAAGCTGGGTTCCACCCGGTCGGCCAGGTAGAGTTTGATGCCCTCAGCGCGCAGGGCCTCGCCCACCGTAGCTTGGATGGTGTAAAGAGTTGCGAGAGTGCCGCCATTGTCGAGATTAATGGGTACTGCCCGCTGGATCACGATATGCAAGGGGGCGTCTTCACCCTGGCTGTGCCAATCCCTGTTGCCACCACGGCTGCTGACAAGCCGGCTGGTTGGATTGTGACCAGGCAGGCTGGCTGTCAAACTCACTTCCCGGCCATCTATGATGACCCTGTCACGAGGCTTGAGGGCTATCCCTAGCTCCTGCAGCAAGTCGCCTGAAGTTTGACTGTGGGTCCGCATCTCAATGGTACGGCCATCAACCTGGACGGCGACTGGCCTGGCCCGACGGATGGAAATAACCTCTCCATTCGCGATGGAGGCCTCCAATCCTGGCGAGACGATGTCCTTCTGGTGGATCTCCAGGTCAGCCTCTTTCAGAAAGGCTTCCACTGAGGTCTGGTGAGTGCGGAAGGGCTCAGGGTAGCCGTAGCCATCCACCATGAGTGTCACTCGGGTTTGCGTCTGAAAATACCCGACCGTGAGGAGGCTGGCTATGGTCAACATCACAGCCAGTGCTGGCAGCTCCCTTCCAGGCTTCGCCCTGAGGCTCTGCCCGAAGGGTCGCCAGCTTGCTATATTCCTGATGAAGTTGCTCCATCCAGGTGAGCCAGGTTGGGATGGGATGCTCTCTTCCGACAAGCGTCCTCCGCGATCTCAGAACCTGAAGCTTAGTCGCCAAAGCACTTCCCGACGGATTCTACCTCCACACGACAAAGGGGGCGAGCCCCCGATCCCCGCCCCCCTCTTTCAGTCAAAACGATGGTCGTGCACCCCCTGTCGAATCGGGCTCCCCAGCTTACCGGGGCCAGCCAGCTCCGGCCAGGCGACCCTGCGGCACCCAGGAGGTGCTACTTACCGCTGCTTCCTTCCGGACCTGACGGGGTTCATAGGCTCCCGCCGCGCAGGACCCAGCCTTCAACGCCACTTAGCCTTGGCAGTCCTGGAGAGCGCTGACCCTCGAGGGGGGATTCGACCCCGCTATAGCGGCTTGCGGGTACAGGGCACCGCTAGCTCCCCGTCTAGCACGACCATTGATATGGTACCCTATAAACAGTAAAAAGTCAAATGGCGGAGAGGGTGGGATTTGAACCCACGGAGCATTTCTGCTCACACGCTCTCCAGGCGTGCGCATTAGGCCAGACTATGCTACCTCTCCGTATGGTTTATTATACCATTACCAGACGAATCTTTCAAGTTTGCGCTCCGAGAGGAAAAAGTGTAAAATTGCAAAGTACGTTCTTACCTGCTCAGGCTTTATAAAGGCAATTTGTGTGGTAGCCTACTACGAGTAGACGGGCCA
Source organism: Anaerolineae bacterium (assembly GCA_049589355.1). Lineage (GTDB taxonomy): Bacteria > Chloroflexota > Anaerolineae > VGOG01 > VGOG01 > JBAWAP01. The sequence goes on from JBAWAP010000246.1 coordinate 8,981, forward strand.
TGTCAAGGGTCTATCTAGCGACCGGCGAACAGACACGATTTCTCCAAGCGGTAAAGGACAAAGTCGAGCTCACCTGGCAACAGATGGCCAACATTTGTCAAATCAATCGCCGCACTCTGCTGGACTGGCGCAAAGAGCGGTATCATATGTCCCAAGGGGCTTTACTGCGCCTTTCCCATCTTTCGGGCATCCCTGCATGGTTATAATCTCTGCCGTCGCATTGGTTGAGTACTTAGAGAGCATTGGCCTTAGGCGAGGTGACAAGATAGCCCAACGAGTCAGCGTTCCGTCTTGGATTTTCAATGATATTGCTTACATTCGCGCCTGTGTGCGTGGGCTGATGGACACTGATGGCTCAATTTACCCAGAGACAAAGGTTTACAAGGGGCGAGAATACCATTATGCGAACCTGTGCTTTACCACCCACTCTCAGCCACTGGCCAAAGCAATGAGGCACATGCTATGTGAGCTTGGCTTCAGACCGACGGTGAGTTCCGATGGGCAACGGGTTTACCTTAGGCAGCAGGAAGAGGTAAAGAGATATTTCAATGAGGTGGGAACTAGCAATCCATGTTACAGAGAGAGGTACGACCGATTACTTCGATGGAAACTGGGGGCCAAATAGAAAAGGGCCTACTAAGGCCCCTTCCGTTACCCTGAATGGCGGAGGGAGTGGGATTCGAACCCACGGTGCATTGCTGCACACGGCTTTTCGAGAGCCGCGCACTAGGCCAGACTATGCGATCCCTCCATCAAAAATTATACTACAGGTCCCCCAAAGGAGCAAATCACTACACCTGCATGGGACGGGTGAAATTGGAAGCACTTAGGAGATCTGCTACATTTTGACAATGACGTTGCGGAACTGGCGTTTTTTGTTGTTGATCTCGATGATAACCCTGCTCTTGGCGGGCGGAGTTCTGTATGCCTGGCTCCTCGTTGATCTCCCCTCTTTCCACGACTTGTACGGCCAGGCGATTGCACCCAGTACCAAGATCTACGACCGCCGTGGCCGACTCCTCTATGAGATCATTGACCCCCACGCCGGCAAGCACACCCCCTTGCCCCTCGACGAAATCCCCCTTCATCTCCGCCAGGCCACCATTGCCACCGAGGACGCTAACTTCTATACTAACCCCGGCGTGGACCTTCGTGCCATCCTGCGCGCCGTGATCACCAACCTGCGGGGCGGCGAGGTGATCTCCGGCGGTAGCACCATTACCCAGCAGTTGGCTCGCAATCTCCTCCTATCCCCGGAGGAGCGTGTTGAGCGCACCTTGACCCGCAAGCTGCGCGAGTCTATTCTAGCCTGGCGCTTGGCCCAAACTTATAGCAAGGACGAGATCCTGGCCCTCTATTTGAACGAGACCTACTACGGCAACCTGGCCTATGGGGTGGAGGCCGCGGCCCAGGCCTACTTCGGCAAGTCGGTAAGCGAGTTGGACCTGGCCGAGTGCACCCTTTTGGCTGGCCTGCCACAATCCCCCGCCGTCTACAATCCCCTGGAGAACCCCCAGGCCGCCCGGGAGCGCCAGGCTGTGGTATTGGAATTGATGGTCAAGAATGGTTACATCAGTGAAGAGGAGGCCAGGCTGGCCAGGGAGGAACAACTCCATTTCGCCGCCGTGCCTTTCCCCATCCGCGCCCCCCATTTTGTGACGTACGTGTGGGGCCTCTTAGAGAAGCAATTCGGACTGGAGGAACTCTACCGGGGGGGGCTTGAGGTTTACACAACCCTGGACCTGGATATGCAAGAGGTAGCCCAGTACATCGCCCGCCGTCGCCTGGCCATTCTGGCCGACCGGCCGCGGCGCGATTTGCCCGATCCCAACTTGCATAACGCTGCTCTGGTGGCCCTGGATCCCAACACGGGTGAGATTCTGGCCATGTTGGGCAGTCCCGACTATTTTGACCCTGAGATTGATGGGGCAGTGAATTGCACTCTGGCTCCCCGCCAACCCGGCTCTTCCGTTAAGCCCATCACCTACGCCGCCGCCTTTGCTCAGGGCTACACGCCAGCCACCATGATCCTGGACGTGCGCACGGCTTTTTTGACCAAGGAAGGAGAGCCCTACGTGCCTCTCAATTACGACCTGACCTTCCACGGGCCCGTCCTGGCCCGGCAGGCCCTGGCTTCCTCTTACAACCTGCCGGCCGTCAAAGTCCTCGATTACGTGGGGTTGGATGAAATGACGGCCTTGGCTCGTAGCTTGGGTATCACTACTTTCGACGATAGCGAACGCTTCGGCCTGGCCCTTACCCTGGGGGGTGGCGAGGTACGCCTGCTTGAACTGACTGCTGCTTATGCCGCCTTCGCCAACGGCGGGCACGAGGTGGAGCCGGTGGCCATCCTCCGCATCGAAGACAGCCAGGGCCGCATCCTGTATGAGAGAAAGCCAAGAGTGGGCGAGCGAGTCCTCGACGAACGAATTGCTTATCTCATCACCGATATCCTCAGCGACGACCTGGCCCGCACGCCGGCCTTTGGCGAGGGGAGCGTGCTCAAGTTGAGCCGGCCAGCGGCGGTGAAGACGGGCACCACCACCGATTGGCGGGACAACTGGACCATAGGCTATACCCCAGATCTCGCAGTTGGCGTGTGGGCTGGCAACGCCGACAATTCACCCTTGCACGACGTTTCCGGCGTCACTGGAGCGGCCCCTATCTGGCACGACTTCATGGAGGAGGTGCTCGAGGCCCGACCGGTGAAGGAGTTTGTCGAGCCGGAGGGCTTAACCCACGTGGAGGTCTGCACTCTCTCGGGCCAGCTTCCCAATCCCTATTGTCCCCATCGGCGGACCGAGCTTTTCATCGCCGGCACCGAGCCGACAGAGACCTGCCAGATGCATCAGCTCTTCGCCCTCGATGCCGCCACAGGTCAACTGGCTTCCTCCGATACCCCACCAGAGCGGATAGTGGAGCGCGTCTATACGGTGTTGCCGGCCGAAGCCGTGGAGTGGGGGAGGGAGAGGGGAGTGGATATTGGATATTGGAAATTGGAGGTTGGAGATTGGAGGCCTGCCCTGAGCCTGGCCGAAGGGTTGGAGACTAGTAACGAGCCTTCCAACATCCAACATCCAACTTCCAGCTTCCAGCTTATCATCACCAGTCCTCACCGGGGTAGCGTTTATCGCCTGGATCCGACCCTGCCGCGAGACGACCAGAAAATCGAGATTGCAGCGCGACCAAGTGATGAGGTCCGGGTGACCAGGCTAACCATCTATGTGGATGAGGAGCCCCTGGCCAGTATCGGCGCTTCACCTTACCGAGCCTTATGGCCACTGGCACCAGGGGAGCATACCATCGCCGCCGTTGGTTACGACCCCGCAGGCAACAGGCTAGAGAGTCAGCCTGTGCACATCACCGTAGTAAACTAAAACCACCTGACTGCACATCAGGTGGCTTCAGTACCCCCGGGTGACTCGAACGCCCGCACACAGCTTCGGAGGCCGCCGCTCTGTCTGCCTGAGCTTGGGTAGGCTTGATCCCAGTCAGCCACCAACTCACCGGCGCGGCGTCACCCGTGAGCAGGCCGTGAACCCGCCTGCTCTAATTATGCCACACATGGAGGGGGCAAATCGCTGGGCCGTTCGTTCACGCCGTCTATGCCGGTCCGATCATCCCCAGAGCTATTAGCAAGGCTGTCTCCACATCATCCATTGTCTCGTCATCCAATCGCCCCACGCGCTGTCCCAGTAAGGATTTCTGGATCGTCGTGATCTGACCCAATAACACTTTGGAGTTATGCTTCAGACCGGTGGTAGAGGCCGACAGCATGACATCGGTGTCGTATTCTGGACCCGGCATCCCATGCGTGGTGATGGGCGCAACCGTGGTAGTAGGATGACATGGATTCTGGTTGTCGCGATCGTTTTGGAGAATCAATACCGGCCGAACTTTGGAGGCAGCCGCCTCTCCTGCCCCCGCGGGGAGTGGCAGTGGGACCAAATAAATCTCGCCGCGCCTGGGCAAGCTCATACTTTGCCCTCCAAGAACGCCTCGTAGGCTTCGACCGCCGCAGCCGCCAAAGGCTCAAACTCGGCGGTAAGCACATCGAGCACGGGCGTCATCGTCTGGTAATAGCCCTCGTCCTTGGGCACAAAGCGATCGGAGCGAGTTGCTTTCTGCTGATGCCGGGCCAATACCTCTCGCTTCTGCTGTTCTAGCTCACTGGCGGCATCGGCTTCCAGGTCACGAAGCAAGAGCTTTTTTTGCGCTGGAGGGAGCTGCCGCACCAACGACCGCAGAGTATCAAAAGGCAATCGCACCTGGAGTTGCACACTCATTGTCTGATCTCCGAATACAAAGTTTCATCAGAATCACATCGCCTTCGTTCATGGGGCAAACTCGGGGTTGGGCTGTTTGATCAGATCGAGCGAGTATTCTGGCTCGTCATCGTACGCCTGGCTCAGCCACCCGGCCGATGCATGCAGCCACGTTGCTCGCTCATCGCTCTCTGACGATACCACGGTAATCATCACCCTGGTTAGCCTGGGCAATTGAATTGGCTGTAACAGCCTCAGATGGGTGTTGTCTATGACCTGTGCCTCCAGCGTTTGCATCGCCTGTCGCTTCTCCTTCCTCATTATTCTCGGTTTGACAGGTTTGGGAAATCTGTTTCCCGATAGGACCTGGCTTGCGAAATGGGACTCTTACTTTCGCTCATACTGCATCCGCTCACGATGGGTCATGTCCCGCGCCGACAAAATCAATGCCTGGTTTGCTTTTATACGGACGATAAACGCCCCCAGAGACCTTCCAGCTTTAGAGTACCCCCGGGGCGACTCGAACGCCCGCACACGGCTTCGGAGGCCGCCGCTCTATCCGCCTGAGCTACGGGGGCATTAGAGGTAAACTGTACGGCAGGATTATTATACCGTGATTGTCGCAGTTGCGCAAATCGCAAAGGAGTGATGATGAAGGCGGGACGGCTAATGGTGCGAAGCCCCTCGACGCTTGCTCTGCCGGGGTGTGACTAAGCCGGCTTGGACGACCTGACAAGACACAGCACAAAAGCCCCACCTGCGTCAAACACAGCAGTTTGTCGTGAAGGTTCTGGCGCAAGGCGTGAAATCGTGGTATACTTGAGGCGCAGTTGAATGAGGAGGACGCGGTCGAAGCCTCAGTCGAACGGGTGAGAGCACGAAGCATTTTGGAGCCAATTGAGCTTTGCTTTTTCCCGGACGATGGGACATAATAAGCATGAGAACACAAAGCGGTTGGTGCCGATATTGTGGATCAAAGCACGGTGAGGAGGGAGTGACATGGCTGTTCCGGAGGTACAATTCAAAGAACTGGTCAAGCGGGTAGAGCACCTGGAGAGAGGGCTCCAGCGGCTGGAGGCTGCGCTGGAGCGACAAGTAGCCCCTGAGCCCGAGGCCTCGCTGGAGGAACTGAGCGAGAGGGAGCGAGGGTTAGCTGCGCTGCGCCGGTCTGGATTGCTGGTGGACCCATCGCCCTACACCCGTGCCCTGGCCGAGGAATGGCGCAAACGCCCCAAGGAGGAGCGGGAGCGAATTCAGGCTGAACTAAGGGCATTGCATCTGGATCCACCTCTTTCAGAGATCATCATCCAGAACCGACGACACACCGTACCCCATCGTGCGGCGGAAGGATGAGGGGCGATGGGGGGAGTATCGGACGAAGAGGTTGGTGTTGGAGGCGTTTGGATCGCTGAAGCGCTGAGGAACGCTGAGGGCGCTGAAAGGTGTCTTCAGTGTGAGTTAGTGCCAATCAGTGGGCTCAGTGATTCCATCGTGCGGCAGAAGGATGAGGAGTAATGGAACAAGCCAGGGGAAGCCGTTGATGTTGGGGGCATAGGGCATAATGGAGGCGATAGATGTGGTCATTTCGGAATAACCGTCTGCTTGAGCCGATTGACGTTACCGTTGCTAACCTGATGGCCGCGCTGGGCCGCTACCAGGGCCGGCAGGAGCTCTATCAGCACCAGGCCCCCCAAGTATTGGAAACACTGCGTCAGATCGCCATCGTCGAATCTACCGAGGCATCCAACCGCATCGAGGGCATCATCGTCCCTCCGGACCGCCTCAAGGCACTGATGGCCCAGGCCGTTCCCCAGACTCGCTCCGAGAGCGAGATCGCTGGCTACCGCGACGTGTTGGCGCGTATCCACACGGGTCAGGTGAGCCTGCCACTTACGCCCGATGCCATCCGCGCCCTGCACGCCGACCTGTATGCCTACCTGCCCGGTGAGGGGGGGATGTGGAAACAGCGCGACAACGTCATCCGTCAGGTGCTTCCCAACGGGCGCGAGGTGGTACGCTTCGTCCCCCTATCGGCCAATGAAACCCCCGCTGCAATGGAGGAAGTGTGCCATCACCTGGCGATGGTCTGGGAGAATCAGCAGGTAGACCGACTATTGGTCATCAATGCCTTCATCCTGGATTTTCTGTGCATCCATCCTTTCTCCGATGGCAACGGCCGCCTGGCTCGACTGCTCATGTTGCTCCTGCTCTACGCGGCTGGCTATGAAGTGGGGCGTTACATCAGCCTGGAGCGCATCATCGAGCAGACCAAAGAGACCTACTACGAGGCATTGCGGCAGTCTGGTGAGCGTTGGGATGTGGGGCAGCACGATTTGACCCCCTGGCATCAATATAGCCTGAGTGTGCTGATCTACGCTTATCGCGAGTTTGAGGAGCGGGTAGGCGAATTGGTTGCAGCGCCAGGGGCCAAGAGTAAGGCGGTGCAGCTGGCCATCGAGGCCTTCCGCCCGGGCCAGATCTTTGCCATCGCCGACCTGGAGCGCGCCTGTCCGACCACAAGCCGGGCAACCATCCGGCGCGTGTTGGGGGAACTGCGCGAGCAGGGGCAGGTCGAATGTCTGGGAACGGGACGGTCGGCGCAGTGGCGGAGGCTGTAAACGTGCTCATGAGCGCGTTAAACGTACTCATTCGGCATCCAAATGAGCATGTTTATGGGCATGACGAGGTGAACGATGCCGACTCGAGCATGATCAGCGCCTTTGGCTACGACGAGGCGGAGGGCATTCTGGAGGTGGCCTTCCATCGAACTGGTGTCTACCGCTATTACGACGTGCCCTTGCACGTCTTCGAGGGCCTGCGCGATGCAGAGTCCAAAGGGAGCTACATGCGCAACTACATCATTGACATGTACCCCTGGGAGAAGAAGCGGGGTCGGTCGCGGGGGCGATGAGTCCTGGGCATCCGCTTCCATGTTGAACAAGAATATGGCGTCACCTCGGAACATTTCATTTCCGACCTACTTCAACCAGGTCAAAGCGATAGTTGATCCATACGCGGCTACCCGCTTTGTGCTGGATGCGAATGTGGGCTTCGAGATGCGCCCTGGGGGGAGTGGGTGTAGAGAATGGTCTGAGGCCAACGTTATGCAGAAGTAGTGAAAGCCACCTGCGTCAAACACACGGTGGCTTTTCTGGTGTTGTCAAACGAGGGGAAACATGGTATACTATGCTCAGCAGCCAAAGGGGGTTACAGAGTTACGGAGGAGGAAGCCTATGTTGCAACAATTGACCATTACAACCACCGACAAAATAACGCTCAAGCCGCTGGTGGAATCAGCCATTGAGAATGAGAAAAGAATGCTCGCTCTTGGCATAGAGCGCACCCGGAAACGATTAGCCGAGTTCAAGCAGAAATTTGGCATGTCTTCGGCAGAATTCGAGCGCCGCCTCAACGCACTCGAACTGATAGAGACGGTTGAATTCACAGACTCAGTAGATGGAAAATTATTAGCAGAGGCGGCCCCCACGCCGCCGATTCGCGGGCACGGGAGCCCAATGGCACTAACTCTTTCAGGCTGTACAGGGATGACGGATTCTGAGAATCCATTCGGG
>JBAWAP010000247.1:0-9467 GCA_049589355.1 Anaerolineae bacterium
CCTAGTCCAGCGGCCCTGGCAGTCCGTTGTGACCTTGGTCAAGTGCGTATTTCGCAGTTTTCAGTGCCGGTCGTCGCCGTTGGAGCAGCGGACTAGGGTCCGCTGCGAGCAAAGCTGAGTAGATACGTTCCCCGTACCTTTTCTTCATTGGCTTTGCCTCAAGCTTCAACACGGGCGAACTGGGCCAGGCGCTCTGGGCCGATGGCCGCACGTAGAAAGCGCGAAGCGTTCAGGATCTCCACACCGAGCAGTTGTCCCTCTTGGTCTAACTCCACATTGACTCCTTCGGCTACCTCCACAAATCTCTCTTCCTCTCCATCCCGCACCAGGAAATAGAGAACATCGCTTTGGGGATCGTAATGAACTGTTGGTCTACTCATAGGTCCACCCAGCGACAAGGCGGCATCTCAACGGCTTACTTTCTCCGTCATCAGGGGCGATTCTCTGAGTCTCGTGCAGAGAACCAGGCTTAGAACCATGAGCCCGATGAGCACAACCAAAGGCGAGGTCATCGAGCCTGTTTCCGGGGACTTGAAGCTGTCCATTCCGAAGATGAAGATGATCCCTGAGATTTGCCCCACGAGCAACAGCAGGCCGTTTGACGTGCCTTCCGGTGCTGGATAGGCAACTTCGGCGCCATACTGGAATCCAATCGGACCTGCGCTCAGCAAGAAGAAACCCAGGACAAAGGCTGCGGCGAGCAGGAGCCAGTAGCCTGCGGCGTAGGTGATGCCGACGAGTCCCAGGGTCGCACCAGCCAAGGCCAGGATCATGAACGGGGTTCTCTTCCGATAGCGGTCGGAGAGCAGTGGTATGACCAGGGCGCCGATAATGCCCCCTACGATCATCAAGCCTCCGATGATTCCGGCCTGAGTGATCGAGAATCCTCGTGGCCTCACGATGTTTTCGATCCACGTCGTCACCCCATTGAATATCCCCAGGCCCACGAAGAAGATGAGCATCAGGAGGACGAAATCCCTGTTGCGCAAAGTTCGCTTGAGGCCATCAAGAACCAGGGATCGCGCTTCCTGGTCCGGGGGGCACGGAGGCGTCGGAGGACGCTCCCTGGCGACTCCGAAAAAGACAACGGCGGCGATCACGGACACAATCCCGTAGGTAACCAGCATGCTGCCGATGCCAGAGCGGATCGTAAGGTATGGGGTTAGTGCCAAACCCATGACGATGCCCAGGTACATAGCCAGCGATCCCAGGCCCGACGCGGTCGCCCGCTCCTGAATTGGAAACCAGCGAGCAGCTACCTTGGTTATGGCATTGAGGATGAACGGCTGCCCGATGGCAATCCCGATCTGGGAAACGAGCACCAGTGTGTAATCTGCCGCCCACAGGCCCCGCAGCAAACCAAAGATGCCTGTCAGCGCGGCGCCTATTCCCACGGCGACGCGGATCCCATAGGTATCAATGGCCCATGAGGCAGGGAACGAGATGATGATATAGACGATCATAAAGCTCATAGACAAGAGGCCGATGCTGAGGTCCGAGACCCCATAATATTTGGCCGCGCTGCTCGTGATCGGGGCAAAGGTTATCCACAGAAGCTGGTTGACGACGACGACACACATAAACGCAAGCAGCACGACCCATCGGTAACCATAGACCTTGAAGCTAGTTTGTTCCATCGGACAAAACCTCCTTTGAATTGATTTAGGTTTGGTAAGCCACCATCGCAGTAGAACTGCCAGTTACCCAACAGCCCCCGTACACAACCCGGCGTGCAGCCTCGCCGTGAGCTCCATCGAATGATTTTCCCACACCGGGCTGTTTGGATCTTCCTGTTGCCGACTGCCACAGTGGAATGTGATGTCCCTTTACCCGACTGCTTTGACAAATGCATCAAACGAGCCCAGGCCCTTGTACTGATTGAATTTCTCATCTAGCACAAAGAGATAGGCCCACTCAACTTCTGTGCTCTCGTTTGCCTTCGCAATCCATTCCTCGGCTACGTCCTGCTTGGCTTCGGTGTCCTTCAGCTTGGCGAAGCCTTCCCCCTTAGTTTCGACCAGGTAATATCGTCCATCTGCTTTCACGATGAAATCAGGTATGTAGTAGTGAAAGCCGTACTCCTCGTCGTAGTAAGGTATCTTGAAGGGCACCACACGGCTCCACGCTTCAATGCCCTCCCACGTGTCCAACCTCTCCATGAACTCGTGCTCTAACTCGCTGTCATAGTCCGCCTGGTTGAACACCGACTTTTTGGGGATGTACGTGTCCTTTGAGGTTTGCTTTGGCTTGGTCTCTGAAACTCTTACTGTTCTCAGGCTGGGTTCAAAGTCCCGCATGGTAGCAGCTATCTTGCGAATCTGATCTCGAAAAGCCTTCAGGATTTCGTCTACAATGGGCTCCAGATTGAGCCGTTTGACGTGTTCGGGGTTATCCCTGTCAAAGTCGCAAAAGAGCTTCCCTGCTATGTACTCATCCAGCTTCCTGTCAATGACTGCTTTCACGTTCGTCCCGACCAGTTTGTTGTCTTCGACGATCATGTTGACCAGCTTGGCTTTGACGAAGTTGTAGAAGGTATAAAACTTTAGCTCAACTTGCTCTCCCTCAGCCTCGCGTTCGCCAAGGCGCTTGTGTACGCGCTGTGGGTTGCGAACGTCAAAAGCCGCAACGTAGAATTTTGGGGCAGGCATTGCGTCCACGTTGATCAACGTGGCATCAATGGCTCGGGTCTGGTAGGTTCCTCCGGATAGGATGGGGACCTCAATATCGTACTCCAGCTTAGCCTCATCAACCCTGACTGTCTTGGGTGGCTTCTCTGGTCGGCCCGAATCAATGTGGAAGTCGTACCCGTGTCGTTTCTTTTCGGCCTCCCAGAAGCGCTTGAAGTTGGGGTGCTCAATGATCCAAAGTTTCTCTTCTACCTCGTACTCTTGATCGCGATTCTTGTGTGGGAATCTACGCCGCAGCCCCCGGCCAATGATCTGCTCCACCATGATCTGGCTGCCGGCCGCCCGCAAGGGGACGATGCAGTAAACCGACTTGACGTCCCACCCCTCCTGGAGCATAAGCACGCTGACGATGACCTCGACCTTATTCTCAGGCTCGTCTATCTCCCTGGCAACTCTGCGCGCAGTCTCCAGGTCTCGCTTCAGAATCTCCCCGGTGGTCTTGTTGGTATGAATTACCAGAACCTCCTCATTGGTGTAGGGGTTATCTAGGTCCTCGATGATAGCGTTGCCAATCTCGTCGGCCTCGTCGATGGTGCTGGTGAGAATAAAGAGGACCGGCTTGGCTGGCGTGTCAGCGTAAGTTTGCTTCAGCTCTCCCAGTTTCTTGAGACCTTCTTCAACGAGGAATTGCTTTTGCCTCTCGTCCGACCAGAGCACGATCTTGTCCTGCATATTGGCGTAGGTCTGGATCTCAATATCCTTGACGATGCCGTCGGGGTCTATGGCCTGCTTCAGGCCGTACTCGTAGACGATGTGTTCAAAGGGGGAGCCGTCACTGTAGTACTTGTTGGTGGCCGAAAAATCCAGTTGCAGGTGGAAACCCCGCGCGTTGTCGTGAACGTAGCGGATGATGCGCGACCATTCCGGCGCGGCGCTGTGGTGCGCTTCGTCGTTGATGACGGTGACGCAGTCGTATCTCAGTATCCGATTGACCAGAGGATTGATGAACTCGCCGATACGGGCATTGTCCAGCAGCAGTTGCAGTTGGTTTCGTCCACGAGGGGTCTCTTTGTCATAGAGCTGCTGGATGTTGGTCAGAAAGATGACACCGGTGCCGAACTCCGTGCTGCCCTCGTTTTGCTTCACTACCTGCACGTTCTTGAAGTTGAAGTCGTACACTTTGTCGTTGGCCCAGTATTCGGGCGGCACGATGGGGAACTGCTTGAAGATAGCCAGGTTCTCAAAGGCCAGTGCTAGGCGATCCAGGACAATGGTGTTAGGGCAGATCATCAGGAAGGTGCGGCTGTAGTTGTTCAGATACATCCAGGCGATAGCCAGGGCCATGACCATCGTCTTGCCGGAACCCGTGGCCATGTTGAAGGCCAATTTAGGGATAGACGATTTAGTCAAATACTCGACAAAGGCTTCCTTGATCTGATTCTGTCGCTCCAATAGCTCAGGTGCGCTGTAATGCTGGAATTCCTCCAAAAGCGCAGCCTGCTCAATCAACTGAAAGTCTAGTTTGGAGGCCAACTCCCTAATGGTTCTCACCTTCAGCACTTCGTAGCAGTAGATCAACACCTCAATGGCTTCGCGCTGGCAGCGCCAGTAGTCGAAAATCAGGTCCTGCTCCAGAAAGTGCTCCTCGTAGAACCAGTACTGGAGCAGCCGCTTGGTGATGGGGGTGGCGCCCTTGTAGTTGGTCTCCTCCCAGCGGGTGATGTTTCCCCGCCAGCCTTCTATTTTCTCCAACAGCTTTCTCGAAAACATCGGCTTCCCTACTTTCCAACCTGGATCAGCTTGTTGGTATCGTTGCCAAAGATGTCCACTACTTTGATCACCACCTGATTGCCGCTCATCTTGGACTCCTCCACCGCAAACTCCAATTCCAGGCTGCGATCCTTACGGGTGCGGTAGGTCTGCCAGCGAGAGACGAAGTGCTGTCCGTCGTAGTCGTAATCCACCGCCCAGTAGTCAATCAGGTCGCTGTAGCTCTGCAACACCTCGATCACGTCCTCGGAAAAGTCCTCCAGGTTGTAGACGTTAAAGTCGGTGATCCGCAACACGACCCGTCCATCCCTACGTTCGACTTCCACGTCCAAGCGGGGCATCTCGTAAAAATGGATGTTCTCCTTGCGGGGGTCTTTGACCTGCAGCGCCTCGCGGGGGATGCGGATCAGCTTCACGTCCACGCCCTCTTGTTGCTGGAGCGTTTCGATGCTCAGGTCCATGTTCATCGCAAACTCCCAGGCCAGCACGTCCAGCCTATCCGCGCCCAGCGCCTTGAGCTCCGCCACGGCCCGGCGGACGTTCTCAATGGTCATCTCGCTGTCCAGTTCGCCGATGTGGACGTAGCGCCTGCCCTTTTTGCCATGCAGAAGGTCGTGGCCCGACTTGGCTTCGGCGCGGTAGAGTTCCAGGATGAACTCAAAGTACTTCTCCCGGTTCTTCTCCTCGGTATCGGCGAACTGGTATGTCTTGTATTCGGAGAGGTTTTGGATGACGAAGGGACGCGGTGGTCCTTGGTAAAGCTGTCCGTTATTGTCCGGATCATAGGTGGCACTGATGTCCATCAGCCGCTTGCGGGTGGTGTGGATGGCAAACTTGCCCAGGTCCGCGCCGATCCAGCGCCGGCCCAGCTTCTCCGCCACTGCCAGTGTGGTGCCGCTGCCGCAGAAGAAGTCGGCCACCAAGTCGCCGGGATTTGACGATGCCCTGATAATGCGTTCCAACAAGGCCTCAGGTTTCTGGGTAGGGAAACTAATATACTCCAGAGCATTTCCCTGAACTTTTGGTATCAACCACCAATCCTCAGGAATCTTACCCCCCTCATGCAATCTGTCTTCCCCTCTATCCCCAATCATACTCATTTCTCCAGGACCACGTCCAGATCGCGCCAGGCTTTCTTCATGGTAAGGTATGCGGATATCGTCTCGGTTGAAGACACGATTCTCCGTCTTTGAGTAGAACAGAATTGTTCCATGGATTCTTGGGAAGAGATTCGATTCGCGAGACGGTCGTGTATAACACCAGATTATTTCATTGACAAGATTCTCTCCTCCCCAAATCTCATCCATAACCAACCGGACGTAGCTGTCCATCCGGTAGTCCAGATGCACATAAATCGAGCCTGTATCGCTCAACAGCCGGTACATCAGCGCCAGCCGGTCGTACATCATCTGCAGGTACGAGGCCCTGCCTCGCCCCCAGGTGTCGTTGTAAGCTTTCTGCTCAATTATGGACTCGGCCTTCTCTGCCTTGTCCCCTGCCTCACCCACCTCCACTTGGGCTTTGAAAGTCGCCCCCGTGGCAAAGGGCGGATCAATGTAGATCAGGTCAATCTGGCCCTCAAACTCGTCCAGCAGCGAGGCCATCACGTTCTTGTTGTCGCCCCAGATGAGCCGGTTGTTCCAGCCCTCCCAGCAGGGGTCGGCCTGTTCAGACTTCGGAAGTCTAGTGTTCCACAAGTCAATGCGCTCCACCGTCTGGAAGGGCAGGCTGACTGTCTTGACTTTCGTCTCCTTGCCTCGCCATCGCAGTTCCACATCGGGCTCGAATAGGTCTGCCATACGGATTCTCCTTCAAATTTCCAGGTTGAGTTCACGGCAAAGTCCCGTTGGGTTTTCTCCAAAGTCAGGTTGAGTTTCGCATCAAAGGCCCGTTGCCTTTGGGTAAGAGGTCGGGGGGCTTTGCTCTCCAGGCAAGTTTGGTTGGGGGCAAAGCCGCAGAAGGCGCGCTGTTGGCGTGGATTAAGGTGCGAGTCTCCGTTGGGTTTAGGAACTACGCCTTGTCTACTCCCTCCGCAGCTTTCTCCAAGCTGGCTGTGGCACGTACCTCTTCCAGACACTTGCGCATATAGTCGGCCAATTTCAGATACTCACGCAGTCGTTCCACAGGCGCGGCATAGGCTATTTTATGATGGGGGCCACTAACGGCAGAGTAAGCCGCGATTATCTTGTCCACGTAATCCGTCGGCATGTCGCACTCTATAAGGATAGCTCTAATTGCTGCCCCGTTGAGTTTATCGGGGTTTTTTGGTTTTCCCGTCTTTGCACGGTAAATGTCTGCTGCCAGTTCGTTGAACAAGAGACGAAATTCTGCTGCAGCTCGCTGTTTTTCCATTGCGCCAGCATCGGGTTTGTTAAGGATGGTATCAATCTCTTTATATCGCTCATCAATAGTCGCCCATAGGCATCGTCGAATGACAGGGCCACTCTTCCTATAACTGGCAATTTCGTAGTAGTAGCCGTTCAATGTGCGGCATCCTTTGCGTACATCCTTAAGCCACTCGTGATCGTGAGAGAGCAGGATAATCTGTTTCTCTTCGTCTTCAGCTAACTTGCGAAGCACACAGATGAATTGCTCAGCGTGACCACTATCCAACGACTGAATCGGATCGTCAATAATCAGGAAGCTGAAAGGTGAACCACCTTTGAGGTTGTTGGCGATATTCATGCACAAACCTAATGCGTTGAGTTTGGATTCGCTGAGCGAAGAGACAGCACTGGGCAGATCCATGCCATAGGAGGTTGCTTCGACCCCAATCTGTCGAGCCTTGATCGTGCCGCCCTTGGTTTGTGGAAGACCAAACCTGGCAAAGTGTACATCTGGGTCGCCCTGGGTCTTGATTTGCTCATACCACTCCATCACATCAGAAGTCAACTGGCTCTCAATGACATCGCGCAATTTCTCTGCCACATATTCATCTACAGCTTTGCGCAACTCTTTGAGGTTTTCCAGAATCTCCTGGATCATGAGTTTCTTTTTGATATCCTGGCGTCTCTCCAGGAGTTCTATCAAGGTGCTAATGTCCTCGGTGCCTGCTTGTATGTCTAGCTCTCGTTTCAAGGCTTGGTCAGCGTCGAACACCGCCGACACATGACTAGAAATCGTCTGGGCATAGAGACGCGCCACAGCGATATACTCTACCAAAGCCATCCCTAATGCTTCTACCAGTCTGGCATCCTCTCCGGATTCACTTACTGACCTTATAACCGCGTCAAGCCCCTTCACAGTCTCGTCATAGGCCCTCTTCAACTTTTTTGTCGAAGTTTCAACATCAGAGAGAACTGCTTCAACGGCGTAGAAATGCACTTCGTACTTGGGCACAAGTAAGGTCTTGAGCCGAGGCAGAGTGTCTTCGTCTCTAAGGGACAACAGAGCAGCCGTTTTGTTAGTGTGACGATTATGATAATCTTGAAAGCGTTGCCTCAGGGTGGACAGGTCTTGGAGAACCTTGTCACGCTGCTTCGGCATAGCAGCCTGACTCGCTACCTCTTTCTTGAGGGCACCATGTGTATCTTGAATGTGGGTCCTTCGTTTTTCGTCAAGGGACAGTCCACAAAATGGACATTCGTCAGGAGTTTGCTGAAGCAATGGGAGTCCCAAATCGAAGAACTTTGCCCGGTCCAGTACATGCTGAATAGTCTCCAGCGCGATTAGATCTACATATTGCTTGGTAAACTCATCTGTGATTACAGCGCCAAAGAAACCTTCATCTTCAGCATTTGATTGCCGCTCTGCTTCCGAGTAGTCAGCTAACGTGATGCGTCTGTCAAAAATCCTACCTACAGCTTCTTCTCTGACCTTTCGCAACTGTGGAAGGATGTTTTTTTCGTCTACGTCCTCAGAGAGCCTGTTCCTACATTCAGCAATTACCGCGTCGTAGATTTTGTCCAGAACAGGTGCTTTTTTCTTGTAGAGATTGTAGACTGCACCCAGAGAGGGCAAGATGGCAAGGCGTTGGCCAAGTGCGGAAAAGCTGCCGAGAAAGTCTTGTACATCTTTGGGAATGTGAGGCTCGTACTTCGTGCACAGTGAGACAAAGTGTTCTTGAAACCGATCCAATTCCTCCGCTCCGATCAAGCGCGTGAAACCCTTGTAGCGTTCTGTCGGCGTAGTTAGAAGAAGATTCTTGAGCGCATGTTGAAGGATGAAAGGGCGAGGAGCCAGGCCTGCAACCTGCTCCCAGGGCCATTTATCAACCTCTGTGCCGTTCAAGTACCTCTGGATGGAGTCGTCGCTTGCCAGTTCCCCCCTATACACGACTTCACTTCCGTCACTCTCCAAAAAGGTTGCCTCTACGAAAGGGGTTTCTAACTTGGGGAAATGGCAATTCCGATATGAGCCCTTGTATTCGGTTATGCCACCTGCTGCGCTTTCGATCTTGGACGTTACCCCGTATAACAACCACTCGAGTGCCTCAGACAGACTTGTCTTACCATAGCTGTTAAGTCCGGATATCAAAGTGAGGCGCTCATGAAAATCAATGGGGTCGCATCTTTCGTTGAACCCTCGAAAGCCTTGAATGGTCAGGTTCTTAATCTTCATTCTGCAAAACCTCCAAGAGTATTTCCCCCAACTTGTCCTCCATAGACTCCACTGGATTCTTGAGCTGACATGCCTCGATGAGCCGTTTATGCACGTCGTCAGAAACCTTCTCCAATAACTCGGCTTGATACTCCTTGAAGCGAGATTCTTGTAGGGTAGATTCACTCATTGCTTTTTCCCCTTTGCTAATGCAGTGGGGCGGTCCCAACGGCATCGGGGCCATCTCCACACTCTACCAGACTCCTGCGACGCCTCCAGCGCGCTGGTGCGCACGTCGGTGCTGCCGTCACTTGGCAACCGTCACCGTCACGCGCACGCGCTCTGGAAACAACCTCTACCTGTACTGAGATAGACTGCTGCTATCATTCATCCAGCGTTTCACTCAACTTGAGAAACCCGTCCCTAATAACTATTGCGATTTCTTTACGCCGCACTTCGAGGAATTCGAGATACTCCATCTCTTCCCACCCTTTCGGGAGCGCATGCCAGTACATCATCTCATCCAGTTCT
>JBAWAP010000248.1:0-30874 GCA_049589355.1 Anaerolineae bacterium
GGCTAGGGGGGGCGAAGGGGAGAGCCACTGCCGTGATGAAAAGCCAGAGGTGCCAGAGAATGAGGAGGTAGAGACCCGTATGGAATATGAAGAGGAAATGCCAGAAACTCCTGTTTCGATGGTAAAACTCTCTCAAAAAAAGAATATCAAGGGCCACCCCGCTCAGTTTCTCTCCGAAACGGCGAGGACTTTTCTTCCACCAATCTGTCAGTTCATAAACGGAACTCCCCCGGTGGAGTTCCCATCGGAGGTGCAGGGGAGCACAGGCATACTTCGTCATTCTCACCACAGAAGCGATGACGCAGAATAGAATGCTTCCATAAAAGAAAAAAAGAACAATACCACCCATCTCGCCTCCTCTTTCGGAATGGAACTCAACTTACCACAGCCTCTGTTCCATCTCCTCAGAAATCGCCTTCATGTCACCCCAAAGGATGCATCGAGTGGGGCAGGCCATACTACACACTGGCTCTTCGTTGTTTTTTAGCCTTTCATAGCAGAGGTCGCACATCAGCGCCACTTCCCTCTCCTCATCGAACTGCATGGCCCCAAAGGGGCAGGCCTCAACGCAAGCCTTACAGCCGATGCATAGCTCTTCATCAACGCGCACAATGCCCCACCCATTCCTCGAGATGGCCTCTACCGGGCATGAATCCCTGCATGGGGGCCTGGCGCAATGGTGGCAATAGATGGGTATATAGGAAGGTGCCCTCTCAATCACCTTGATAAACCGAGGCCCTACATCAAGTCCGTGCTCCTGCTTGCAAGCAACTTCACAGGCGTGACAACCCATGCAATCCTTCTGAAAGACCATCAATGAGACTTTTCCCATCTCTTTTCCTCCCTATTGATCATCGCCAGGCGATATGTTACACAAGAGCACTCTCAGGTTCGTAGAGCCCATAACCGGGTCACAAATGTCGAGGTCATTGTCGGTCAGTACATTTACATTGGCGATATCCCAGCCATGGCCTGGGTCTTTTAACTCAGGGAACCACCACCCATGTTCGGCTACAATGACCCTGGGATCGATCCCATCGTTCAGTTTGGCCCGTTGCCGTATACGTCCCCTCGGCGACTCTATGTAGACCCATTGCTTTTCCTCGATCCCATGCTTCCTGGCTGTCTCAGGGTGGATCTCGACAATGGGATCAGGCCTGATTTCCCTCAGCCAGGGGAGATTGCGGTTGGCCGAATGGAAAAAGGTGGGAGTCCGCAGCCCGGCATTGAGGATGTAAGGGTAACGGTCGAGGAGGTCAGGTCGGGAAACAGGGCTTTCCGGAACTTCCCGGTAATGGGGAAGGGGGTCACGTCCCCATTTTTCCAGGATGGTGGAGTAAAGCTCCACTTTGCCTGTGGGGGTAGAAAACCCCTTCTCCACATATTTTCGATATTCCATCTCGCCCTTAAGATATCCCAGCTCCTTAAATTCATCCCAGGTCAGCCCCGAAGGTTCGAGCATATAGTTAAGAGCATCTTCCACTGTATCCCACCAGTACTCCTCCTGCCCCATCTTTTTGCCCAACTCTTGAAAGATCTGGTGGTCTTGCCAGCACTCTCCTATTTCTACCGCCTTCTGCCTGGCTACCACGTAGCCGTGTCGCTTCCAAAAGTCCCCAACATAGTTTTGCTCCAGCCAGGTGGCAGCGGGAAGGAAAATGTCGGCCAGCTCTGCCGTTGGGGTGAGGAAAAAGTCAACCACCACGAGGAATTCTACCTTCTTTAGGGCCTCATATACCTCCCTGGCATTTGCCCTGGTTATCACAGGGTTGGTGCCGCACAGCAGCATCGCCCTCACCGGATAAGGATCTCCTCTCAGGATGGCATCCCAGACTACCTTGGGAGTGACAAGGGCCACTCGTGAGGCCAATCTGTATTGTTCTCCTCCCAACCGCTTCTTCCTCTGCTCAGGAGGAAGGTCTTGGTGACGAGCAAACTCGGAGACTGTCCTCACCGCAGGCGGCACAAATAAGACGTTCCCTCCGGGAGCATCCAGATTGCCCGTTACCGCCATCAGTCCTGTCAGGATACGTGTGCAGTCGGTGCAGTTAATGCTCTGTTCTGTGGGCACGCCCCAATGCAGGGTCGCCGGTTTCGTGGTGGCATACATCTTGGCCGCCTTTCGGATGAGATCCTGCTTAACCCAGGTTATCTCTTCCACCCGTTCCAGTGGATACTCCTTCACCCTTTCCTTGAAGGCATCCCAGCCGTGGACGTATTTTCCCACGAACTCACTATCGTAAAGCCCTTCCTCAATGATCACGTTGAGGAAGCCCATGGCCAGGGCGGCATCTGTACCCGGACGTAGTTGTAGCCATACGTCAGCCCGGTTGGCCAGAAACCCCTTTCGCGGATCTATAACGATAAGCTTGGCTCCTATTTTATAGGCTCTCCAGAAACCCTCTCCCTTATATTCGTCCGGGTTGGTCCACAGTGGGTTGCAGCCCCACATAACGATGCACTTTGGCTCACCTTCGTAGTCACAAACGGGCAGATTGCCGCAAGTGATCAGGGTAGCCCCAACACGGGAGACGTAACACATGTGTCCTGCCGTGAGGACATTCGGCGTGCCCAAGAGGTTAGCAAACCGATAAAGAAAGCTCTCGTAGTCCCGTCCTGTCCCCTGGCCGATGACGATGGACTCAGGACCATGCTCCCGGATCACCTGTTTGAACTTTTCGCAGATGGTATCCAAAGCCTCGTCCCAGGATATCCGCTCCCATCCTTTATCGCCCTTTTTCAAGGGATAAAGGACCCTATCAGGATGGTAGGCCAATTGAGTGATGGCCAACCCTTTGGAACACATAGTCCCATGGCTTATTGGCGATGCAGGGTCTCCTTCTACCTTGATCACCTTTCCATCTTTGACATGGGCGATCACACCGCAGCCTCCGTGGCAACTGCGGCAAGCGGTCCGAATCCTTTTTACCTCATCCATTGTTGTCTCCTTTTCAATGCTTCAAAAGAGGCACGGACAATAGACAAATTGCCCCGCCCTTCCGGGCGGGGCATTCTGGCGTTTTCAGGCATTTCACTCTTAGAGCCTATCCTAAAATTACCCCGCGCGCTCAAAAACAAGCGTGAAAATGGAAGCCCAGAGGGGTTTTAGGATAGGGTCTTAGAGGACTATCCCAATACCGCTGGGAAAAGCTTCCGGATCCCCCCAGAATATACACCTGGTAGGACAGACCGTGGTACACGCGGGAGCCTCCTCCCTACCCCGTTTTTCAATGCAGAGGTCGCACTTCACTGCCTTGCCGATTTCGTGGTTAAACTGCATGACATCATAGGGGCAGGCTTGTACGCAACTGGCACCACACATGATACACCTCTTCCCCTCCTGAACGGCCATTTCCTCCGTAAATCCTTTTTGAATTTCGTCAAAGTTTTTGACGCGCTCTTGAGGTTCCAGACGAGGCATTTGGCCGCGTGCAAAGGGATTGTATTTCTCTTTCTGGGGCTCTGTGATGGCCTTCAATACCTTATCTCGACCCAAGCGACCCAATCGAAGGTCCCGGCCTTTGATATATCGGTCAATGGATATAGCTGCCTCCCTACCGGAACCAATGGCCTCCGCAATGGATGCTGGGCCATGATAGACATCCCCACCGGCGAAGACACCCTTAATCGGTGTCTCCAGGGTCACTGGATCAGCCTCAAGGGTGCCTGCTGAACTGACTGGAACCCCCTGCTTCTCGGCAAAGGAGAGATCGGCAACCTGACCAATGGCGACAATGACTGTATCGCCCTCAAGTTCGGTCAGATCTGTTACATCGTATTGAGGATTAAAAGCCCCATCTTCATCGAATACACAGGTGCAACGCTTGAACTCAATTCCCGAAAACCTTCCGTCTTTTTGCAGGAATTTGTTGGGGCCGAAACAATTGATAATCTCAACACCCTCTTCTAAGGCTGTCTGGATTTCGTCTTCCCAGGCCGGCATTTCATCTTGTTGTTCCAGACACACCAAAGAGACCTCCTGTGCGCCTTTGCGAAGAGAGGTCATTGCCACGTCAATGGCCACATTGCCGCCTCCAACGACGATAACCTTGTTTCCAACGGATACCTCATTTCCGAGGGACACATCCCGCAGAAAATCAACCCCTTTAAGGACACCATCCACGTCTTCGTTTTCTACATTCAAAGCCCTGTTCTGATGGAGGCCAGTGGCCAGGAAAAAGGCCTGATACCCGTCCTGTTTCAGACTCTCGAGGGTAATATCACTTCCAAAAGTTACTCCTGTTTGGATTTCTACCCCCAGGTCCTGAATCAGTTTGATCTCAGCAGAAAGGATATCCTTGGGGAGGCGATACTCCGGAACTCCTACGGTCATCATACCGCCGGCAACAGGCAGCTTTTCAAACACAGTGACCTTATATCCCTCTCTGGCCAGAAAATAGGCCGCTGTCAGGCCAGCAGGACCTGACCCGATGATAGCGATTTTTTCGTCTCTCGCCTCTTTGATCTTAGGGACGTAAGGATTCCCGCTGGTGCGATCCTGATCGGCCAAAAATCGTTCAATGGCGCGAATTGAAACCGGGGCATCAATTTGATCCCGATTGCAACCCGCTTCACAGGGATGAGGACAGGCCCTCCCACAGATGGATGGGAAGGGGCTTGTTTCCTTGATGAGCTGTATTGCTTCCTGGAGTTTTCCCTTGGAAGCAAGGCTCACATATCCCTGGACATTGTTGTGGGCCGGACATTCCACCATGCACGGAGACGTATCCTGCTTTTCAGCTCCGGACTTGCCCGGCAGCGCATTGCAGCCGTTACACTTGTCTTTGTCGTGGAGAACGACGCCGGTATCCGGGTCAATGGTTATGGCATCTTCCCAACAGGCTATCACACAGGGGGCGTCTTCACAATGGTGGCAATACAACGGCTTAAAGAAAGGGGTCCTCTCAATAACCCTCACCACTCTCGGGCCGACGCCAAGGCCGTGTTCCTGTTTGCAGGCCACTTCACAAGCGTGGCAGCCACTACAATTCTTTTCGTTAAACAGCAAAGATATCTTATTCATGTCATTTCTCCTATTCATCTTCGCAGCGCGATATATTGCACAACAGGACCCTCAGACTGGTTGACCCCATCACCGGATCCGTGGACTCAGGGGAGTTATCCGTCAGGATGTTGATGTTGGATAGTTCCCAGCCATGATCCGGAGTCTTGATCTCCGGATACCACCAGCCATGCTCGGCCGCGATCACTCTGGGATCGATCCCGTCGTTCAGCTTGGCCCGTTGTTTGATGCGCCCCCGCGGCGATTCGATCCAGACCCAGTCTCCCTCCTTGATGCCGTGTTTCTTGGCCGTCTCAGGATGGAGCTCCATAAGGGGGTCGGGCCTGATCTCCCTGAGCCAGGGGATCTGCCGGTTCGCGGAGTGGAAAAAGGTGGCGTTCCTGAGCCCTGAGTTCAGGACGTAGGGGTACTTCTTGGCCAGCTCAGGTGTGGAGAGGGGGCTTTCCGCTATCTCCGTATACTTAGGTAAGGGATCGCGACCCCAGCCCTCAAGAATGGTGGAGTATAGTTCCACTTTCCCCGTGGGGGTCTTGAAGCCCTGTTCCTTGTATTTGTAATATTTCTGTTCTCCGTGGAGATAGCCTACCTTCTTGAATTCCTCCCAGGTCAGGCCGGTCGGCTCCAGCAGCCAGTCGAGAGCATCCTCCACGGTGTCCCACCACTGCTGGCCCATTCTCTTGCCCAGTTCCATGAAAATCTTGTGGTCCTGCCAGCACTCGCCGATCTCGACGACCTTTTGTCTTGCCATCACATATCCGTGAAATTTCCAGTTGTCCGACACGTGATTCTGCTCCAGCCACGTGCCGGCCGGGAGGAAGACGTGGGCCAATTCGGCGGTCGGCGTCAGGAAGAAATCAGACACGGCCAGAAAGTCAAGGCTACTCAGGGCCTTGTAAACCTCCCTGGCATTGGCTCTGGTAACCACCGGGTTGGTCCCCACCAGGTATCCCGCCTTTACCGGATAGGGCTTTCCGGTCAGGATGGCATCCCAGACAGGCTTGGGCGTGCAGATGGTCATCCTGGCAGCGAGCTTATATTGCTCCCCGCCGAGGCGCTTCTTTCTCTGCTCAGGTGACAGTGCCGTGTGCGCGGAGAATTCAGAGACCTTTCTGGTCGGGGGCGGTACGTGTAAGACATTCCCACCGGGTGCATCGAGGTTCCCGGTGGCGGCCATGAGGCCTATCGCGGACCGGGTGTAATCGGTAGCATTGAGGGTCTGCTCCGTCGTCACCCCCCAGTGGATTCCGGCCGGCTTTGTGGTGGCATACAACCTGGCCGCCTTTCGGATAAGTGCCTGGTCAACCCAGGTGATCTCTGCCACGCGGTTGAGGGGGTAGTCCTTTTTCACCCTTTCCACAAAAGCGTCCCAGCCGTGAATATACTGCTCGACAAACTCCTTGTCATAGAGTTCTTCCTCAATGATCACGTTAAAGAATCCCATGACCATAGCCGCATCCGTGCCGGGCCGTATCTGGAGCCAAACGTCCGCCTTCTCGGCATAAAGTGATCTTCGAGGATCTATGCAGATCATTTTGGCTCCTTGTTCATAAGCCCGCCAGAATTTCACTCCCTTGTATTCGTCCGGGTTGGTCCACAGAGGATTGCATCCCCACATGACGATGCACTTGGGATTATTTTCATAGTCGCACGCCGGCAGACTCCCACAGGTGATCAGGGAGGCCCCTATCCGTGAGAGGTAGCACATATGCCCCGCCGTTATGATGTTCGGGGTTCCCAGCAGGTTGCCGAACCGGGAGAAATGGCTCTCGTAGTCCCGGCCGGTCCCCTGGCCGACAACGATGGCCTCGGGGCCGTACTTCTCGATCACCTCCTTGAATTTCTCGGCGCAGGTGTCCAGGGCCTCGTCCCAGGAAATCCTCTCCCAGCCTCCATCGGTTCTTTTCATCGGATAAAGGACCCTGTCCGGATGATAGGCCAACTGGGTGATAGACAGTCCTTTCGTGCACATGGTGCCATGGCTTATCGGTGAGTCAGGATCGCCTTCTACCTTGATGACCTTGCCATCCTTCACGTGGGCGATGACCCCGCATCCGCCATGACAGCTTCGGCAAACCGTTTTTACTTTCTTAACTTCTTCCATCGGTTCCTCCTTACGTTTTTTATATTCTGCTGGAGTCTGGCAGAAACCAGGTTTTTCTGATTTGAGCAAGGACAACGCTCTTCAAGAGATCCAAAAACCTGGTTTCTTAGCCGAGAAAGTTTTCAGCTTTTCCGGTTCCCCCCTTCCGCATCCGAGGCCTGCTGCTTCCAGTATTTCGCCCGGATCTCCTTCTTCAGTATTTTCCCCTGAGGATTTTTGGGCAGAGACTCCACGAACTCGACCACTTTGGGGGCCTTGTAATGGGCGATGCATTCCCTGCAGAAGCTGATAATGTCTTCCTCTGTCGCCTGAGCATTCTTTTTGAGGACCACCAAAGCACAAACTTTTTCCACCCAATAAGGATCCGGGATACCGATAACGGCAACTTCTCTGACCGCAGGATGCCTGTAAAGGACATTCTCCACCTCCATGGGATAGACGTTTTCGCCTCCCGTGATGATCATGTCCTTTTTCCTGTCCGCGATGTAAATGAATCCCTTCTCGTCGTAGTATCCCAGATCCCCCGTATAAAGCCATCCGTCCCGAATCGCTTCCTTTGTCTCATCGGGTTTACGCCAGTATTCTGTCATGATTCTTTTGCTCTTTACGATGATCTCCCCAATCTTTCCCGCCTCGACGTCACGACCGGCCTCATCAACGATTCGTATATGGACCCCGATGCACGGTTGCCCGCAAGATGCCAGCACACTCTTATCCCCGGTGTCCGCCATTGCTTCGCGATGGTGAGCTTGCTTGAGAGTCGTCGTGTGGGGCCCGGATTCGGTTAGCCCATACCCCTGGAGAAACTTGGGCCCAAAAACCGAAAGACCTTGTTTCAGGACTTCCGTCGGCATGGGGGAGGCCGCATACCATATTCTCTTGAGGCAGTGAAGATCACATCGATCTATATCGGGGAGGTTCAGCAGGGATATAAGCTGTGTCGGGACGATATGGACGTCCGTAATCTGCTCCTCCGCAATGACCTGTAGTACTTCCGCCGGATCGAAGGAAGGCCGGGGCATGATGACATTACATCCGCCCACTAGGAAAAAGGGCCATATATGGCTGTCTCCGCCAACGTGGAACATCGGCAGAACAACGAGGTGCCGATCGCCAAACTCTACCCCGATATCCAGCGCCTTAATAGAGGTGTTTTCCATCTTTTGTTTATGCGTGTAGATTGCGCCACGAGGGATCCCCGTGGTCCCGCTGGTATAGAAGATAACCAGAGGATCCTCCTCCCTGACCCTGGGTTCCGGTTCTTCCTTTGACTGGCTCTCCACCATTTCCCCATACGCCATCATTTGCCCTTCCGCATCACCAAAGGTCAAGAAAAATTCCGTCTTCGAGAGCTGTTTATGGATCCTAGCGATCGTTTCAACGAGTTCAGATCCGAGGAACAGGGCCCTTGGCTCTGAATCGTTTATAACATGAACCAGCTCTCCAGCTTGCAGGCGGGGATTGAGATGCGCGAGCACAAATCCCCCCTTCATGGCCGCCCCGAAGACCTCAGGATACTCCAGCCGGTTCCACGACAGGATTCCGATGACCTCTCCCTTTTGGATACCCAAGGCCTGAAGGCTATGGATGAGCCTATTCACCCTCTCGTTAAAACGTTTGAAACTTATTCTCTCAGAACCGCACACGAAGGCTTCATTGTCCGGATAGAGGATGGCATTTCGGTAAATGATATCTGCAAAGGTCCCTAACTGATAACGGCTTAGTTCTCGCAATGTGAGTTTATCTGACATGCTTTCCCCCTCCAACTATAAGGTCATTTTGCCTGTCACACTACAGGGTCTTTTGCGGAAACCCGTGGGCCATCCCTGGTTGCCCGATATTATACAGCAGAAGCCCTGGCAGGTCAACCATTGAGAGGTGCTGCTCCATTGGCAACAAAGAAGCCACCTGTGCTGGCTGCGCAGGTGGCTTCTTGGATCCGCTTGAGCTCGGTCGAAGCCCTCAGTCGAACGGTTTTCCCACACCGGGCTCTTCAGGAATACTCGCTTCCGCAATCCGACCTATGCTGTCGAAGCTGCCTTCCCCCAGGCAGTTACCGTTCGGCTGAGCCCAGTCGAAGCCACGCCCAGGTATCAAATGCGTGGCTGCGTTTGAGTCTTGCGGTTTCTTTGGCAGTGTAAGAAGGCAAAACCTAGCTCTCGGTCAGAAGTTGATAATCTCTTCGAGAGCCATTTTGACCAAGCGGCTAGCGTCAATTTGCTGATCGGCAACTATCTTGCCAGATTCCTCAAAGCGGCTAAGCAAGGCATCATACTGTTCTCTTTTTAGCCTAAAACCTCTGACACGCAGCGCGCTATCCTCCTGAGTCTTTTGCAGAATCCTTGAAATCGCTTCTTCATCAGGGAATTCATCGTACGCGGTCTCAGTGTATTGCATTATCCACTGCTCAATTTCTTCATCCGTTTTGCCAGCCACTCGGAGACGCTCCCTGAGTTGGTCCTCCGTCACGAGCCTTCTAGCATTCATAGTTCAACCTCCTCTTGGAACGTCAGCCCGATCTCTTCTTCCATTTCCGCTTGTCTCGCAATGTTCGGGAAGAAGGCTCTTAGATATTCGACTACCTGCTCAGCGGATTCCCTTGTCGCCGTCGATGCTTTAACTGAGTTCTTAATACTAGTTGTGGAAATGCCATGAACTCGCAGGACTGTGTACTCGGCATCTTTACCGACCATCTCATGAAATGAAAAATCGGGTTCAAAGGCCAATAGCTTTTTTCCAAAGCGAGAATTCGCAAATCTCTGCTTGAACTCAGGAGCAGCATCTGAATCATCGAAGAGTGTGTCTAGTTTTTGTTGATCGGTAAACTGGGTCCAAGCATAGGCGAATGAGAACAGTCTGCCTTTATGAAGGGCAGCCGCATCCTTGAACAGCCTGATGACTTTGGCTAGGGTTTCCTGGATTTCAGCATAGAATTCGGAACGCTTGTTGTAGTCATTCTTTACTGGTGCTGCCCACGGGATATCTCTTGAATCATCAGCCGTGAACAGAGCCACGATGACAATTCGGCGTGTACTTGCAGTAGCTGTAACATTTGTGCCTCCTCCCCCGCCAAATTTGTATCCCCAACCTACAGACTGATCTGAGATTCTTCCTTTGAGGCTAAACAGTCTGCCATTCCCCCACATTTCCACGCCGGGAGGATGCGGAGAATATGATTGAAAATCATCGAAAGTCGCAGTTAATCCCGCATAAACTTCCATACGTAGTCTCGCAGTTCGCAGTCTGTTTTCCTCGTCTGGCTCTTCGACGTCGACTTGCCATTCTACCGTCCAATGAATCGGGCGTAACCAAGGTATGAAAGCCAGATGTCTAGTCAGACGAGCCTTGACAGGTGCTGCAAATCTCACCTCTTGTGAGGCAGATCTGATCGCAATCTTTATGGAGATGCCGTAACCCTGTGTTACTAGATTGTGGTACTTCTCGGCATAAACCTCACCGAAATAGCTTGCCAGTTCCTTACACACGTCCTCGGCTCTATTGCCATTTTGCCCTTTGCCTAAGCCAAACGATTCGAGCACCTGTGAATGCAGATGCCTGATTATTATGACCGTCGTGCCTTCTTGCGGTGGATTTTTCGCTACTCTGTGTGTGTTGACCTTCCATTTCTTCCATAGGGATGAATTGCCAGGGTCCAACCATCCGCGAGGAAAATGAATGGCTACTGGTTCCTGTCCGGGGTACGTTGAGAATACCTCAACCTCTTCACCTAGGGCAAAGACTGCCATCTTGAACCCTTCCCCCCACGCACCGATACCCCTTGCTGACCTCTCTGAGAAACCTAGTTGGACTAAGGGGACTATACGTTTCTTTTCGACGCCCCCACTGTTTTCTGTGATAGCTATTTCTCCTGGTGCAGCCTGAGTCTCAGGGTACACCAATATCTGTACTTCCAGTTTGTCAGGCTTGTTCCGCTCGAAATTATCGAAGATGTTGTCAAGTATCTCAACCAATGCCTCCTGAACAACCAACTGCGCGGCCTTGTTGCGGATTACTTGCTTCGAAGGACTAGCCTCTTGTTCTTCGACCACCTCTCCGCGCTGGGGGCGGCCGTAAAATCGCTGCCGGTCTCGGCGAACCTGCTCCGCAGTAACCGGAACTGAATTGGGAAAAGTCGTGTTTACTGCTTGCGCAAGTTCAGCATCATTCGAGTAGGTGTCAAAGAATGTCGATGCACCACCATCTCTAATGAGTTCAGCCCAAATACTTCGTTTGTCACTTGGCATAGTCCGGCCCTCTATTGGCGATCTTCGCTCATGACCTGTATCCGACGAAGAATTTCTACCATAAACCGAATGGTGGCCCTTTTATAGCATTCTCGTGCTGTAGGCGGAACCCCATCGATCTTTGCGATTTCTAACGCGTTGCACAGATCTACGACTCTCCCAGTTTCAAATGATACGCCAATGAAATCGTGGGCGAATTCATTACGGATCTTCCTAATCCGGCTGAGATCCTTGATCTCTGCTTCGTTAAACAGACCCAAGTGTCTTGCCATCTCATACCTGGAATAGAAACTTGCAAGTCCAGCATTGAGTCCCTCAAACAGGAATCTATCCGCAGCTCTAGGTATACCTTCTAGCTTCAGTGCCGCAGTTATCAAACGTCTTAGCAAATGGTCGAGGTATGATGCCGCAAGTATAACCAATGCTCTGTCGCTTTCCTTGTCTAACTCGGTAGCTAGTTTGAGCCTCAGGTCGGTTTCTGTTTGTACCTTATCATCACCCATTGCTCTAACTCCAACAGTCTTCACTTTGCTAGTTCTTAGCTTTCGGCTGGTTGCGGTGGCGCACCAGCAAGTACTGGATCTACAGGGAGCCCGAAACGGTATTTCGATCCTTCCAGAAAATCCTGGCGCATCTCAAAGGCAAGCCAAGGCCGCTGAGCTTCCTCCGCTACTGCGCCAGTCACATTGGAACCAGCAAAAATATCAACCACCAAGTCATCTGAGCTGTCCGTCAAGAAGTCTACGAAGAACTTGGGCAATCTGTACGGAAAACGTGCTGGATGCAGAGGGATATTGGCTTCGCGACAGTGCCTTTGATATATGTCATTTGAAGCTGTATTGCTTATCGCGAGCAGGTTCTTGGGAATAGCCCCCCCGTGATCTCGCTTCCACTTGCCTGAAACAACATGCCCTGATGGGCGTGGTCCCTCGTTGTATCCCTTCTTCAGAAGCCGCTTCATGCTTTCACTGTAAGTTTGCAGAACCCTGCGATTACTAGCCTTCGGACGTTCGGTCTTACTCAACCACCAGATAGTATTAACTGCATCAGTGCATCGTATCCGCTCAATAGTGACCCATTGCGCGGGTCCGGGCATCTTGGCAGGATTGAACCAGAAAAACTCTTGCGCCAGATGGAAACCCACGGTTCTTACTAAGTCTGTCAGTAATTCATAATGGTATATCGACCGTGTAGGGTGTCCAGGCATCCAAGCGCCACCGATCTCAAGAACAAAAGATCCATCATCTCTCAGAATATCCAGGACCCTCTTTGCAAATGACCTAAACCATTCAACGTACTGCTCGGCATCTGGATTGCCGTAGCTCTTTTTCTTCCGAAGAGCAAATGGAGGCGATGTTAACACGAGCGACACTGAGCAGTCTGGCAACACCGTGAGAAGATCTCGCGAATCACCCAGGTAGGCATCGCCAAACTCCGTGCTATAATAAGGGATATGCCCCCTCTTAGCGAACCGCGGTCTCAGTTCCACTGCTTTTGTTGGGTTACCTTGCATAGCCTTGCCCTCGCACTCACTGAAGCGTTTATGAGGATAACTCAATGCTGAAGAATCGCAAGAATCTTATGCATTACAGGGTCAATCTTGAGATCAACAAGTTAATTGATCACTGTTGTGGAAAACCATGGGCCATCCCTCGCTGCTCATAATTATACAGCAGAAGCCCTTGCAGGTCAACCACTGAGAGTTGCGGCTCTATTGGCAACAAAGAAGCCACCCGTGCTGGCTGCGCAGGTGGCTTCCTGGCTCATGCAAGTGCCTATGGCTATTCGCCGCTAGTCACCGTGAACTTCCCTCCGTCGCTGCGGCCGAAGACTTCGGGGAAGTACATCAGCAATACATCGTTCAGGAGGCGAAAGAGTTCCGCCTTGCCCGCCATCGGGTGTCACCCAAGCACTCGCATCAGGTTCTCCTGCGTCAGCAGGGCGGGGTCTGCACTCGGTTCAAGGAACGGGCGCACGTCGGAGACGACTCGATCCCACGGAACGGCTTGCAGTCGCTGATGCACCGCCTCCCGCCAGTCACCTTCAGTCAACAGTTCTCCGTGCCAACCCGTCTGTTGCAGGGCGTTGTTGAGCAGGACCAGGTTCGGCGCCGGCCAATCGGGATCGCTGAGAAACCACAACAAGTCATAGAGGTCTCTTCCCTTGACGTAGGACCGTTGAAGGATGGCATGGAGTTTGCCGGCCAGGAGCGACGCTCTGTCGTGGTGTTGCAGTTGGAGAGTCACGTGGCGACGGACGATGCTCGTGGTCAGCACCGCGCCGGCGGGTGGGCTCGTGTCTACTTCGATCTTAACCGAAAGCACTTCGTTCCGGTGTGACGATAGACCCAACTCGTAGAGCAGGCCGGGGAAGCGGATGAACGCGCTGTGGACCACTTTTTGGTCATTCACCTTGAGTTCCAGGGCATAGCCCTCAGCAGCGAACTCGGCCTGAATCACGCGCAGGTAGGCCCGAAAGTCGTATTGGTCTCTGGCTCTTTCCAGAGCAAAGTCCAGGTCTTCGGAATAGCGAGCGCTGGCGAAGAGGAACCGGAGCGCCGTGCCGCCGTGGAAGGCAAGCGGGATCATCGCCCCAGCGCGCTGGAGCGCCCCTAAAATCCGCGCCTGCAGGTATTCGCGCGTGACGTTGCGCGCCTGGGCAGGCGTTGGGCTCACACGGATAAGGTCGGCCAGGTACTCCCTCACAGTACTTCGTACTCCTGCGTTTCAGTGTACCTCAGTCCTACGACGAACTCAGCGGCTCGCCGCAGCTTGGGACTGCCAGTGCGGTCGGCCTGGCGGTGGAGTTCTTCCGGATCCAGACGATCCAGACTCTGTAGACGGAGTTCCTGCAGGTAATCCGGCGAGTCCCCGCTGGGCTGCAGGTAGATTAGGTCCAACAGAGCCTTCTCAGGTGTGGCAACGAAGGCTTTCTGGCTTCCATCCAGATCGGTCAGCCGGTAGCCGAACAGAAGGTCAGTCTTCATGTGACGAAATTCATAGACGCCAAGCGGTGTCTCCCAGCGACCGGGCCGCGCTGTAGTGACGCTGGTGACCACGGGCACGTACTCTGGGATCAGGTCATAGTAAGCCAGCGCCGCCTGGAGGCTGACGTAGGAAGCACGCACCATACGATTGGCGATGAGGAAAGGATGGGGCTTGACTTTCTGAAACGGTGGTGCCAGTGCGTAGATCCCACGCCGCAACTGGTAGAGACGGCCTGCCTTTGTCCACCTTGACAACTGGCGACGCGCGTTGGCCGGGTCCACATCGCCAGCCAGGAGCAGGCTGGTCTCAAAGGTTGGTTCATCACCAACGATCTCAAGCAATTGCTCGAATTCCATGCGAGTATTATACCACAAATGGCATATTATTGCAACAGATTACTGTCCCCTTTTTCATCGTCTACCACGTAGGCCAATCAGTCTCCCTTAGATTTGACAAACTGCTTCGAGTGTAGTATCATATAAGCAAGATCGGGTGGCCAGGTCGCCCCTATCCTTAACCGGACGGATGACTGCCTGGCATCAAGGCCCACCACGAAAGGGCTTCCCCGATCGTTTTTGTTTCTTGCCCACTACGGATACCAGGAGTTCCTCTACTTTCAACGTCCGATCGGCCGTGGCAACGCCACGGTACGCGGCCAAGGCTTTCTTGTGAGCAGTAGACTTCTTGCCGATACAACGAAAGGTGATGTTGGCCGCAGGATAAGTGGGATGGCGTTGCCAGATCAAATTAAGGAGCGCCAACTTGACGTCCTGCTCATTTCCCTCATACTCCATATCAATGACTATGAGGTCTACCCTGTCCAAGTGGTCCTTGAGCAATTGGTATAACGCTGCCGCGAAGAGCGAGATGTAGAGATTCTTTCCTCGCTTCCCAGTGACCCGCAGCAGATTGATGGCCTCTCGCTTGACTCTGGCTGGGATCAGCACAACGTAGCTGATATCATTTGAAAAAGCCAAAGCGGTGTTCTTGTCCGTTTGCTCGATCTTGCCGCTCTGGTCAACCTCAATGCGCAACTGATTCCTCCAGTGGTTTCTTTGTTGCAGCCTCTAGTTGAGCAGATAGTATACCAGATTTCAGCTTGCTACAACTCAAGAAGCCACCTGTGCTGGCTGCGCAGGTGGCTTCTTGGGTAGTGCGAAATACGCTATTCGGCGCTGGCCACGGTGAACTTGCCTCCGTCGCTGCGGCCGAAGACTTCGGGGAAGTACATTTCGTAGGCGTTGGCGGGCATGACCAGGAACTGGCCAGGCACGCTGGCCCGCATGAGGTAGGTGTACTCGTAGGTCCCTTGGGGCAGGTAGGTGGCGAAAAGGACGACTTTCTCGTCCCTCATCTGAGTCTGGCTGAACCACCACCAGCCCCACTCCTCACCAACCCGCTTCAGCTCAGGAGGCTCCCCCACCACGCTGGTGGTCTTGAGGCTGACGTCAACCCCCTCGCAGCCGGCCGGCAAGGGGTCCTCCACCACCAGGTAGTGCAGGCTGCTGGGAGCAATAATGGTCAGCTTGACCTTGATCACGTCGCCTACTTTCGCCCCGTCCACGAAGCGCTCTGGCTGGTCCACGGGCGAGTACTGGCGGGCCACGATGATGCCCCGGCTCAAGGCCTTCACGTCCTCCACTGGCAAGAAGTAACGCAGGTAGAGAGAGTAGTAGAGCCGGCCCTTGCCCGTAGGCTCCAGCCGCTCGATGAGCAACCGATTGGCCTCGTCCTTCAAGAGCCTGGCCACATCTACCTGAAGCTTGCGCGTCTCACCAACGTCCGCTTTGGTCACTTTGCCCTCGCCTAACTTCTCCTGGTTGAGGCTGACCCGATAGCTGTAGTCGGCCTCCAGTTCCCCGGTGGCCACCATCCAATCGGTCAGGGCAATGAGGGACCAGGCCGTCTCCTGGGTGGAGAGCCAGTGGCCTTCCTTGCGAGCCACCATCAGCCAGCGCACGACGTTGGGCGCGATGCCGCTATCGGGGGCCAGCCGCGCCAGGGCCGCCAGCACGATGGCCGTGGAGCGGGTGTCAGTGTTCATGGTCCAGTAGTCCACCGACTCCTCCTCCCAATGGGCGCCGGTGGCGCTGAGGACGGCGGCGCTCGTTAGATCGCTGAGGATGGCGTCCACTCTCTCCCGCTGCTCAGGAGCCAGCAGGCCCAAGGCCATGGCCAGATACGCCTTGCCGTAGTTGCCCAACATCTCGCGCCGCTCGTAGAGGGCCACGCTGCGGCCCAGATCGCCCTTTCCGCACTCGGCCAGGACGTAGAGGATGAAGGCCTGGGTGTTGGCCTGATAGGGCTCTTTCAGTTCGGCCGGACGCTTCAGGCTGCCGCCCAGGAACTTGGCCGCGCGATCCATCACCTCCTGATCTACCACAAAGTCCGCCCGTTTGGCCTCATTCAGGCCCAGGAGGACGTAGGCGGTGAGGAAGGCGTTGCTGTCGTCGGCCAGCCACCAGCCCCAGCCGCCGTCGTAGTGCTGTTCAGTGTAGATGCGCTGCAAGGCGATGCTCACCTGCTGAGGCAGGCGTGCCGCCAGTTCCTGATCCTCGATGCCCAACTGCCGCAGGGCACGATAGGTCATCACGTTGGGCAGGAAGCGGCTCACCGTCTGCTCAATGCACTCGTAGGGGTAGTGCTCCAGGTACTTCAGGCCGTCACGCATCCCCGCCGCCAGCGAGGGGTCTAGTTGGATGGTGAGCTCGCCCTGGGTGGGATCGTGGCGCTCGGGCAGGTATACGACCTCCAGGCGCTCCCCTGCCTCGTCCAACTGGCCGGCCGTGGCCACCACCTCGGGCGTGGAGTAGTGATAGACGGGCAAGGTTATCTCCACCGCATCGGACAGGCCGCCGCCCTGGGCAGCGAAGAGGAGCTTGGTCTGCTCGACGACCCCAACCGTTACCGGCCAACTCACCTCCTGCTTGCCGTGAGCAGGTACCTGCACTCGTTGAGCGCCGCCTTCGATCTCCAGCCCCTCGGCCGATAGCGACACCTCCACCTCGAGGGCCTGGTCGGTGTTGTTGTGGACGACGGCCGAGAGCGTTGCCTTATCGCCGATGACGAAGAAGCGGGGAGCGACGGGCCTCACCAGGAGGTCCAGGGTGCTGATTACGTCGCCCTTGGCCTCCCCCACCTCGGTGGCAGCGGTGATTCCCTTGACACCCAATCGCCAGGTGGTCAGGGTGTCGGGCAGTTGCACCGAGACCTGAGCCCGGCCATCCTCGTTGGTGCGCACCGTTGGATTCCAGTAGGCGGTGTCGGGGAACTCCCGCCGCACCAGCCCCGCCGCAGCCGCCTCCGGGCCTCCGCCCCCTCCCTTGGCTTTCTGGGCGATGAGCAAATTCAGGCGGTCCACGGAGAGGGCCAGGCTGGCTGCCGTCTGTATACCCACTCCTCGCTGGCCGTAGAAGTGCTGCACCAGGGTGGGAGCGCTCTCTTCGGCCAGGGCCAGGACCGACAGATCCACCAGGGCCAACGATAACTCGGCCGTAACCCCCATCCCTCGATAATCAGTCGCTCGGATGTCGTAAGTCACCGTTTCCCGCGGGCCGTAGTGGTCCTCCTTGTCCGGGGTGATGGTTATCTTTAGCTCCTTCTCCACAGTGGACACCGGCAGAGCAGCGTAGCCCACCTTTAAGGAAGCCAGGGGGTTGGTTTCGTCTTGACCCTTGACGATGACCACCGAGACGTAGACGTTGGGCGTGTGCTCAGAGAGGATAGGGATTTCTATCAACTCGCTGTTGCTCTGCAGGGTGAGCAGTTGGTAGCTCATGATGTGCCCTCTCTCGATGGTGAGGAGCGCCTTGACCTCCCCTTGATAGGGCGAGGGGATGAGGATCTTGGCCACCTCGCCGGGCGTGTAGGACTTCTTGTCGGGGATCAGCTCGATGCGGTCGTGGTTCTCCCGCCGCCAGCTAATGTATTCGCCGCTGCTGACCCAGAGGTAGGTTGCGCTCCTGATCTCGTTCCCCCGCTCGTCGTGGCCCACGGCCAGCACCTTGTAGGTCCCGCCTTTCTCAGGGATGAAGGCAGCTACTGCCTTCCCCTCGGCGTCGGTGGTCACGGTAGTTGTCAGGACCGGGGTGTCCTCAACCTTGCTCGTCCAATAGAAGCTCCCGTCCTCGGCCTTCTCCTGGACGCTGTACCACTTGTGCTCGAAGAAGGTCACCGTCAGGGGCACGTTGGGCACGGGCTGGCTCTCCCAATCCACGGTGATGACGTCCACCTGTTGCTCCTCGCCCACCGTGCCTACCCAGGCCCTGGGGGTCAGGCCAATGTAGAAGAGGCCCTTGTGCACGATAGCCTCCGTGCGGGAGCTGACCTGCTGGTCGTTGATGTCGGTCACCGAGGCCTCGATGGTGAAAACCTGGCTCAGCTTCTTCATGGCGATGTCGGCCGGCACCTTGAAGGTGAAGCGGCCCTCTCCGTCGGTCTCTCCCGTGCCCTCGGCGATCAGCTCGCCGAAGGCACCGTAGTATTGACCCCGCTCCTCCCATTCGTAATCAACGAAATCGTAATAGCCCTTGCCCTGCCACGGGAAGAAGTAGTCCTGGCTGAGGACGCTCCAGTGCACCTGGGCCTCCGCCACCGGGCCGCCGAAGTAATAGGTGGCGACCGCGCTCACGGCGATCTCGTCCCCCTGAACGTAAGCGTCTCGGTCGGCCCCAACGGCCACCTCGAACTCCGGCTTGCGGTACTCAGCCACCCGGAAACCAACTCCAAAGCCCTGGTCGCCCAGTTGAGCATTGATAAAGTAATAGCCCAGGATCGCTTCCTCGTCCAGGGCAAACTCGCCGTGGAGGGTGCCCATATCGCTGATAGGCAAATCCTCTCTGTAGACCTCTTTGCCCTGATCGTCCATGACGGTCACCGTCAGGCTCTTCACGCCCTCGGGCAGGCCATAACGGGCGTCGTCGTCGGTGCGCAGAATGCCCTTGAAGCGGACCATCTGGCCCGGTCGGTAGATAGGCCGGTCGGTGTAGAAGTAGCCAGAGTAGGGCTGGCTGAAGAACTGGGCCGGGATATTGAACTCCCAGGGACTGATGCCCTGATTCCAGCGGTTAATGGCTGCGGCGAAATTATCACCCTCGCCAGCGAAGACGAAGAAGGGATTCCACATGTCCTGGCGCGGGAACTCGGCCCGGAAGACGCCGTCCTTATCCGTCTGCCCTTCAGCGAGGGTGACAGATTCGTTTTGCAGGCTCACCGGCAGGCCAGGGACAACCTGCCCACTGGCCAGGTCCGTGGCCCAGACCAGGGCTTCCGTCTCCCCCTGTTTGAGGGTCAGGTTGAGGCGGGAGACGACCATGATCTGACGCGAGGGCTGCCAGTACTCCTGCTCTTTCATCTCAGGAGCGGTGACCTCAAGATAATAGAGGCCCGGGACGATGGTCCCTCCCTCTTCACTGGTCACCTTCGTGCTCAGAACGCCAGCCTGATTGAGGGGGGCGTCAACCTCCTCCGACCACTGGCGCACCAGGGCCTCCGGGTGGGGGCTGAACTTATCCCAATAGTCCCAGGACTCGTTACCGTTGAGGCGGATGAAGTCCTCCCTATCCAGGCGGTAGAGGCCGAAGTCCAGGCGGGAGACGTTTCGATAGGTAGCGTAGGCCACGGTCTCGGTGTAGGCATTGTAGGTGCCCACGTTGCCAGGGGTATTGAGGTAGGCCATGGGATCCAAGTTGCGGGTGGTGAAGCGCACCACTTGGTCCTGGCCCAAAGTGTTCCCGTAGGGGGCGGCTATCTCCGCCCCGAAAGTGAAGGTGTAGCTGGTGGAGGGCTGGATGTCGAAGGAGATGAAGAAACGGTTGTCGTAGTCGCTCCAGTAGGTGTAGACCTCGGTCGGCTCGGGGATGACGGTCGTGTTGGGCATGATGGTGGTCGGGTCCATGGGGCTGGCGAAGTAGAGCTCCATCCCGCCGTAGGGGTCCGCTTTCAGATTGCCGTCGGCTGGAATGGTCTCAACGATCCGAGGATAAGGGACAGTGGTGAAGCGCCAGGAGTAGGGCTCAGCTATGAGTCCCTCCCCTCTCGCCGCCTTGGCTCCTGCTTCCAGGGTGGCCACGTAGCTGGTCTCCAGCGCCAGAGGCGCGGAGGGTGCGAAGGCCATGGTCTTTTCTTCCCAGCGGAAATCGCCCTGGATAACTGTCCCGGTCTCTGTTGCTAAGAAGAACCTCTCCTCGACCGAGGCGTGATCCATGAGCTGGTTGAAGGTCATGCTGATGGCTTGAGTTGCTGCCACCTGAACATCGCCATCCGCCGGCACTGTCCAGACCACGGCTGGCATGGCCGTGGTGAAGTACCAGGTGTAGTCCTCGGCCAGGACTCCGCCGGTGGTATCCTCCAGTCCGGCCGCTACTCGCGCCGTGTAAGTTGTGGCTGGATCGAAGCCCTCCTCAGGGCGGAAAGTATAGATAGAGGTGTTGAGCCACTGGCCCTCGCCCGTCACTGGAGGGGCAAAGGCTTCGCCCTGAGGCTCAGCCCGAAGGGTCAGGGGCTGGGGCAGGCCTGCCTGCTCGGAGATGGCCGAGAGGGGCACCACGGGGCGGTTGAACATCACCGTTACCAATGCATCGGTGGCTACCTCGGTGGTGTCTGGGGCGGGCTGAACCTCGGTCACCTCCAGGTGGCCCACCGCGCTGAAGTGAAAGCTGAAGGGCTCCTTCAGGGCCAGGCCCTCGGCGCTCTTGGCCTCCTCGGCCACGGTCACCTTGTAGCTCTCCCCCCGCACGAAGGGCACTGTCGGGGCGAAAGCCAGGGTGGTATCGTTGGGCCAGTTGAAGCTCCCCGCCACGGCTGGCTGGACCTCAAAAGCTCTCTCAGTCGAGAGCCGGTCCATTGGCTGGTCGAAAGCGATGACCACTGGCGCAGTCAGGCCCTGCTCCTCACCGGGGGCTGGCATTCGGCGGAGCACCTGCGGGGGCACAGGGGGTAGGGGAATAGGGGTAGGCGCTGGGGTAGACGTGGGCGCGGGAGTGTGAGTAGGCGCAGGTGTAGCAGTCGGTATAGGTGTTGGCTTAGCGCAGGCACTCATGAGCCCGCCAATCACCATGGCGCAGAGAATCAAGATAGTCATAGGGGTGTAATATTTTTTCATAGTGGCACCTCCTCGATTGGTCTGGTGGTCTGATGGTCTCTGGTCTGATGGTCAAAAGATAAGACGCTTTAACGCCTCACTTGGTTCCTGAGGCGTTAAAGCACAAATGAATTATACTCTACTTCGCGTTTACTGGCAACTGGCAAATCTCTAATAGCCAATATCTATGCGCCCCGCTACTCAACTTCCTGCAAAGTGGCCTCACCTGTGTCGGTATCGTACAAAAAGTAGGTGGAGCGGCCGAAGCGACCCATGACCTCGCCGGGGTTGATGAGCAGCGTATCACCCACCCTCTCCTCCGCGACGCGGTGAGTGTGGCCGCAGCAGACCAGATCGTAGCGGTCACTGGCGGCCAGGCCAGCGGCGATAGCGGGGTAGTGAGTGGCGGCGATTCTCCTACCGCCCAGCTCCAGCTCGGCGAACTCCCCATGCAGGGTCACGTTCCTGGCTTGGGTTGCCACCCGGGAGAGGAAGAGCTTGTCCCCGTCGTTGTTGCCGAAGACGACGTGGACAGGGCCGGGGAAGCTGTCAGCGATCTGCTTCAAAGTGAAAGGGGCACAGAAGTCGCCGCAGAAGATCAACTCCTCGGCCTCTCCCAACTCTTTCAAGGCCTCCTCAAGTTTCCAGATGTTGTCGTGAATGTCCGAGAGAACAGCGATGATCATCTATCAGCACTCCTCTCCAAAGTGAAATGTAGACACGCCAAACATAAAGACGTGTTGCGTATTGCGTATTTCGTATTGCGTACTGCGTGAACGGAATACGGAATACGCAATACGATCTGACATGCAGTAGCGAGCGGCAATTACTTTCTGCCCTGCCACGAGGTTCAATGCTAGCCTGATGAATCTGTCTTTTGCCAGGTAGCCTAAAATCTGCTATACTAAGCCCATCACGGAGGGGGAGGGGGAAAATGGAACTCAAAATCCAAAGTTCAAAGCTCAAAATCCGAAAGCCGAAACCCGAAACCTGTGCTGAGCCTGGCCGAAGCATCCGAAATCCAAGCGCAGCTATGCTTCTGCTTGCTGTAGCGGGTACGATAATTGGCCTGGTAACACTGTCAAATCAAGCCGAGGGTTCCTACAACTTGCTAACAAACCCCGGCTTTGAAGATGGGTGCAGCTACAGGCTAGACCCCTACGAACCCTGGAAGGGGCCTCAGGGCGAATTGTACGTGGCCAATGGTTGGGAGCTATGGTATGATAACCGTGATCAATGCAGGGAGGGCCTCTGCTGCTATAATTATCGGCCCGAATACAAACCTGAGGACGGTTACGTTTTTACCGATCCTCAGCGCGTCCGATCGGGCCGGTACGCTCAGAAGTTTTTTACTTTGTACTCCACCCACACGGCGGGCCTCTATCAGCGAGTAGCAGTGCCTGAGGGGAGCGAGGTGGAGTTCTCCATCTGGGTGGTGGTGTGGTCCAGCTCGCAAGATAATCCCCACTACTCAACCCTTCCTGGAAAATACTGGCTCTCAGTGGGCATAGACCCCTACGGCGGCGTTGATCCCTACTCGGATCAGATCATCTGGAGTAATAAAATCGAGCACTACGACGAGCACGTACAGCTTTCGGTGGCGGTCGTAGCTCAAGCTGACCACGTGACCGTGTTCACCAAAGCAGCCCCGGAATGGTGCGTTAAGCACAACGATTCCTACTGGGATGATGCCCGTCTCAGCATCCCCTTGCCGTTCAAGGTTTTCCTGCCCTTGGTCTTCAAGAATCCAACGCCGACTCCAACAGCTACCAGCACAGTAACACCAACGCCAACCACTCCCACGCCAACCTACACGCCCACCAACACGCCAACGCCATCGCCAACAGC
Organism: Anaerolineae bacterium; assembly: GCA_049589355.1. Classification (GTDB taxonomy): domain Bacteria; phylum Chloroflexota; class Anaerolineae; order VGOG01; family VGOG01; genus JBAWAP01. The sequence goes on from JBAWAP010000248.1 coordinate 23,285, forward strand.
TACGCCCACGGACACACCGACAACCACACCCACACCGACAGCGACGCCCACGGCCACAACCCCGCCTACCGTGACGTCTACTATCACGCCAACAGCCACGCCTACGGCGACGCCCACGGTCACACCGACAGCCACCTCTACGCGCGGCGGTTGAAGGCAATGTGGCTAGAGGTGGTTCACCTCTTTAACTTCGCAGCCTTTTGATCAACTTGGCCCAGGTGGATACAAGGTGGATCAAGGGACTGGTCAAGTGCCCCACGATTTGCCCCTGGGTGAGGCTGCGCAGGAACCCATCTTTATCATTGAAGACGGGCATCTCCACGTAGGCGTGGCCGATCTCACAGGCCAGGTGGGCGTCGCTGCCGGCGCTTGCCAGGAGCCCCCGCTCGCGGGCCAGATCCAGCGCCCGGCGGTTGTCGGAGGAGAATACGGTGCGGGCGTTGAAAACCTCCAGCAGGTCCACTTGCTCGACGACGGTGAGCAGATTGGCCCGGCCCAGAGCCTCGCGGCGCAGGCGGTCCAAAGGGTGGGGGATGCCAACCACGCCACCCTGCTCGCGCACGCGGGCGATGGTCTCCTGGAGCGAGAGACCTCTAGGCACCTCCTCTTCCACGAAGTAAGCGATGACCTCCCCAACGTTGGTTCTGATCTCCTCGCCCACGATAACCAAATCGGGGGCCATCTCCAAAAGAGCCAAGGCCCCCGCAATGGTGTTGTGATCGGTGATGGCCACTCTATCAATGCCCTGCTTCCGACAGGCCTCGCTCACCTCCTCCAAGGACGTGAGCGAATCTTTAGAGTAGCAAGTGTGGACGTGGAAGTCAACCTTCATAATCGCATCCCTGCAGTATTGGAGGTTAGAAATTGGAATCCAATTTCTAATTTCTAATTTCTAATTTCCAACCTCTCATTAACCGCCACAATAATCCCCACAGCAGCCCACCAGCCAGGAGAGCCGCTCCGCCAAGAGCAATGGCTGCCGTCTGGGGCTCGATGCCCGGCATCACTACCTCCCCGTCACCATAGCTCTTGAAGAGCTGCCCCCACTTGGTCTCCAGAGCCCTCTCCACCCGCTTGCGGCCCACGAAGGGATACCAGTAGACGTTGTGATAGAAGTTAGAGGCAAGGTAGGACCAGGGCACCAGGGGGGTGCGCAGTAGCAGGTGCTCGAAGGGCTTGAGGGGACCGTGATAGATAGCCTTCTGCCCACGGCTGGCGAAGGTGTCCTCCTGAATAAAGCCCCAATCCTCGGCCGAGATGTCATATCCCACTATTTCGATGTCTTTAGGGTCGCCCACCCCCAGCCCCAGCTCGTGGGCCAATCGAATGAACTTGAGAGACATGGGGTCGAAGCCCTGCAGTTTGGCGGAGATGGCATCAATGGCCACCTGGTCCGCCGACGCCAAGATGATGTCCTTCTCGTGCCAGCGCATGGCTCGGGGGCCCGGCCCGTCGCCGGCAAAAGTGCCGTCCATCACGGCGAAGATGCCTGAATGGATCTCGTGCTGAATAGTCAGGAGATCTACAATGGCCTCGTCTATGACCGCGTGAGTCCAGTGGCGCTTCTCGGAGAGCAACCCGCCGAAGGCATTCTTAATGGCCCCAGTGATCACGGTGAAAACGTGGGTTTTGACCGTTGGCAAATGGATGATGTTCTTGCCGATGAACATCCTGGGGATCTTGATCCCCTCGGGGTAGATGCGGTCCAGCACCAGCAGGGGCGCTTTGGGCTCGTAGGCCATCCACTCCACTTGAGGCTCGTAGAGATGGACGTTCTCCACCCCGTATTGATCCACAATGATCTTCTGCTTGTTGTTGCGCTCGGCCACGTAGGCGTCAACCACCACGGTGCGATTCTGGGCAGCGATGAGGTCCTGGTAGCCGTCGTCCTGCAGGGTCCTGATCACGCCCTCCAATTGCCAGGGTACCGTGGAGCAGGCCGGGTACCAGGTCTGCCAGGAAACGTTGACCTTGAGGATAGTCTCCACATCCCTGGACAGAGCTTCCTGGTAACCTGCCAGATGCATCAACTGGCGGTAGTCTTCTAACACCGTATCAGGGGTGGTCTTGAGCACGGCTACCTTGCCCCTGCCGGGGAAATCTTTGACGGTCATCGAAATCCTCCTCCAGGTTGGTAGGTTGGTAAATTGGTAAATTGGTAGATTGGTAAATTGGTGTCCAACGTACCGATTTACCAGTTTCCCAATCTACCAGTTTCCCAGTCTACCAGTTTCCCAGCCTCAAGCCCGCAACTCGGCCCCTAATTCCTTGGCCAGGTGCCGCACGACGTGCGCCTGCACCTTAGCCACTTCGCCATCGGTTAGAGTCCGATCCTCGGCCTGGTAGGTCAGGGAGTAAGCCAGGCTTTTCTTGCCAGGCGGGATTGGCTCGCCGCGGTAGAGGTCAAAGAGCCGGACGTCCCGCAACAACTGGCCGCCAGAATCGAGTATCGCCCGCCGCACCTCCTCAGCCGACAGGTTCTCGTCCACGACCAGGGCCACGTCCTGCACCACCGCAGGGAAGCGAGAGATGGGTTGCATGGTGCGCGCCGCACCCACCTGTGACAATAGAGCCTCCAGGTCGAACTCTAACGCGCAGACGGGTTGCGCCGGTAGGTCAAAAGCCTCCCGTACCAGGGGATGCAGTTCCCCCATCGCGCCCACCACGCCATCCCCACAGCTTACCTGCGCACAGCGGCCCCGATGGAAGGCGGGGTGTTCGTCCTGCTTGAAGGTCCCTTCCAACCCCAACCCGGCCAGCAGCGCCTCCACCACCCCCTTGAGGTCGTAGAAACCCATGGGCGCGCTGTCCTGCCCCGCCAGCCACGAACGGACCTCTCGTGGGCCAGTCATCACCATGCCCAGCCGGAGCGGCTCGTCGGGCAGGGTTTGCTCCTCCACCGGCAGGTAAGCTGCGCCGATCTCGAAGATGGCCACGCGGTCGAGAAAGCGCAGGTTCTCGCGAGTGGTATGTAGCAGAGAGGGAAGCAATGTCTGCCTCAGGTAGGCCCGCTCAGCCGAGAGGGGATTGAGCACGTGTAGATAGCGAGCCGGATCAGGCGACGCACCTTGGGACCGCAGTTTCCCCTCATCCTCGAGGTTTACCAGCGAGTAGGTGATGACCTCGTCCAGGCCACAGCCGACCAGGAGGTCACGGATGCGCTCGGTCCTTTCCAGGCGGGGGTTGGCCCGCTGCGGCGGCAGTTCGTCGCGCATGAGGGTCGTGGGGAAGCGGTCGTAGCCCCAGATGCGCCCCACCTCCTCCACCAGGTCTACGGGCCGCGTGACATCCAGGCGGTGGGAAGGAACTACTACGTTTAAGGTTTCAGGTTTCAGTGTTTCAGGTTCCCCACTATCTATCGAACCTGAGACCTGGAACCTTGAAACCTGAAACTCCAGGGAGGACAGAATGCGCACTATCTCGTCGGTCGGCACTTCGACGCCCAGGGTACGGGCGGCGTAGGCAGTATCGAAGACGACGACCCGCTGCGGCTGGCGGCCGGGGTACAGGTCGCCGATGGCGGGGACGACGGTGCCGCCGCCAAGCTCCACCATCAACCAAGCTGCCCGCGCTGCGGCCTTCACTGTCAACTCGGGGTCCACCCGCCGCCCAAACCGCTGACTCGCATCACTCGTCAGTCCCAGCAGGCGGGAGGTACGGCGGACGTTGAGAAAATGGAAGTTGGCCGATTCCAGAAGGACGTCGGTCGTGGCCTCAGTGACCTCGCTCTCCAATCCACCCATCACGCCCGCCACTGCCACGGGGCCGCCTCCGTCGGTGATGAGCAACATCTCCTGGTCGAAGGTGCGCAACTCACCATCGAGGGTCTCCATCTGCTCGCCGGGGCGGGCGCGGCGCACGATGATTGCCGGAAAGTCATCGCCGGGCCCTTCGGCATCCCCTTCGACCACGCTCAGGGCAAGGCTCAGGGCAGGCCTGGAGCGCAGGACGTGGTAATCAAAGGCATGCAGCGGTTGCCCCGACTCGAGCATCACGTAGTTGGTGATGTCTACGACGTTGTTGATGGGGCGCATTCCAGCGCGGCGCAGCCGCATCTGCATCCAAAATGGGGAAGGCCTCACTTTCACTCCCCGGATGAAGGCCGCCGAGTAGCGCGGGCACAGGTCAGGGTCGGCGATCTCCAGCGCTAGAAAATCTGGCGTGGAAGTCAGTTCCGCCGGATGCCGCTCCAGCACCTCGAGCACGTCCTGCCTAAGAGGCAGGTCCAGCAACGCCGCCACCTCGCGGGCGATGCCCAAGACGGAGTACAGGTGGCCGAATGGTCCCTTGATGTCCAACTCCAGCACGGCATCGCCCAGGTACTCAGCCAGCGGTGTGCCGACGGATGCATCGTCGGGCAGGTAGATGATGTCTTCGTGCTCGTCGGAGAGGCCCAGTTCCTTCTCCGAGCAGACCATAGCCCGGGAGGTGATGCCACGGATATTGGCCTTCTTCAGCTTCATGACGCGCCAGCCCTCAGCGTGGCCGTCGTAGAGGTGAGCGCCCTCCATGGCGAAGGCCACCTTGAGGTGCAAATCGTCCTGACCCCGCATCTCCAGCAGGCTGGGCGGCCCAGCAACGACGACCTCTCGCTCCGGGCCGCCGTACTCCACCTCAGCCAGCACCAGCCGGTCGGCGTTGGGGTGGTAGTGGACGGCGCGGAGTTCGCCCACCACGATTTTCCCCGCGTCCCAGGGTAGTTCGGCCTCCGGCAGGCCGACGTACTCGATGGTCTCCACGTCCAGCCCGGCCAGCGTCAGCCGCTCGGCCAGCTCCTTGACAGGGACCGTGATATCCACGTAATCTTTAAGCCAAGACAATGGTACTCGCATGATACACTCCTTTATGAGGGTCAGGCACTAAGGCACTAAGTCACCAAGGCACTGAGGCAATACGGTGTTATTCCTCCGATGATTGGTCGTCGTGGGCCAAAGCGATATGAGGGTCAGTGGCGGCAAGTTGGCTGCCAGGCTCAGTTTCGCCTTGCTTGCATTATTGCCTCATTGCCTCGTTGTCAAAACTGCCTCAGGAACCGCAGGTCGTTCCCGTAAAACAAGCGGATGTCATCAATGTTGTACTTGACCAGCGCTGGCCGTTCGACGCCAAAGCCAAAAGCGAAGCCGCTCCACTCGTTGGGGTCGTAGCCGCCGTTTTGCAGCACAACCGGATGCACCATTCCCGCCCCGCACACCTCCAGCCAGCCGCTGTATCTGCAAACCCGGCACCCTTCACCACCGCAGAGGATGCAGTCCATGTCGGCCTCGATGCTGGGCTCGGTGAAGGGGAAGTAGGAGCCTCGGATGCGGATGCGGCGGTCCGGCCCATAGAACCGTCGCGCAAACTCGGTCAGCGTGCCGATCAGGTCGGCCATGGTGATGGCGTGCCCCACTGCCAGCCCCTCCACCTGATAGAACTGGTGCTCGGCGCGGGCCGTGACCTGCTCGTAGCGGTAGCACTTGCCAGGCAGGATGACACGGATGGGCTCAGGGTAGCGCTCGCGCATCACCCGGATCTGCCCCGGCGAGGTATGGGTGCGCAGCAAGACTTCGTCGCTGATCCAGAAGGTGTCCCACATATCACGGGCCGGGTGGTGGGGTGGCATGTTCAGCAGCTCGAAGTTCAGTTCGTCGGTCTCGACGTCGGGGGCCTCGTAGACCTGGAAGCCCATCTCGGCGAAGATAGCGTAGATCTCTCGCAAGGTCTGAGTGCTGAGGTGCAGCCGCCCCAGGCTGACGGGCCTTCCGGGCAGAGTCACGTCTACCCTCTCTTCCCTCAGTGCCCTCCCAAGCTCCTCGCGCTTGAGAGCTTCGGCCTTATCCTTGTAAGCAGCTTCCAAGGCCAGCTTGACCTCGTTGGCCAGCCTCCCCACAGCCGGCCGCTCCTCAGGGGCCAGTTGTCCCACGTTACGCAGGATCTGATTCAATTCGCTCTTCCTGCCCAAATGCCCGATGCGCCAGCTCTCCAGTTTCTCGGAATCAGAGACCGTCTCCAGGACCTGGAGGGCCTCATCTTTCAGTGCACGTAGCTTTTGCAACATTTTTCGCTCCTTTCATCATCAAGTGGCCTTCCTCTTGGGTGTTGCTGCTGTGTCATTGCGAGCGACCGTAGGGAGCGAAGCAATCCCCTCCGTCGCGGGTTGGAGATTGCTTCGTCGCTTCGCTCCTCGCAATGACAAATGACAAAAGCAGCTCATTTTAGTGCAACAACACTTCACAGAGAGACCACCCATCATCAGCAATACCAAAAACGGTTGCTCGCTTCGTCAGGGACGAAGCTGCAACCGTCATGCTCCGTGGTACCACCCTGTTTGGCCCCTAACAGGCCCTCTCATCACCGGCGGCCACCGTTCGGCTGAGCGTTCGACAGGCATGTCCTGAGCGAAGTCGAAGGGCTCACCATGCAGCTCACGCCGAAGCCTTGTCAGGTGGCTTACCAGTTGCCCCGCTAACGGTGGGCCTCCGGAGCAAGCTAGTGAGAGTGGTAAATTGGGAAACTGGTAGATTGGTGAATCAGTGGGCCGATGTCCCAATTTACCAATCTACCAATGTACCAGTCTACCAACCCCGTTCACCCGTCGGCTCAGGAGCGAACTTCAGCGGGCTTCCTCCGAGCGGGGCTCTCAGTCCACGACCCCGCCTCCCTGGCGGCCTCCCTCCACCTACTTCTCTCCGTCACAACAGCCTTTAGTAGAAAGTGGTGTTCAATTGTCTGGTACAGACTCCACTACGGCGTCAGCATCCGATCCACGATCCAGGCGAAAACACCCGTCACCGCCAGCATGGCCCCAATGACGATGCCGATGATCCAACGGAGCTGTATGCCCATCTCCCGGTGTAGCTTATCAATCTTGGCGTCCAGCCCATCGGCCCTGGCATCAATCTTGGCGTCCAACTTAGCCAAGCCGCCATCAATCTTGACGTCCAACCGCTCCAAGCCACTATCGAACTTCTCATCCAGGCGTTGGACGCTTCGTCGCACCTCCCGCATCTCGTTCCTCAGATCCTGGATGTCCTCGCGCAGATAGGAGACTACCCACGGCACCTCGGCTTCCCTAAGCGGCACTCTGACCTCCTCAGCCATGCTCCCTCCTACACTACGGCGTCAGCATCCGATCCACGATCCAGGCGAAAACACCCGTCATGGCCAGCATGGCCCCGATGACGATGCCGATGATCCAACGAAGTTGCACCGCCATCTCTCGGCGCAGCTCCTCGATCTTGACGTCCATATCCTGGCGTAGCCCCTCGATCTTGGCATCCATTCCGTCGATCCTGGCATCCAACCGCGCCAAGCCGTCATCTATCTTCTCATCCAGGCGTTGGACGCCTCGTCGGACCTCCCGCACCTCGTTCCTCAGATCCTGGATGTCCTCCCGCAGGTAGGCCACTACCCAGGGTATCTCCGCCCTCTCCAACTCTGAAACCGGCGCTCTGACCTCCTCGGTCATCCCTCTCCCCCTCGAATCCTTGCTTACCTTCTGGCATTATACCATCAAAGTCTCTTTTGGGCAAATTGTCGTTGGCCTGGTCAAAGGGTAAGGACAACTCTTGCGGTTGCTCTTGCCTCCAGGGCGACCGCAAGGGTACGCCC
>JBAWAP010000249.1:0-33849 GCA_049589355.1 Anaerolineae bacterium
GTTTGGGTTGGCTTGGGTTGTCACAAAAAACCGCTCCGATTGAGTGAATCGGAGCGGTGAGAGATGCCAAACCGATTGACTTAACTAACGGTGGTAATTATACCAGCAAACTGGATTTTTGTCAAAATAAGCAGCCGTGCTGTTCACATGGGTTTCAAATGCACCTGGCTGGCGCCGCCTAAGTTATGGTCGGTGGGGCGGTTGCCCGCCCCACCCTTACTCCCGACATATCTTCTTGCCTAACTGACCATCTTGCGCTATACTTCAGGTAGCTGAGACAACGCCCGTGCCCCGCGCCCCAAAAACGCCACGCGGCGGCCAACCATGCTGAATGAGAACCCGGCCGCTTGGCCCTAATCCCAAGTCGCTTCATTTCGACCACTGTAGACGAGCGGCACTTCTACCAAACTGATCTGTGTTCTTGTCAGCACTAGTGTCTAATGGAAAAGAGTGATTCAATTCATAAATCCTTTGCTACTAAAGATGTTCACCTTTATTTCTCTATCATATGTTCGTGGGTTGTTTCGCTAATCTGGTTTCACCCACAGCTCATAAAGATATATGATGCTGTACAAGGAACTTTTGCTTGGATAGTATTGACCCTTTTTATCTTTCTCGTAGAGTTGACATGGCTCTATGGTTTCTACAATATTTGGATAGTGTTCTTTGCATGGTTTTATCGTCGTCAGAACAAAACCCAACGTCTTCTTGACTCGCATGTTTCTCCGAAGAACTTAGCAGTTGCTCTCCTTTATCCGACTTGTGATGATTTCGTGGAAGCGGGTGCTTACTCATGTGTTAATCAGGACTATCCGGATTTTACTGTCTATATTCTGGATGATAGTACTGATGCAGGATTCCAAGATCAAATCGACTGCTTCGCAGGCAGATTCCCTAACAGAGTACGTGTAATTCGCCGTCCTGACCGACGAGGTTTTAAGGCCGGGAACCTTAATTACGGTCTATCGAATTTCGCCATAAATGAGCCTTTCTTCGCGATTACTGACGCCGATGAGATTCTTCCAAGTGACTTCCTAAGACGTCTTGCGCCAATCCTTATTGCGGATGAACAATGTGGGTTTGTTCAAGCAAATCATTGCTGTAATCCAAATGCTTCAAACCTTCTTAGAGCAGCACTGGGAATAGGGGTCGACATCCATTGGCGATGGTATCAACCGTTGCGTAACAAGTATGGTTTTGTGATGCTTTTAGGCCATGGTGCTGTTCTCCGTCGTGAATGCTGGGAAAAAATCGGTGGATTCCCAGAGATTGTTAGTGAAGATCTTGCATATGCCATTCGACTGAGGGATGAAGGGTGGTACGGAAGATTTGTCGAGAATGTTACGTGTTACGAAGAGTTTCCAGAGAGTGTTCGTTCCTTCCGAATTCGTCACATGAAATGGACTCGCGGTACCTGTGAGCTTTTGGTTACCGAACTGAAGAGATTAATCCTTTCAAAAAACATCTCACTGGTAGAGAAACTTGATATTGTCTTTCCCGTAATGAACTTGCCACTATCTATGCTCTTTCTTCCCTTCGTGATATGTGCGAGTCTAATCGTTCCAAATATGTGGGGCTTTTCAAACCCTTTCAACGCTATGATATATGGGCAAGGATTCGCTTTTACAGCCGATTACTCGAATGCTGTATCTGATGCTGCTTTCGGTCCCGACTTCTTCATCATGACTCTTTTGACCTTCATTGCACCCATTCTATGTTTCGTACTAGAATTAGCCCCTCGCCCCCTTTACTTGTTGCGTTTTCTCTGCCACAGTACCGTTTTGTATGCTGGGCTCTGCCCTTTGTCAACTGTGGGAGTTCTAACATATCTTGTTACCAGAAAGGCCACCTTCTTTGTGACGGGAGACCAATGTGCACTCTCAGAACGACAGTTACGCCTCACTGCAACTCCTACATGGTTGAAGATCAAGAACTACTTTCAATCGTTCTTATATCAAAGCCATCCTGACCATAGCGCTGTCAAGAGTTTCGAGATAGCCTGCGGTCTTTTCTTAATCTGTTATAGTTTCTTTTCGCTTCAGATCTCACTATCTGGCCTGGCGCTTGCCTTCATCTTGCTGCCAGTAATGCACCACGTCGGATGGGAGAACCCAATGATTCAACGGCTGATTCTTCTACCTTTTTCTCTGACTTTCTTGGGGCCATTAGTGCGTGGTTTGGCTTTGTTTCTTTCGGGTGGTTTCATTTGAATTGGAGTATCCCAGATTGCCCCTGTAATCTGTAAATGGTTGTCGTTTAAACCGAGACGAGACACATCTAAACCAAATCTAAGTGATTCACCAAAGAGTTGTCCGAACGAAAGGATTTCGAGTGAAAGCAATGGTCCAGATTTTCCTTAGCTATGCGCAACCAGATGAAGAAAAGGCTAAGAATCTTTACCAAAAATTGTCTGATGCAGGGTTCAAACCTTGGATGGACAAAAAAGACATCCTCCCAGGAGAGCAATGGAAACTTGCTATCCAGAAAGCTATCCAGGACTCTGACTTCTTCCTGGCATGTCTGTCGGCAAACTCGGTCAATAGAAGAGGTTTCATTCAAAGGGAGACCAGGGATGCTCTGGATATTTGGCAGGAGAAGTTGGATAGTGATATCTATCTGATTCCAGTACGGTTGGAAGATTGCGAGGTGCCAGAAAGCCTGCGTAAATTCCAATGGGTGAACCTGTTTGAAGAGGATGGTTGGACGCGGTTAGTGAAAGCTATCCAAGTAGAGAATGAACCCACCGTTCAGGTAGCCGTACTCCTTGAGAGCGATATTCAGGAGTTTACTCCAGTTGAGCAAGAGAGTTTCATTTTCGCGTTGTCTGGCATTGTCAATATTAGTCCTGACCAGATTCGCATCTTGCGGGTTGCATCAGGCAGCATACCGGCCACGCTTGAGATGCCCGAAGAAGCTGCACAGCTATTGGTATCAATGTGCTCAGCCAGAGATCCCGTGCTACAGACACTTCACATTGCGGAGGCGGACTTACGACCAGTTCCTGCCTCACCAGGTATATCCAGGCAAGAAGTTGAACCAGGTGTTCCCCATCCTGCTAAACGCTTACTGGGGCGTATCGCCCTGGTGGCTGCGCTGGTCATTGTGGGAGCAGCGATTTTCTTAGCCTTCCGAGGACCTGAGCCACCTCCACTTGCTCGCGTCGTCCAAACAGTCTCCGAAATACATGTAGACGGTTTGTTGGACGAACCTGCGTGGTCGGAAGGAGATTCGCTTACCTACGCGGTGCATCCAGCAAAAAACGGCTCTACCACGGCGACCGTCCATTTCTTGTGGGACGACGACTACCTCTACGCTGGGTTTGACGTCAACGACACTCAGGTGGAAATGGCTGACCTTTCCACCCTTTGGGATGGTGATTCGGTTTCTCTGCTCTTGCAGGACGGCGGCATTGCTGAGCATAGGCAAAGTCTTGGCGAAGAACTAGGCGACTACCGGGCGGTACAACTGAAACCCATGACCACGCTGAATGAGCCTGCCGACACAGACAATGGGTACACAGTCGAGATGCGAATTAGGTGGAGACAGCCCCCGTTACTAGGAAGGCGAATTCGAGCCGATCTCCTGTCGGTGGACCATGATGCCAACCCGGGCGCTAAGGCCGATGCCCCAGGCACAGTCTTCTCCAAGCTCTCATGGGATGGCGACGGGGACATCACATCCGCCGGGGCAAGCCTGCTTCTGGTAGATGGAAAGCACTAGGCGGTGATTGATTAGCTTATTGGAGAGCGTTCCCTCAATCGGGTCGCAGCCCTGTCAGCGACTTGCTGAGAGAAGGATATCACACACAGTAGAGTATGCTCAAGAAACAAGATTGAAAGGAGAATCACTATGAACATCGAAAAAGCCAACGCCGAAGCCACAGAGCGAATGATGGAGGCCCGACCGGTGCTGGTGGGGCTGGGCAAGGCGCGGGATGTGATCCCGGACATGCGCGACAATTTGCTGCTGCACGCCGGGCCGCCCATCACCTGGAAGCGAGCCTCCGGGCCGATGCGAGGGGCGATTACCGGGGCCTTGATCTTTGAGGGGAAAGCCAAGAACGAGGCCGAAGCCCAGGCCCTGGTGGAATCGGGCGAGATCGAGCTGGAACCATGTCACCACCACGGGGCCGTCGGGCCGATGGCTGGCCTCATCGCGCCTTCCATGTCGGTCTACATCATCGAGAACAAGACCCACGGTTCGACTGGGCTCACCGCAGGCGGCAATCGCAGCTTCTCAGGCCTGAACGAGGGCTATGGCAAGGTGCTGCGCTACGGCGCGTACAGCGAAGAGGTGCTGGCCAAACTGCGCTGGATGGAGGACGTGATGGCCCCTGTCCTGGCCGAGGCCATTGAGGCCAGCGGCGGGATTGACATCCGGGCCCTGCTGGCCGAAGCCCTGCACATGGGTGACGAGGGGCACAACCGCAACAAGGCTGGCTCCATCATGTACACAGCCAGACTGGCGCCATTCATCGCCAAAGTGGCCCCTAACCCCGGCGTCGCCGCCGACGTGCTCAAGTTCCTGGGCGACAACGCGCTGAGCGTGCTCAACCCGGTGATGGCAGCCTGCAAGGCCATGGCCGACGCCGCTCACGGGATAGAGGGCAGCACGATCGTGACCGTGATGGCCCGCAACGGAACCGACTTCGGAATCCGCGTCAGCGGGCTGGGCGACCGCTGGTTTACCGCGCCGGTGGCCATCCCCCAAGGCCTCTACTTCCCCGGCTTCACCGCCGAGGACGCCAGCGGCGACATCGGCGACAGCACCATCACCGAGACGGCGGGCATTGGCGGCTTCGCCATGGCCGCCGCGCCGGCCATCGTCACCTTCGTCAGCGGCACGCCCAAGGATGCCATCAATGCCACCCTGGAGATGTACGAAATCTGCTACACCGAGCACAAGTACTTCACCATCCCCCCGCTGGACTTCCGGGGCACGCCGACCGGCATTGACATCCGCAAGGTGGTGGAGATGGGCATCACGCCTCGGGTAAACACCGGCATCGCCCACAAGGACGCTGGCGTGGGGCAGATCGGCGCTGGACTGGTGCGCCCGCCAATGGAGATGTTTGAGGAGGCGGTAGTAGCATTTGCGGAACGGTATGGGTACTAGGGATATTAGATATTAGAGATTGGAGATTGGGGGTTAGGGATGGTGCTGAAGTTTGAGGAGTTGGAGGTATTGCGGACTGCGGAAGGTATTGCGGATGGCATTTGGCGGCTGGTGGTGCGGTGGAAGCCATTCGCACGGGAGGTCGTCGGTGGGCAACTGGCAAAGGCCGGGGACTCCATCGGGGCGAACATCGCCGAGGCTTATGGTCGCTTTCACTACGGGGAGAAGCTCCAGTTCTTGTACTATGCCCGTGGCAGCCTCTTCGAGACCAAGTACTGGCTCAACCGGGCACGCACGCGCGATCTGATGCCCTCCGCTCAGGTGCAGGATTACGCCTCTCAATTGACTGACCTGGCCCGCCAATTGAACGCCTTCGCCGCCAGCCTGAAAGGCCAACGCAACGCCAGCCGGTCACAGCCGAAAACCGTGCGCGAACCCACCACCGAATACGTGACCGATTGGCCAAGCGACACATCAACTCTCCTATTCACCGAAGACGAACTCCAATGGCTCCAAGCCGTCAATATCTAATATCCACTATCCAATATCTTTATGAAGGAGGAAACAATGAACCGCGAACAATTCATCAAAATGATGGCTGATTCAAAGATGTACGACCTGACCCAGGGCTGCAGCATCTTCACGCCGCCGTGGCCTGGGGAAAAGGCCCTGGAAGTCCACTTCTTCAAGAGAGTCACGGGGGCCTATGGAGGAGGACAGGGTGCCAACGGCCAGATACTGAACTGGAGCAACACGGTAGGCACTCACCTGGTGGGCGAAACGGCCTTCCATTCCGGGGGCAGAGCCATCGCCGACATTCCCCTGAAAGACCTGTGTGGACCTGGTGTGGTGGTAGACATCTCCGATGCGGTATCCGATTACAGCCTGTATACCCCTGAGATGATCATGGAGAGAGCCACCGTCAAAGAGGGCGACATCCTGATCATCAACACCGGCTACCACAAGTACTCCTGGGACCGGCCCGATGTCTACAACCCGGACGCCCAGGGCGGTGTGGAGTCCAAGGAATTCGGGTTCCTGGTGAGGCATCCTGGGCCTTCTCCCGATTTCTTCAAGTGGGCCCTGGACATGAAGCTCAAGGTCATCGGGGTGGACTGCGGCTGCGCCGAGCATCCCATGAACACCCCCATCCGCCGCATGCACGAGAACCACTTCCAGAGAGCCCAAGCAAAGCTCGTGCAAGAATACGGCAAGACGTGGGACGAGATGTTCCCCCCGGACGAGTACTACGAGATGACCCACATCACCATGCCCAAGGCTCACCTGCTCCTGGCTGAATGTATCGTGGGCGATATAGACAAGCTGAACCCTTCGACAGGCTCAGGACACCGCAACCAGCGGGCCTGGATCATGATTCAGCCCATTCCTTTCATGGAAGTTGAATCAGCTTGGTCGCGCGTGGTCGCCCACCAGGCTCCCGAAGGCATGGACGAAGAAGAGTTCTTCCAGGTCATGGACTCGGCCGAGATGCTGGATCTCAGCATCCCGTTCAGCGTCCAGACGCCCCAGTGGGCGAACTATATCCCGCTGACCGTGACCTACACCAAGCGCGTCGGCGGCCAGCACTTCGGCATGGGCCGCAACGGCTCGATCTGCAACGCCAGCATCCACCTGGCGACCCACATGGACGGCGAGAAGCACTTCTGGCCGGCTGGCCGGAGCATCGGCCAGGTTCCCCTGGAAGAGTGGGTAGGGCCGGGCGTGATCGCCGACATCTCCCACCTGGTCAGCGATTCCAGCGTGTACACGCCCCAGATGATCGAGGACGTGGTGGACATCCGCAAGGGAGACATTCTCATCATCAAGACTGGCTGGCACAAGTATGGCTGGAACAGCCCGGACTCCGATGAGTTCCGCTACATGATAAGACACCCTGGGCCTTCTCCTGACTTTGGCCAGTGGTGCGTGGACATGCAGATCAAGTGGATTGGCGTGGACGCCGTGAGCGCCGACCATCCCATGAACACCATCCAGCGCCTCTGGCACCCCAAGACCTTCGAAGAGGCCAACCGCAAGCTGATCAGGGACTTCGGCAAGGACTGGGACGAGATGTATCCTCTGGATAAGTATTACCAGGACATGCACCTGAACCTCTTCCCGAAGCGGATCGTCCACGCTGAGAACCTGGCGGGCGACATCATCACCGCCGAGAGCGGCCGATACTACATCGGCTGCTACTTGCAGAAAGGAATGGAATGCACCTCGATGTGGGGTCGGTTCGTGGCTTTCAAGGAGGGAAGCTAGCATGTACATGCCAAGTCCCGGACTCCCCGAGTTCGATTACGTGAAGCCAACCTCGCTGGCCGAAGCCAGTTGCATCTTGGCTGAGCACGCTGGCGAGGCGCGTCCCTTTATGGGAGGCACCGACCTCTTCGTGCGTATGCGCGATGGATTCATCCGTCCCCAGATCGTAGTGGACGTCAAGCATCTGCCCGGTATGCGGGACGTGGTGTACGATGAGCGGACGGGGCTGACGGTCGGCGCGGCGGTCACAATGAACGAAGTGGCCCACCACCCACACGTGCAGACCCACTACCCGCTGCTGGCGGAAGCGGCTAACTCCGTCGCCTCCTACCAACTGCGCAACCGCGCCACCCTGGGCGGCAATCTGTGCAACGGTTCCCCCGCCGCCGACACCGCTCCGGGCACGTTGTTGCTGGAAGGGCGCATCGTCCTTTATGG
Source organism: Anaerolineae bacterium (assembly GCA_049589355.1). GTDB lineage: Bacteria > Chloroflexota > Anaerolineae > VGOG01 > VGOG01 > JBAWAP01. The sequence goes on from JBAWAP010000249.1 coordinate 7,819, forward strand.
GCCTGGCGGAGAGCGGGAGGTACCGGCCGACGAGTTCTTCCTCGGTCCCGGCGCGACGGCGATCCAGGCGGGCGAGTTGATGACGGCCATTCGTTTCCCTATCCTACCGGCCGGCAGCGCAGGGAAATACCTCAAACTGGGCCGCAACAAGGCCGGCGACCTGGCCATCGCTGGTGTCGCGGTCTTCGGCTTCCCCAATGGGATAACTCCCTCCGGTTACTACTTTCGTATCGGATTGGCGTCGGTCGCGCCGGTGCCGTTGCGGGCGCGGGAGGCAGAGGAGGTGCTGACAGCCAGCCCCCCAGGAGAAGAGACCTTCGCCCTGGCGGCTGAGAAGACGATGGAGGCCGCAGCCCCCATAGATGACGTGCGCGCCAGTGCCGCCTACCGCAAGGCGATGGTACGGATTCTCACGTTACGTGGGTTGCGGGAAGTGTGGGAGCGGATGAGGTAGTTTCAAGTTGCAGGTTACAGGTTTCAGGTTTGGAACTTGAAACTTGGAACCTGAAACATAGAAAGGGATAGACGAAATGGCAATGCATTCTATTACCATAACTGTGAACGGTGGTCGAGAGCGGTTAGACGTTCCCTCGAATATGACGTTGCTGCAACTGCTGCGGGAGAAACTGGCGCTCACTGGCACTAAGAACGGCTGCGCTGCGGGGGAGTGCGGAGCCTGCACCATCTTGATGAACGGTGAGCCGGTCAACTCCTGCATGGTGCTGGCGGTGGAGGCAGATGGAGCCGAGATCGTCACCGTCGAGGGGGTGGCAGACGACGGCCGGTTGACACCCTTGCAGGAAGCCTTTGTGGAGCATAACGCCGTGCAGTGCGGCTTCTGTACGCCAGGGGTGTTGATCTCCGCTCATGCCCTGCTGAAACGCAATCCGCATCCGACCGAGGAGGAGATAAAGTTGGCGCTGGTCGGGAACCTATGCCGCTGCACGGGCTACCTGCGCATCATCCAGGCTGTGCAGACGGCTGCGGAGGATGGTATCCTGAGCGGCTCGACTGAGCTCGCCGAAGTCCTGTCGAAGGAAGGAGATGCCTGAGATGACCAAGTTTACCTCTGATCCCGTTGGTAAGAGTGTTCCCCGCGTGGATGTGTACGATAAGCTCACCGGGGCTGCTATCTTCGCCGACGACATACAATTCGGCCCCAACCTCTACTACGCCCGGTTGGTCCGGAGCCCCCACGCCCACGCCCTGATTAAGCGAATAGACACGAGCAAGGCGCTGGAGGTGCCCGGCGTGAAAGCGGTAGTCACTGGCAAGGACGCTCCTGAGCTAGTTGGCATGTATCTCGTAGACCGCCCCGTCCTGGCCGGCGAGCGGGTGCGTTACTTTGGGGAGCCGGTCGCCGGGGTGATTGCCACCAGCGAAGCGGTCGCAGAAGAGGCGACTCAACTGGTCGAAGTGGAGTACGAGGAATTGCCGGCGGTCTTTGACCCGATGGAGTCCATCCAGCCGGATGCCCCTCTGCTCCACCCTGACCTGGGTGAGTACAAGGTGGCCAACTTTATTTTTCCCGAACCGGGCACCAACATCTCGGAGCACTTCAAACTCCGCAAGGGGGACGTGGAGTCCGCCTGGCCCAGGTGCGCTGCTATCGTGGAGATGACCTTCCGCCTGCCCCAGATCCAGCACGTGCCGCTGGAGCCTCACGTGTCGGTGGCCCTCTGGGAGCCATCGGGGCAGGTAACGCTGTGGACCAGCACCCAGTCACCCCACGCTCAGCGCGATCTGATCGCCCAAAGCATCAATATCCCGCACGGCAACCTGCGGGTGCTGTCTCCCTACATCGGCGGCGGGTTCGGTGGTAAGGCGGGCGTAACGATGGAGGCGTGCGCAGTAGTCCTGGCGCGGGCGGTCAAGGGGCATCCGGTCAAGCTGCGCCTGACGCGCGAGGAAGAGTTCGTGGGCACGACGATGCGCCAGAGCCTGGTGGCGCACACCAAGATCGGCTGCGACGCCGAGGGCAACCTGCTGGCGATGGAGACCCAGTACTACTTCGGCGGCGGTGCCTACAACGACTACGGCGTCAACATCATCCGCGCCGCCGGCTACTCCTGCACCGGCCCTTACGACATTCCGAACGTCAAGGGCGATTCCTACTGCCTCTACACCAACCTGCCCATCGGCGGGCCGATGCGCGGCTTTGGCATGCCTGAGATTCACTGGGGCATTGAGCAGATCATGGATCAGTTGGCCGAAAAGATCGCGATGGACCCCGCCGAGTTCCGGCGTCGCAACTGCGTCAGGACGGGCGATACGATCCTGACCGGAATGGAGATGCCGAACATTGACCTGGTGGCCTGTATTGACAAGGTCGCTGCGGCGGTCGGTCTGGGCAAGGAGGAGAAGCCTTCTGCGTCGCACAAGCGGCGCGGCAAGGGCATTGCCATCATGTGGAAAGCCCCGGCCATGCCGCCCAACCCCGGTAGCTCGGCCGTGGTGCGCTTCAACGAGGACGCGACGGTCAATGTCGCGATTGGGGCCCAGGAGTTGGGGCAAGGCTCCTTCACCGTTGCTGCCCAGATGGCAGCCCAGGCACTGGGCGTGCCCTACGAGTGGGTGCGCGTCTCGGCCCCGATAGACACCAAGTACAGCCCCTACGAGTGGCAGACGGTGGCCAGCCGCATCACCTGGTCTATGGGGAACGCCGTCAAGGCTGCTGCTGAAGATGCCAAACGGCAGATCCTGGAGATCGTGGCCAACCACTGGGGCGAGGATCCGAAGGACCTGGACATCAAGGATGGGAAGGTCATCTCGTACAGGTCCGAGGAGGAACAGCCGCTCCAGAATATGGTCGTCTACGGTTTGCCCAACGAGGATTTCGAGGGGTGGAAGGGTGGGCCTATCGTCGGGCGTGGCAAGTTCATGCCGACCTACGTCACCAACCTGGATTTCGAGACCGGCCAGGGCCCCCGCGCGGTGGTGCACTACACTGTCGGCGCGCAGGCGGTGGACCTGGAGGTGGATACCGAGACCGGCCAGGTAGATTTCCTCAAGATCGCCAGCGCCTACGATGTGGGCAAGGCCATCAATCCCGACCTTGTCCTGGCGCAGATTGATGGCGGCGCGGTTCACGGAATGAGCTCGGCTTTCGAGGCCCTGCGGTTCGACGAGCGAGGCCGGCCGCTCAACCGCAGCATGGTGGACTATCGCATTGCGACCTCCGTGGATGTGCCGAAGGAGATTCACGGCGACTTCGTCGAGACGCCGCTGGAGGATGGGCCGTGGGGCGCACGGGGGGTGGGAGAGCACGTGATGGTTCCGACCGCACCGGCGATAGCCAATGCCATCAACAACGCCCTGGGCATCCGCTTCAACGACCTGCCCCTTTCGGCGGAGAAGATCTTCCTGGCGCTGGAGAAACAGAAGCAAAAAGAGTGACTGCCTTGTACTGCGCGTTCCTCGATGAATCTGGCGGAGTAGCTATCTTCGCCTCCGGCGAGCCCTTTCTGGTGGTAGCTGCCTTGGTGATCCATTCGCCTCGGCATCTGGACCTTATCATCAAGCGAGCGCTGAAGCGATTCGGGGCCAGTCTCGGCTCAGGTGAGATGAAAGCCGCCCACTCCTCCGAGAAAACCATTCGCTGGATCTTGGAGGCTATCGCTGCACAAGACGTAGCCATCATCACTGTAGTGGTGGATAAGCGAGGGTTGGTCAAGCCGCCCAAAGATCCTGAGGAGCTTTACCGCCAGGCAGTTGCCAGAGTCATTCGCCTTTGCATAGAGCGGTGGCCACGACTGGAGGCCATCTTAGACAAGCGATACACCCATGAATATCTGCGGCAGAAGCTGGAATGGTACATTCGGGAGGAGATTGCCAACATCCCTGGGCAGGTAGTAGTGATTCGCCAGGAAGAGTCGGCAAGGGTGAAGGCATTACAGGCTGCAGATTACGTAGCCTGGGCTATAAGGCAGAAATATCAGGCGGAGGGCAGGAGCTATTACCAGCTTATCAGAAACAGGGTGGTGGCAGAGGAAATCATCGAGGCAAAATAAGAAAGCGGCTCTCCCTGGGCCCCGATTTCAGTCTGCCGGACGCGCATCTCAGCCATCCTTCCCCGCTCACACATTGCAGTGTGGCCTATCCCGTTCTCCGAACGGTCAGGGTCACCAGGATTTACGATACCGCTCTGGTTAATAGAATAACACATTTTCGGTTAGTTGTCAAATGGGAATTTCCGGGTGCTGCAAGACAAGCCCGCGGCCCCGCCCATTCTGCCCCGACCAGTGGGCAGAAGGCGTGGGGTTGCGGGCTTTGTTGGTTTGCTAAAGTGTTGGCGTTGGGTTATAATAGAGAGGTCACCATCTACGACGGCGTCGAGCATTAAATGGGGCGAGGTAACGGTAATGCTACGTGCAATCGCATGGATCGTGTGGGGCTGCATCAGTTGGGTAGACATTCACCTTTTCCTTCCTTTGCGCCGAGTAACTGGACGGCTTAAGCTGAAAAAGCTGTTTAGTGCCCCCGTGCAGTGGCTAAAGAGAAGATGGACAGCAAGAACAACCAAGTTCGCAGATAAGGCCCGAAGATGGGCTTTTCGAATGGAGAGCCCAGGGATACAAGAGTTTCGCAAGGTGATAGGCGCCAGGGCGGACGAGAGCCAAGAGTTAGCAACCAATTCAGTAATCAGCGTATATGAGAGGCTACGTTTCTATCTGCTCACTGGCAAGTGGGAGCCACTCATCCGACGATTCTACTATGCGATGATGTTTCTGGCCATCATCCTTTCGATTTGTTTCTCTTATTTTTGTTTACTCTTTGGTGACTTGATAATGTCCTTTCATGTGGATGGATTTTTCTTATTCCTAGCTATGATTCTGCTTGTGATCAGCTATGTTCTGTTTAGATCAGTGCTCAACCAGGTCAGCACATTCGAAAAGTGGATACTCCGAATCCTGGTGTGGCTTCCATTCCTTGTTTGGCTCACATCACTCCATGCTGTGTTAGACAAACTGGGGCTCCCTCTAAAGTGCTTCTCTATTCTCACCATTCTGTGTCTTGCCGGTCTCATGGCTTCTGTTTCTACATGTGCGTTTTTGTTGCAATGGCGGCTACTGTGCTGGAACCATGCTATTGGACAGTGGTTGATGATGAGTTCTTCATCGAACCTACGGCAAGGGTCTATCTCTGTCGCAGCGGCATGGCTCCTACTGCTGGCCCCAGGCGGCAACGATGAAACAGGGTGGCGCTCGCCGAAAGAGATTGACTATTTGATGGAAGTGAGCCGCGTAGAACGAGAGGGGGCCGAATGGCGAGGTATTGTCTTCACGATCTTGGCCCTAATTGGCCTAGCGAATCTAAGCAGAGTCCTTCCAGCCGCACCGGGTAAGACTCCCGCCATATTCACCTTCGCAGACCCTGCTGTGGTTATCGTAGGCTTGGCAATACTATTGATGTTCTGGGGAGCGTTACTGGACATCTGGCTATCTGAGTTCCCTAACCAGATCATCGGGTTGGCATGCGTCCGAGCGAAGCATTTCCTTGCGAACCATACTGGTCCGATTCGAGTATTTGAGAACTATCGCGTTGTCAAAGTAAGCGATCCAGAGTCTTTGACAAAGGGCCCTCATGCGCGCTGGAACTTGATCGCCAAGCATCCACTTCCGGATGGTGGATGGCGTTGCTTAGTCGAAGCCAGAGTGTGGATTGGGTTGTATGATGAGCACGACAAGCAAAGCAATCGTCGAATGTCTGCTACTGGTGCTGAGGGCATAGCGGAGGTGATCGAAGCTGAAAAGAATTTCAACCCATGAACCGAAAGCAGAATTGCTATCAGTGGAAGAGGTGAACAAGGATGTGGCCTCTCTATCAAGTGCTTTGGCAAAAGCCCGGCTGCGAGCCAGCATCGAACGCACCCGGCGACGCCTGGCTCAGTTCGAGCAGCGCTATGACGTGGATACGGCATACTTTTTACAGGAGATGGCTGCTGAAGACCTGGAAGGCGGTGATCTGGAATATGTAGAATGGGCCGGGGAAGCCAAACTGCTGGGAAGGCTGGAGGCTGAACTGATGGAGTTGGAGAAAGACACAAGACCTCGGAGGTCTTGACTAAGCCTCCTAAACACGAGCCATCTTATCCCCGCAATCAACTCCACCCTGCGAGCAATTCTGGAAAGACCTCCGAGGTCTCATCGGGGGACCTTATGCCACGACGTGAGATCAAGTTCTACGCAGGTGAATACTACCACATCTACAACCGGGGGAATAACCTACAAAACATCTTCTTTGAACGTGAGAACTACTTGTTCTTTTTACGGCGTGCACGGAAGTATCTTCTCCCCAATGGCATTGTCATTGTTGCCTACTGTTTGATGCCTAATCACTACCACCTGATGATTGGTGTAAAGCAGACCTCCGAGGTTTTGGAAACCTCAGAGGTCTCGACGGGGATGATGCAGTTGTCTGTCTCCTATACAAAGGCTATAAACAAACGCCATCAACGTAGTGGTGTACTCTTTCAGGGGCCGTTCCAAGCTGTACATGTAGATCGGAACGAGTATCTACTGCATCTATCACGGTACATTCACTTGAATCCTGTGACGGCAGGATTGGTAGAGAGGCCTGAAGATTGGGAGTTCTCCAGTTACCGTGAATATATCGGCCTGCGCAACGGCGCATTGCCCGAACCGGAGATTGTACTGTCCCAGTTTCCAACACGGAACGCATACCGTGAGTTTGTGGCAGCGTACAGTAAGGGTGACGAAGAGCTCATCACTCACCTCTTGCTTGATTGAGAAGCGAAAGACCTCCGAGGTTTTGTCTTCAGATACGGGTATTATCGTGGCGAAGAGACCGCTCAGAAGCCATACAATGAGCAACCAAGAAACCTCGGAGGTCTGAGGGATTCAACGATGAAACAATGGTCCCACCCAGGCGGAAAACTGCGAGAACTGGGGGCTGAGGCCCTCTCAGATACCGAGCTCCTGGCTATTCTCATCTCCACAGGCATCAAGGGGATGCCAGCGGAAAAGATTGCCGAGGAAGTTGTGGAGCAGTTCGGATCTCTTTCCGAAATGGCTAACGTGCCGCTGGAGAGGTTCCTGGAGATCAAGGGGCTTTCCGACGTCAAGATCATCCGCATCGCCGCTGCGTTCGAGATCGCCCGCCGCTTATCGAGGGAGGCATTGAGTGGCAAAGAAGAGTAAACTACACGAGAAGCCCGCTCGTATGCCAGATATTCGCCAGGCAAAGTGGGAACAGGTCGTTCCCGGGTACCTGGAATCAGTGCAGGCACAGCAGAGCGAGCCGGCCAAGTCTCAACGCTTCCTTCTGCTCCTCAATGAGCTGTTTGGATTGCAGCCCGGCTTTATCGAAGACTACGTGGCTGGCATTGAGAAATACGTGAAGGTCAAGCAGAAAGACCGCATCCTGAGAGGCCAGGTGGATAATCTGTTTGGCAACCTGATCATCGAGTTCGAGCGCGATCTGAGCAAGACGCGAAGGGAGGCCGAAGAACAGCTTCAAAGATACGTGGCCTGCCTCTGGTCTCAGGAACCACCAGCCAAACGAGCACCGTATCTCTGCATGGCCGCCGACGGCATCAGGTTCGTGGTGTACTCCCCGACTATTGAGGAGCGCGACAAGTCGGACATCCAACCCGAGGAAGTCTGCCTGGAACTCGTCGAAGAGGTGGACTTGACGACTTTCAAGCCAACGGAGGTCTACTTCTGGCTGGACCGCTACTTCCTGCGCAAGGAGATCCTTGCCCCCACGACCGAGACCATCGTCAAGGACTTCGGGCTCAGGAGCCACGCCTTTCGCGCTGCGGGGCAAACCCTGCTCTCACGGTGGGTCAGTCTCAAAGACCAGCCTGAATTCAGCGTGGTCTACGAAAGCTGGGCCAGGTATCTGCTCATCGTGTACGGAACTTCCGTGGCCGACGAGGAACTCTTCATCAGGCACACTTACCTGTCCACGCTGGCCAAGCTGATGGCCTGGCGCCGCCTCACAGGAGAGATAGCATCCCCCGACGATGACCAGATTCTCTCCCTGCTGGAAGGCCGGTTTTTCAAAGAGCAAGCAGGCATTGAGAACTTCCTGGAAGAGGACTTCTTCTCCTGGGTGGCGCGGGGGGATGCCAAAGACGCCGGGGTGGAAACCGCCCGGCAACTGTTGAGTTTGCTCCAAAACTACAACCTGCGCGAGCTTTCCGAGGATGTGCTGAAATCCCTCTATCAGGAACTGGTGGACCCCGAGACCCGTCACGACCTGGGCGAGTACTACACCCCCGACTGGCTGGCCCACCGCATGATCCGCAGGCTTCTTGAGGATAACCCGCAGGGTACTCTCCTTGACCCCTCTTGTGGTTCGGGGACTTTCCTCTACCTGGCCGTGGGGGAGAAGCGGACGCGGTTGGGGGACACGCACGAGACGTTGGAGCACATCCTTGACTCGGTAGTGGGCGTGGACATTCACCCGCTGGCGGTCACCGTAGCCAAGACGAACTACATCCTGGCCCTGGGCGATCTGTTGGGAAAACAAAGGGGCAAGATCAGTATTCCCATCTATCTTGCGGACACCATCAGATTGCCCGAACGGTGGGCAGACACACCGATGGCTGACTACGAAGTCCAGATTGATGACCAGACCATCTACCTTCCGCAGGCGTTGCTTGAGAGCCCTGAGTTGTATGACGAGGCCATCGAGGCGGCCAAAGAGTTTGCGGTGCAAAGCATTGATAGGCAACCGACTGGGGAACAGTTTACCAATTACCTGCGAGTTCAACACCCCGATCTGTTGGAAGCCGATGTACCTGTACAAAAGCTATTCGTCATCTCTAAAGCCCTGGGAAATCTCATCGAATCCAGACGCGACACCATCTGGGCCTTCGTGCTCAAGAACATCTACAAGCCTCTCTTCCTCAAAGGGAACTTTGACTTCGTGCTTGGCAATCCCCCCTGGCTTTCCTTCCGCTACGCCGAACCCGCATACCAGGAGTTCCTCAAAAAGCAGATCACGGAAGACTATAGACTTCTATCTGGGTCAGGCAAGAACATAACCAACTTGGAACTAGCAACTCTGTTTCTCCTCCGAGCGGCAGACCTCTACCTCAAAGATAAAGCGACCATTGCCTTCGTCCTTCCCCGGAGCGTCTTTTCCGCTGATCAGCACGATGACCTTCGACAGGGGGAGTTCAAGAGGGTTGGCTTGCGCTTTGAGGAAGTCTGGGATCTGGAAGGCGTGGAACCTTTGTTCAACGTCCCTGCATGTGTCCTCTTTGCCCAGAAAGCGCATGGTGCTAAAGTCGTTTACCCAATTCCCGGTCAAGTCCTGCGCGGAAAGTTGCCACGGAAGAACGCGACGCTGGGCGAGGCCGAAGAGAGCCTTTTCGTCGAGGGAGAGCGATTTTACCTCAGCCAGGTTGGTGAACGGTCTTTCTGGAATCCCACAGCGGGAATAGAGGCCCGAGCAGGAAGCCCCTACAAAGAGAGCTTTCGTAGGGGGGCTGATCTTTATCCCCGTGCCTTCTGGTTTGTGGAGGTGAAGGCATCTCCCCTGGGTTTCAACCCTTCTCTCCCACCCCTGGAGACCGCCGAGCAGGCAAAGGAGAAAGCCAAAGATGCCTACAAAGGGCTCGTGCTCAAAGGCAATGTGGAGAGCCGCTTCCTCTACGCCACTCTGCTCTCCACAGACCTCCTGCCCTTTGGACATCTGGATTATCGTCTCGTCGTCCTTCCCATCGAGCCGTGTGACACTGGCTATGCACTCGTCACGGCTGAAGAAGCGCACAAAAGAGGATTTGTAAACCTCGCCAAGTGGCTGAGAAAGGCACAAGTGGAGTGGGAAGAGAGGCGAGGTGCGAAAGCCGAGAGGATGGACGTTCTTCAGTGGTTGGACTACTACGGGAAACTCACTTCGCAAAATCCACAAGCAAAGTATCGAGTGCTTTACCCAACCTCCGCGACCTATCTCTGCGCCTGTGTGGTAGAAAACCAACCGATTGAGTTTGACATCAGTGGGCAAAAGGTGCAAACGTCTGGACTTGTAGCAGAAACGGTCACTTACTACTTTGAAACAGATAGTGGAGACGAAACTTGCTACTTGGTGTCAGTTCTAAACGCCCCTCTTATTGACCGACTGCTTAAACCCATGCAGGCGCGTGGTTTGTGGGGTCCGCGACACATCCACAAAAAGGTCCTTGAACTGCCCATCCCTCAGTTTGATCCCTCAGAGGAAGCACATCTCAAGCTGGCGGAATTGGGCCGGGCTTGCACCCAAAAGGTAGCCGACTGGCTGGAAGCTGGTGGGCCGGGGAAGGTGCGCAGCATCGGCAAGCGCAGGTCAATGGTGCGGGAAATGCTGGCTGAGGAACTGGAGGAGATCGATGGGTTGGTGCGGAAGATGATGGAGGAATGCAAATGAGTTGGGATATTACTCATGTAATTGAAACCTTGCTTGGGGTCATTATTGGTGGAGTAATCACCCTGTTGGTAAATCTTCATTTGCAGAGAAAAGAAAGAGAAATCCAATATGCTATACAGAATAAGCGTGATATTTATGAGCCTCTTTACGATGAAGTAAAACAAAAACTCAAGGCCCTCAAGGAGTTCAGCGACCCATTCAATGCTGCTACCACACTGAGAACTTGGGCTGATTTCAAACCAAGTATCAGACTCAGAGTCCTTGGTGAGCTTAGAAAGCTCATCCAAGAGTTCGATGAAAGAGGGAAAGAATATTATGAACTTCATTGGAAAGCTGGGCAGGTTCTACGCTCGCATATAGATGAATGTCTTAATGCTATCCGCAGTGAACTTGATGAGCGTGAATATAGTGGTGGGAATTTTGATATTCTTAAACAGAAAATTTTTGAAGCCTGTGCCGGAGACTTTTATAGCGGAAGAATATTGAGGGAGAAGAGACATGCCTATGCTCCCGAAAGGATGATAAAACTCAAAAGCGATTCCTCTCTTACATTTGAGGAGTTCTTCCACAGGGTCTGTTCCTCGATAGAGAATGAGCAAGCAATAATTGACTTAAGAAAAGCAAGGGGCGAGATAATTGAAGCAACAGAGAAGTTGGAAAGGTATTTGAAAGCTAAAATTGATTTCATTTTCGAAAAATATGAGGGTAAGCTAGCAAAGGTATGAAATTTCGAAGGTGTGGCGGGGTAGCTGGGGGTGAGAGGGCCCGGGAAGATTCAGCGTATCGGCAAGCTCAGGTCAATGGTGCGGGAGATGCTGGCGGAAGAACTCGGCCAGATAGACGAGTTGGTTGAGCCAATGCTAAGGGCCGGTGCGCAATGAAGCTCAACATGGTATAATGCTCTAAAAGAGAAGGGGCCACTGTTCTGACAAGACAAGGAGGAGACATGACGCACGTAGAAATACTGGAAGAACTCAAGAAGTTTCCGATCCCAGAGCGACTAACACTTGTCGAAGCCGCACTCCGCCTGATTCGTGAAGACCTTCAGCAAGTGGAACGACCGCTGACCCAGGCAGAGAGAAAACGTCAACTGGCCGCAGCGGCTGAGGCTCTACTACGGGATTATGCGGCAGGTGGCGAATTGACCGTTTTCACCGCTCTCGACAGCGAGGACTTCTATGCACAGAGGTGAAATCTGGTTCATCAATTTAGATCCAACGGTTGGCGCTGAGATCAAGAAAACCCGTCCCGCAGTCATCGTAAACGATGATGCCATCGGGATTTTGCCGCTGAAGGTGATCGTCCCTATTACTGAGTGGAAAGACCGCTATGCTGTAGCACCGTGGATGGTCCGCCTGAAACCTGATGCAGAGAATGGTTTGGATAAGCTTTCGGCAGCAGACGCTTTTCAGGTGCGCTGCGTGGCACAAGAAAGGTTTGTCCGGCGACTGGGCAAACTTTCCGACGCAACGATGCAAGAAATCACCAGAGCATTGGCAATTGTGCTGAGTATCGAGCTATAACCATTCAGCGAAAGGGGGAACAAGGGTAGGATAAGTCTATGGAGAGTCAGTTCTCGAAACTCTATCCTAACATTTCCCATTGGGTTACCACTCAAGGCTGGGTCGAAATCGGGGAAGACGAATATAGCAGCTCATTGGTAAGAGCACTGGATGAAGGCGGGTTGGTCTGGGAGAGCAGTGACGACCACGAAACCGTGGATGAGGCTTTGCAGGCTTTAGAGATAGAACTCGCCGAGTGGTTGGAATAATCGGGTTGGGCAGAGATAATCTTTCATTGGGAGGTTCAAGTATGCGTGCTTCTATTCCTACCATTTTGATGATCATCCTGGTGATCGTCTTGATTGTCATCAGTTTCGCGCTTGTAACCGGCATTGCGCTTGGTGTAGGCTGGATCCTCACCCTTTTCTTACCCTTCTCCTTGTTCGAGGCAACTCTTCTGGGCATGATTGCTGCCTTCGTCACCTGGACCATCTGGCGCAATATCCTCAGTCCAGTCCAAGATTTCGGTTCCGATGAAGAAGAACCAGAACCTGAGTTCGATGAGATCCCCCTATCTCGGTTCTGCAGGACGGATGCGGATCGAACCTGGGAGAACTGGTTTCGGTACTTGATAGCCAACGCTATCTGCGAAGGTCTTCTTGATTCACCTGGTCGGATTGGCCAGATGAATGAGAGGCAACTGCAGGAGCTATCCATTCGTCTGACGGATGCGGCGATAGCAGCACTGAAGGCGAAATCGCCTCGTACTAGACGGTTGAGGGTGAATACGGGGATGCTGAAACACGAGATGACCAAGGTGGGGCAGCAGCCATACGATGACGACATCCTGGACACAGCGGTCAGTGCAATCAACACCGAGTTGATTTCCTCCCAGGAGGAATTGAGGGAAGTGATCAGGGACAAGTTGTGGGACGAACCTGCGGATGTGTTCTAGAATCTCCAATGCCCATCCTTATCCGAACAGCAACACCAGATGATGCCACTGAGATCGGTCAACTCGCAGAGCAGTTCGCTGCCCACCTGCGAGATTTGGGCGACCCCACCGATTTCAAATTCAATGCCGACACCTATTTACGTGATGGTTTTGGCCCCCACCCTGCCTTCGCCGGGCTTATTGCCGAGACAGATGGTCAAATCGTCGGCTACTTGCTTTATCATTTTGGCTACGACACCGATAAGGCCATTCGCCTCATGTTTGTGATTGATTTGTTCGTTCGGGAGGATGTGCGTGGTCAGGGTGTCGGCACGGCACTGATGCGCGAAGCGGCCAGGATTTGCCAGGAGACAGGTGGTCGTGCCCTCTTGTGGACGGTCTATGCCCCCAACAAACTGGCTGCTCGGTTTTACGAGCGTCTCGGTGCCGATTACATTGAAGACCTCAAGCTCATGGTTTGGCGGCTGGAATGACACTAGAAAAAGTGAGGATTATTACGGTGCACAGCAAACCGTGTTTGTCTTTTCAGTTGCTGATCTTGGTCATGGCCATGGGTCTGCTTGCGGCATGTACACCGGCCGTATCGTCGCCGACACCCCTTCGTCCTACAGAAACACCGATACCACCCTCATCTACCCCCGTTCCCCCCACAGCGACACCCGTGCCGCCGTCGCCAACACCTATCTCGCCAACTGCGACAGCCTGGCTGCCCTCTCCAACGCCCATCCCGCCGACCGCAACGCTGGTTCCGTCGAGTACCAGGCCAGTCCAACAGACGGTGCAGATATTCCTCATCGCCCTAGAAGACAACGGGCAATCGGGCAAGAGGATCGGCTGTGGGGATAGCGTGGTTCCTGTTCAGGTCACGATTCCCGCCACGCAGGCTGTACTGAGAGCTGCTCTGGAAGCGTTGCTATCGCTCAACGAGCAGTTCTACGGACAGTCAGGGTTGTACAATGCCCTGTACCAGTTCAACCTCCAGCTAGAAGGCGTAACCATCGAGGGAGGGAAGGCTATCATCAATCTGTCTGGGACGTTGATGCTGGGTGGGGTGTGTGACAATCCCCGGGTCGAAGCGCAGATCGAGGAGTCAGCGCTTCAATTCTCCACCGTCCGCGAGGTATCCGTATTCGTCAACGGTAAACCATTGGAAGAAATCCTTTCCCTGAAAGGGTAGTAACAAGCGGTCAGGTGGGAGAAGGTCAAAGCAGTAGGTATTGACGAGCTTATCACACCCCAGGGAACACCCTATCCAGCACCTCCGGGGCATACCGTTCGACCATGTCCTCGGTGATGGCTCCGGCTTGGCAGATTTCCTTATAAAGCTGGCCGCTGCGCCTCATGGTGGGTTAGTATAAAGCGCGGACGCTGATCGTCGTCTTCGTCTGGGAGGCCGTTCTCGGTGACATAGATGGGTTTGCCGTAAGCGGCCAATCGCTTGAGCAGACGGTAGAGCCCCTCAGGGTACACTTCGCCGTAGCCGCCGTCGCTCATCTCTACCCCCTCGGCGTAGAAACGACGGCCAAAGAGTTCGTGGGGACGGCTCACGTCGAAGGCCACCATGTCTCTGGAGTAATAGTTGATGCCCAGGAAGTCTGCCGAGTCAACCAGATATGGCACCTTGCGATTGAAGGCCAGGGGGAAGGCCAGCACGCCCTCGGTCAAGGCAGTTAGAGTGAGTCGGTTGAAGATGTAGTCCGGTATCGAGGCCGCCCAATGATCGAGATGGGAATTCGGCTGAGCGGGGTCGAAGACCCGCACGGCGTGGGCGATCCCTACTTGAGCGCGAGGCTGCAAACGATGGATCGCCTGGTAGGCTCGGCCATGAGCGAGCAACATGTTGCTCATCAGCACCCTAAAGGCCAAGGGTAGGCTCTGCTTGCCCGGTGGCCAGCGGCCACCAGCATAGCCCAGCATGGCGTAGACGTTGGGCTCATTAAGCACACTCCAAAGCTCGACGAGATCCCCCAACTCCTCGGCGACCTTGGTCACGTAACGCTCGAAAAGCGGCACTACTGCCTCTGTCTCCCAGCCGCCCTTTTCCACAAGCCACAGGGGGTTGGTGAAGTGATGCAGGGTCACCATCGGTTCCAGGCTCCGCTCCCGCAGCCCGGCGAGCATCTGCCGATAGCGGGCGATGGCATCGTCATCCCACTCTCCTTCCTGTGGCTCGATGCGGCTCCATTCGAGGGACAGCCGATGGGCGTTCTGTCCCATCTCTTCGGCCAGATCGAAGTCTTGCTCAGCGCGGTTCCACCAGTCGCAAGCCAGCTCTGAGCGGTGACCATCGCGGATGTGTCCCGGTTCCTTCTCCCACTCCCACCAGTCGTTGTTCCTGTTGTTTCCTTCCACCTGATGTGAGCTGGTGGCCGCGCCCCACAGGAACTCTTTGGGAAAGCGCATCGTTGCTTGTTCCATGATTTGATCCTTATCCAATGTTTGCCCCCGACACTTTTGGTGGAGAAACCAGGTTTTTCCTGCCCAGTTGGACAATTGGTCATTTTCGGAGGTCTGTGCAATGCAAGAAAGCCAATGACTTGGCTAAAAACCTGGTTTCTGATTCGATCTCAGCCTGCCCTGGCAAGAGAACTCCCTGTAGCCAGAGAAGCGATAGCCGAGAGCTGCACAGACACGAATCGAAGCGACGTTGCTCTCGGCGACGATGTAGAGGGGCTTGATCCCTTCTTTCAACAATTCAGAAGTGCAACCAGAGACGACCGCCCTAGCTAGCCCCCGTCCCCGGTAATCCTCCTGGGTCCAGACGCCGACCTCGGCAAAGTAGGGTGAGCACCAGTTTGCGCCTGCGGCTGCGATCACCTTCTCGCCATCTCTGATCTCAAAGCGAGGGAAGCTATCTTCCCTGACTACCTTTTCGACGAGGTGGCGAAAATCCGGGCGGAAGCTTGCCTCGTCAACGATGTAGATCAGGTTGTAGTGCTCATCCCAGGTGATGAGACATCGCTTCAAGACCGGGGCCGTTTGTTCCTTCACAGCGAAGAGATACTCTCGGCCCTCGTCCAGGTGATGGGATAGAAGAGCGTGTAAAACGTCGTCGGAGTCGGCTCGCATCACGACCAAGGGTGTGAAAAGGTCATGTCCAGTCTGACAGATGGCGAGGAAACCGACGATGACCTCCTGGCCGTGAGTGAAGAGCTCCGTCCGTTGATGGTAGAGGGCATAGTAAACGGTGAGGGCATCTTCTGCGGAAGTGAGCGACAGCAAGTGAGCAATGAAGCGCCGTTGCTCGTAATGAATGGGCATCATTAGGAAAATGATCGTTCTTCAATCAGCGAGACGAATGTCCGCACGTCAACGATCTCGATCTCCTCAAAACGTCGCAGCACTTTGAGGTCAGGATCACCGGTCACAATGTATTGTGCCCCACCGGCCAAGGCGCATTCGATGACCAGATTATCGCTTGGATCACGACAGACATCAACTTTGCGAGTGGGCGTTACCAGACGAACATAACTACGCACGTTGTTGATCACTTTGTCAGCTTCCTTGGCTGACAAACGAAATGGCTTATCGGGTCTGGTCAAGACATCTCTGAGCTCATCAAGAAGCGATTCACAGGTTACCACCTCTACTTTGCCCCGCTTGGCAAGGTGAATAGCCCGTCGGGGCAGCCCGCGCCAAAAGGTACCGGAGATGAATATGTTGGTGTCGTACAGAGCGATGATCAACGTTCTCTCCTGCACTCGTGAACGATTTGGGCCACATCTTCTTCAGTTAAATGGGCAAATCCCTTATCTTTGGCCAAGTTCTCTGCCCAAGCATCGAACTCTATTATCGCCCTGGCCTCGGTTAAATCCTGCCATCTCAGGAATTTGGCAAAATCTAGCACTTCCAAGACTTTCTCGCCGGGGAGGTCCTCTATTACATCGAGTAATTGTTCAACATGGCTGATGGTCATCTTACCCTCCTTCTGTTACGGATAGATACGTCCCAGCATCCTCGGGAAGGGAATCGTTTCCCGGATGTGCTTCACGCCGCAGATCCAGGCCACAGTCCGCTCCAGGCCCAGGCCGAAGCCGGAGTGAGGCACCGATCCGTAGCGCCGTAGATCGAGATACCACTCGTAGGCCTGGCGAGGGATGCCAAGCTGCTCTACCTGCTGTTCCAGATACTCATAGCTGGCGGTGCGCTGACCACCACCGATGATCTCACCGTACCCCTCGGTGGCAAGCAGGTCCACCGAAAGACAAACCTCTGGCCGCTCAGGGTCAAGCTCCATGTAGAAGGCCTTGCATTGAGTTGGATAATGGTGGACGAAGACCGGCTTCTCAAAGTGCTCAGCCAAGGCCACTTCGTGAGGACCCCCGAAATCATCCCCCCACTCGATGGACACGCCGTCCCTGTTCAGGATTTCAACTGCTGAGTCGTACGTGATACGCGAAAATGGTGCTTCCACCTTCTCCAGCAACGTCGTATCGCGTTCGAGGGTCTTCAGTTCTTCAGTTCGATTCTTCAACGTCGTCTGCACGATATAACTGACGAGCTCCTCCTCGACCCTCATGCACTCGTCCAGGTCGGCCCAGGCCATCTCCGGCTCCACCATCCAGAACTCCAGCAAGTGGCGGCGGGTCTTCGACTTCTCCGCCCGGAAAGTGGGGCCGAAGCAGTAGACCTTGCCGAAGGACATGATCTCGGCCTCGTTGTAGAGTTGGCCACTCTGGGCGAGATAGGCTGTGTCCCCGAAGTAATCGGTCTCAAAGAGGGTGGTGGTATCCTCGCAGGAGGAGGGGGTGAGGATGGGGGTATCCAGGTTGACGAAGCCGTGGGAGTCCAGCCAATCGCGGATGGCCCGCACCACCTCGGCCCGCACCCGCAGGATGGCATGCTGCGTAGAGGAGCGCAGCCAAAGGTGGCGGCGATCCATCAGGAATTCCACGCCGTGCTCCTTGGGGGTTATGGGATAATCCTCAGCCAGTTGCACGATCTCGACATCGTTCACCGTGAGCTCATAGCCCCCTGGCGCTCGCCTGTCGGCCCGGACGGTGCCGGTAACGGTCAGGGATGACTCCTGGGTCACCGTTTGGGCTGCTTCGAACATCTCAGAAGACACGTCATCCTCAAAGACCACGGCCTGGATCATCCCCGTGCCATCCCGCACCAAGAGGAATTGCAGCCTCCCCTTATCCGTTTTGTTGTAAAGCCAGCCCTTGAGGGTCACCTCCTCGCCTCCGTGGGCGGCGATGTCCCCGATATACACGTGTTCAGTCAAGATTATGCCTCCTTATCTTCACTCAATACCCAGCCGATGGAAGGCTGCTCCTCACCTTCCTCACTGGGCTTGGCAATCGTCAATCGCCTCATCGGTTCAGCCCTTTTCCTCTCTGGCGTACGGTAGCCCCAGGGCGGCCGGAGCGCCCACTCGCTTGCTGAAGGCCTCCCACCAGGTGATGATCACCAATACCAGGATGGTTAAGGCGTAGGGCAACATCCCCAGGAAGGCGGCGGGGATAGTGGTCCCTGCGGCCTGCATGCGGAACTGCACGGCGTTGATCCCCCCGAAGAGCACGGCCCCGACCACCGCCCGCAGCGGGTCCCAGGTGGCGAAGATCACCAGGGCGATAGCGATCCATCCCCGCCCAGCGGTCATCCCCTCCGTCCAGCCTGGGGTGTAGGCCAACGACAGGTGTGCCCCGCCTAGCCCCGCCAACATCCCACCCAGGATGGTGTAGAGATAGCGAGCAGCGGTCACGTTCACTCCCATGGCATCGGCTGCCTGGGGGTTCTCGCCGACTGCCCGCAGGTGGAGGCCAGGCCGGGTTCTGTGCAGGTAGAACCAGGCGATGGGCACCAGCAGGTACATGGCGTAGGCCAACAGGTCCTGGACGAAGAGGGCCCTGCCGAGAACGGGGATGGAGGAAAGGCCGGGGATTTCCAGCTTGCTGAACTTCGGCCCGATGAGGCCCACCAGGGGGCTGCCGTCGGGACCAAGCCGCTGCCCCAGGAAGTTGGCCAGCCCGATGCCGAAGATGGTGAGGGCCAGCCCGCTGACTGTCTGGTCGGCCCGCAGGGTGATGGTCAGGAAGGCGTGGATCGAGGCCAGGAGCCCGCCGACGATGACTGCCGTCGCCACCCCCGCCCACGCGCTCCCGGTCCTGTAGGCGACGGCAAAGGCGGACACCGCCCCCATGATCATCATCCCCTCCACCCCCAGGTTGAGGATCCCCGACCGCTCGGTGTAGATCTCGCCGACGGTGGCGTACACGAGCGAAGTCCCGGCCCGAACGGTGACGGCCAGGATGGAACCTAAAAGTGCGATCATCCCTCTATCTCTCCATGCTCCCTTGCCATGCTTCTCCCTCCCCCAAAGGTTGGGGGAGGGTTGGGGTGGGGGCCGCTCCCTGCTCGCCGCTCCAGGCGGACGCGATATCGAGTGAAGAGGTTCCCACCCAGCACGAAGAAGAGGATAGCCCCTTGCAATACCAGGGCCACCGCTGCGGGGAGCTGCATGGTGATCTGGATCTGATCGCCGCCCACCAAGAGCCCGGCCAATAGGATGGCGACCACCAACACCCCCCACGGATTCAGCTTGCCCAGCCAGGCCACGATGATGGCAGTGTAGCCATAGCCCACCGTCAGCCCCTTCTGCAGGCGGTGGGAGATCCCGGCCACCTCGGACATCCCCCCCAGACCGGCCAGCCCCCCGCTGAGGATCATCACCAGGATGATGTTGCGCACGATGTTGATGCCGGCGTAAGCCGCTGCCCTGGGGTTCTCGCCGATCACCCGGATCTCGTAGCCCCACTTGGTGCGCCGGAGGACGACCCAAATGAAGAGGGCGGCCATCAGCGCCAAGGCCAGCCCCAGGTGGACCCGGGTGCCGGCCAGGCGCGGTAGCCAGCCCGCCTTGGGGAACTGGGCAGTGCCGGGAAACCCATAGCCTTGAGGGTCCTTCCACGGCCCGTAGAACAGGTGCTCTACCCACAGGATGGCGATGTAGTTCATCATCAAAGTGGTGATGATCTCGTTGACGCGGAGGTAAGCCTTGAGCAGGGCTGGGATCAAGCCCCAGAGCGCGCCACCGAGGAAGCCAGCGACGACCATCGTTGGCAGCAGCAGGGGAGAGGGGATACGATCCGCCCAGAAGAGCGCCACCCCTGCGGCGGCGATCCCCCCCACCGCCAATTGCCCCTCGGCTCCGATGTTCCAGAAGAGCATCCGGAAGGCAACGGACACCCCCAGGCCGCACAACATCAGCGGGATGGCCTTGACCATCGTTTCAGAAATGTTGTACTTCCCGCCGAAGGCTCCAATGGCCATTGCCTTGTAAGTCGTCCAGGGATTGGCGCCGGCACCGGCCAACAACACCGCCCCCGCCAGCAATGCCAGAACAACGGAGACAATGGGCACCAGGAAGGCGGTGAGGCGAGAGTACTCAAGGCGTTTTTCGATGATGAGTCTCATAGGGAAAACCTCAAAATCCAAAGATCAAAGCTCAAAATCCAAAGGGCAAAGCTCAAAAGGCGCTATTGGGCTTGCTTTGCTCCCTGGATCATCTTGCTGAGAATACGCACCAATTGCAGTGCTTCGTCAGCCAGGTAGACCGCCGCATCGGGATCACCAACTGCTGCTTCTCCGATCACTCGACACCAGTATCTGGACTCCCTGGCCTCTTTGCGTGCGATACTAAACTTATGGGCACGGTCCCGGGCAGACTCGGCGACGTCCCCTTCCTTGACATTGGCTCCTACTGACGTTCCCGATTTGACGAGTTGCCGGCCTAGCTCTCGACTGGCTACTCCTGGCGACAAGCTCTCGACAAATTCCACCACCATCACACCGAACTGAAACGCTCGTTCCCGCAAGTCATAGGGCGGCTCAACCTCACCCGCCATCCGCTTTGCCAGCAACCGCCACCGCGCCCGCCCCCTACCCCTGGCGCGCAAAGCCTTCTCCACTTCACAACTGCGCATCAAACTTGACCTCAAACCTCGTTCTTTGAACTTTGGATTTTGAGCTTTGGATTTTGAACTTTAGTTCCCGCCATCATCAAACCGATCTTCCCAACATCCGCCCCTTCAGTGTCAACGACGCCCATGATCTCGCCTTCGTACATCACCGCGATGCGGTCGCTGAGGGTCAGCAGCTCGTCCAGGTCCTCCGAGATCAGGAGGATGGCCGCTCCCTCCTCCCGCTGCTTGAGGAGAAGATTGCGCACCGACTCGGTGGCCCCGATGTCTAAGCCCCGCGTAGGGTGTACGGCCACCATCAGCCGCGGGCCGACGCTGATCTCGCGGGCCAGGATGGTGCGCTGGAGGTTGCCGCCGGAGAGGAGCTTGACCGGGGTCTCCTGGCTTGGGGTGGCGATGCTGAAGGCCTCGATCAGCCTGGCCGCAAAACGGGTGATGGACAGACGATCCAGGAACGGCCCCCTGGCCAGAGGTGGGTCCCGGTAACTCTTGAGGATGACGTTGTCGCTGACCGCCAGGTTGGGCACCAGGCCCATCCCCAGTCGGTCCTCCGGCACGTGGCTCACCTGCTCCCTGATCACCCGGCGGGGGGAGCAATTAGTCAAGTTGCAACCGGCGATGAATACGCAACCTTCCGTCGTCTTCCGCAGGCCAGTGACTACCTCGGCCAGCTCTCGCTGCCCGTTCCCAGCCACCCCTGCGATCCCCAGGATCTCCCCCTGGCGGATGGCGAAGGAAACGTCCTTCAGGGCCTGCAGGCCCTTGTCGTTGAGCGCCCGCAGGTTGCGGACCTCCAGAACCACCTCGCCCGCTTCGATGGGCTCCTTCTCCACCCGGAAGAGCACCTCCCGGCCGACCATCATCCGGGCTAGTTCCTCCTTCGTGGTCTGGCCGGTGTTCACCGTGGCTACTACCCTTCCGCTGCGCAGGACGGTGATCCGATCGGAGATAGCCATCACCTCATCGAGTTTGTGGCTGATGAAGATAATGGCCTTCCCTTCGTCGGCCATGCGCCGCAAGGTGATGAAGAGCTCTTCCACCTCCTGAGGGGTGAGCACCGAGGTGGGCTCGTCCATGATCAGGATGTCCACCCCGCGATAGAGCATCTTCAGGATCTCGACCCGCTGCTGCTCCCCTACCGAGAGCTGCCAGATGCGGGCTCGGGGGTCCACCTGCAGTCCGTACTGCCTGGAGAACTCGGCGATCCTCTGCTCAATGCGTGCCATATCGAGGAAGAAGGGCGGGGTCTTGAGCCCCAGGATGACGTTCTCGGCCACCGTCTGCGGCTCGACCAGCATGAAGTGCTGGTGCACCATCCCGATCCCCAGGGCGATGGCGTCTCGCGGCGATTGCAGGTTGGCCCTTTGTCCCCCGATAGTAATCTCCCCCTCGTCGGCCCGATAGAGGCCAGAGAGGATGTTCATCAGAGTGGTCTTGCCCGCTCCGTTCTCGCCCAGGAGGGCCTGGACCTGGCCAGCTTGCACCTCCAGATCAACGTGGTCGTTGGCCAGCACCCCAGGGAAACGTTTGGTGATTCCCTGCATCTTCACCAATGGGGTATCTGTGGACATCTCCTCATCCTGTGATTGTGTTCGTAGTGACGACTTTAGTCGTCTACAATGGAGGCAGGGCGACTGAAGTCGCCACTACGGACCGCCACTACGGACCCCAGCCCGATATTCGCCAGACTCCAGTACGAAAAGGGTTCTGGCAGGCGGCTGGCCCCCTTCGGCAAGACTTCGGCGAGCTCAGTCGAGCCGCTCAGGACAAGCACCCGCCAGAACCCCCATGATGATCTGCGGCCTATTCGGGGATGGTGCCGACGACCCCTTCGACTAGCCAGTCGAAGGCCAGCTTCTCCTCGTCTGGCATGGTCACCCCCTCTGGCACCCGCACCTCGCCGGTGTTGTCCTTGATGGGGCCGTGGAAGACGTCAAAGGTGCCGGCGATGATCGCCTGCTTCTTCTCCTCAATGAGTGCCTTGGCGTCATCCGGCACCGCCGGCCCAAAGGGTGCCAGGTCCAGCAGCCCCTGGGCCAGGCCCCACCAGACCGGGGTGTTGGTCCAGGTGCCGCTCATCACAGCCTGAACTGCCTTCTTGTAGAAGATGCCCCAGTTCCAAATGGGTGCAGTGAGCAAAGCGTTGGGCGCCACATCGGGCACGTAAGCGTTGTAGCCGACGGCGTAGACACCGTTCTCCTCGGCCAGCTTATCCGGCTCGGTGGAGTCGCTCTCGCGAGCGATGACGTCGCATCCCAGGTCCAGCAGCGCCTGGGCCGCCTCCCGCTCCTTCACCGGGTCCACCCAGGTGAAGATCCACACCGAGTGTACCTCCACCTTGGGGTTGACCGAGCGAGCACCCAGGGTAAAGGCGTTCATGTTGCGGACGACCTCGGGGATGGGATAGGGGGCGACGTAGCCCAGCTTGTTGTTCTTGGTCACCTTGCCAGCGGCGATGCCCGCCAGGTACCACCCCTGGTAGCCTCGGCCATCGTAGATCCCGACGTTGTCGGCCGTCTCGTAGCCGGTGCAGTGCTCGAAGATGATGTCCGGGTACTCAGCGGCCACCTCGATGACCGAGTCCATGTAGCCAAAGCTGGTGGCAAAGATCACATCGTAGCCCTTCTCGGCGTAGTCACGGATGATGCGGGTTGAGTCAGGGCCCTCCGCAACCAGCTCGCTGTAGGCCGTCTCCACGCCCAGCTCCTTCTCCAGGTAGAGCCGCCCCTGGTCGTGGGCGTAGGTCCAGCCCAGATCGCCTGTGGGGCCGACATAGACGAAAGCTACCTTCGGCTTCTCTGCCTCTTCGACCACCGGCGGCTTGCCCGGGGACTCGCCTACGACGCCCTCCACGAACCAGTCCATGCTGAGTAGCTCTTCGGCGGTCATGCTCACACCAGCCGGTATGGAGAGCTCACCGTTCTGGCCTTTGATGGGGCCAGCGAAGACGGTGAAGATAGTGGCTTCACCCTTCTTGAACTTGGCTATCTCGGCGTCGGCCATCTTCTTCACGTCGTCCGGCACCATGGGGCTGAGGGGAGCCAGGTCCACGATGCCGTCCTGCCAGCCCCCCCAGTACTGGTGGGTCTTCCAGGTGCCGTCAAGGACGGCCTTTACCTGCTCCACATAGTAGATACCCCAGTTCCAAACCGGACTGGCCAGCACCGTGTCGCCCACAAACTTGCTCATGTCTGAGTCGTAGCCGATGCTGACCGCGCCGCGCTCCTGGGCTGCCTTCTGGGGCTCGGTGGTGTCCTGGTGCTGGGCGATGACGTCGCAGCCCTCGTCCAGCAGGGCCACGGCCGCCTCCTTCTCCTTCACCGGGTCGAACCAGGTCTGGGTCCACACCACGCGCACCGTGGCCTCCGAGTTGGCGGTGCGCACCCCCAGGGTGAAGGCGTTGATCCCCCGGATGACTTCGGGGATGGGGTAAGCGGCTACATAGCCAATCTTGTTCACTTTGGTCATCTTGCCAGCCACCAGGCCGGAGACGTAACGGGGTTCCTCGATTTTCCCGAAGTAGGTGGCCGAGTTGTCGGCTGTCTTGTAGCCGGAGCAGTGCATGAAGTACTTGTCGGGGAACTCGCTAGCCACAGTGATGGTGGGGTCCATGAAGCCGAAGCTGGTGGTGAAGATGACGTCGTAGCCCTTCTGGGCGTAATCGCGGATGACTCGCTCGGCGTCGGGGCCTTCGGGCACATTCTCGATGTAGGCCGTTTCGACCCTGTCGCCGAGTTCCCTTTCCACCATGAGGCGCCCCTGTTCGTGGGCCCAGGTCCAGCCCAGGTCGCCGATGGGGGCCACGTAGACGAAGGCCACTTTCAGCTTCTCCGGCGGTGGCGGCGGTGTAGGCGTTGACGGCACTGGTGTAGGCGTTGACGGCACTGGCGTCGGTGTCGCTGCTGGTCGGCAAGCTGTGACCAGCAAGGCAACGATCGTCACCAGGGCTAATAAAACCCAAAGTCTCTTACTCTTGAACATTTTCGCTCCTCCTCAAAAAACGTGTCGTGCTAAGATTCTCTTCCTCCGAAAATCGAGGCCTCTAACAATCACCCCCTTTCTTTTTGGGAGTCCTCTCGGAAAAGGGTAGTAGCCCAACCGCGTTGGGCGTCATTCGGCCCAAGATGGCCAATGCGATTGGCCTGCTACCAGTTGGATGGCAGTTGAAATATATCACTAAAGCCGGCTTTTGTCAACGAGTGTAGGGGGAGCGTAATTTGCAGCTTAGGACTCGGCTCCGCCGTTGCCCTGGGCCATCCCTTGGTGGTAGCGGGCTAACAGATCGAGGAATTCGGCCTGTCTCCTCTCCCTTCCCTCCAGCCCTGCTTTTCGACGGAACCGCTCTATGCGCTTGAAGATCTCGATTTGTACCTGTCTGGGATGGGGTACAGAATCGAAGGTGAATTCTCCTATCCCACCTGCCGTTTCCAAGCGCACGTTGCCGAAATCGAGCCTGGTGGCGATGAGGCCTTCCCGCCAGTAACGTACATCCTGGATCTTGTCCAAACCGGCCTCTCTCCGATGTTCGTAGCGGAAAGGCACTTTTTCGATGTCAATGACGCGATCATCGGTTATGACGTAAAGGTCGTTCCGCCAATCTATAGACCGCCAGATGGACCATACAGAGGTTGCAGCCAGGGAGACGCCAAAAAGCAAGTCGAACCAAAGGCTGACACCAAAGAGGAGAGAGGCTGATACCCAAAGGATGCACAGGATGACAAAGGTCAACAGGGGAGAGATCATCCCCTTGAGCAAAACCCACCAGTGTTTGCGCCAGATGGTCTGGTTTTCGCCGAAGACCAGCCTGGGGAAAAACATCCTCTTGATCACCTCTGACATTTGTGCCCGTCTTGGCCTCTCGCTCTCCCAGCGCAACTCCTCGGCAGTGGGGGGAAGAGGTTGAGGTTCCTGCTTGGGCCAACCAACTATTTCGCGGACAACCTGGACTGCTTGCGGTTCTTCCTCCGCAGGCATCGCTGCTTTAGCCTGTGACACCAAAGCGAGGATTTGAGCCTGGGCTTTGCGAGGTTTGGGGATGCCCTGGAAACGGATCGTACCTAATGTACCAGCAGTCTGGATAGTCACATCGCCGAAGTAGAGCAAATGGGTCATGAGGCCCTTCATTTCAGCGGAGACATCCTGAATCATGCCCAAGGGGGCTTCGTCCCTTTTCTCTCGCGTGAAGTATCTTTTCTCGATATGAATCGCTCGCTTGTCGGTTACTATGTAGCGATCGTTCTCCCAATCCAAGGCCTTCCACACGGTCCAAGTG
>JBAWAP010000250.1:0-10029 GCA_049589355.1 Anaerolineae bacterium
AGCGCCGGTTGAGTAGCGAAGCGTATCGAAACCAAGCGAGCGGCTCCACAGACACCCCGCTTGGCCTCGATACGTCGCTTCGCTCCTACTCGGCCGGCGCTTCGTAAGAATCATGTAATGCACCCAAGCCTATTCATGGAAACCAAACTACCCTAGTGGTGGCTTCTCACTATTGCCAAACAAGCTAAAATCTGATGTAACTGCTCAGCCAAGCCCTGCGAAGGTTGCAAACATGCTTGCAGGTGTACGCAGTTTTGCTCACCAGGCACGTTTCCAGGTGAATTCGCCTTCAAACCTTCGCAAGGCTGAGCAGTTACAATCTGATATACTATTCGCTGCTGGACCCACGGCCGTTACCTTCTGCAATGAACCTCGCCATAGTGTCTGAAAAAGCCAGGGGGACTGTGCATGACTATACCTTTCGCCCGACTCGAAATCCACAGCAACCGCGGCGCCAGTCAGGAGCTTCTGCTCGACCGTGACCTCGTGAGCATCGGCCGCGCGCCGGACAACACCCTCGTCCTGAACGAGCTGGCCGTCTCACGCTACCACGCCCGCATTACCCGCGAAACCGATCGCTACCTCATCACCGACCTTGGCAGCTCCAATGGCACGCGCGTGAACGACGCTGAGCTCTCACCTCGCACCCCCATGCCCCTGGCCGACGGCGACATCATCCGCATCCGTCGTGTCAGGGTTGTGTGTGGCTTCACTGCCGCTACCGGCCATGGCCGAGCCCCCTACGCCGACACCGCCACACCCCCGGCTTCGCTATGAGGGTCTGTACGAATGGCCTCACCGCACCCTAACGACTCTACAAACAGCACCCCAAGGGAATGTCGCCTCAGCCCAATTAGCCGCCTGGAGTAAACTGGTTTTCCAGTCCTATCGCGATGACAATAGGAGTTCTGTTGATCATCTTCCCTTGGGGCTCCGCCTGGCTCCTGATCTGGCTGGCCTTGGGACGGCTGGCGAAGGTCACGGCAGTGGGCGCGCTACTGGGCTTGGTCAGCCTGCCCTTCGTGATGAGCCTCATGGACCAGCCACCAGTCGTCATCCTGGCAGCGCTGACCATGGTCGCGTTAACCGTGGTGAAACGGCTGGAAGCCAATCGGCTGCCCTTGCCTGAAGCGCCCCACGAACGACGCTGTGTGCTGTGGCGCCGTCTCTGGCTGGACCGGGACGTGTCGCGTAGGGAAGCGTGGATCAATCGCCTGCCAGGCGGTGGAGAAATGGGACGATGATCAACGGCCGGCTGATCTCCGAGCCAATGCCGCTCAAGAACGGCGATGAGTTGACCTTGGGTGAGACCGTGCTTACGGTTCAAATAGCCCACGGCTGAGCAAGACCCAAGACTTCCGAAGTCTCAGAGACTTCGGAAGTCTTATGCATACCCGGCTGCCAACAACTTCCCAGCCCTTGATGGGCGTGGCTTTCTACACGGCTCAAAAGATCTCCCACCCTGCTGCTCGCAGCCTGACCAGCGATGTGCGATAAGGGTCACACATTTCCTCCTCTAAGTAGCCATCGTAGCCTATCTGTCCCAATTTACGGAGCAAGCTTCCCCTCTCCTCAGGCGGCATCAGCCGAGCGTCGGTCATGGCCGCCACGTGGAAGTTTACGCCTGCCTTCATCAGGCTCTCGATAGCTTGAAACGGGAGTTCCCAAAACTCACCTTTAGCCCCTGTCCTCTCCTGGAACCCCTCCGCTGTGCCTGCTTTCAACGAGACCCGCACGTAAACGTCGCCATATCTGGCCAGCTCTTGAGCGTAGCTATCGTCAGCACCCAGGGGGATGCCGTTGGTCTCAAGGATGAAGGCGAACCCCTTCCCTTCGAGCAGGTCTAACACGCTGAGGAGATGCTCTCGGCAGAGCATCGGTTCCCCGCCAGAGATGCGCAGCTTGGATACGTGCTTCCTTCGGGCGTTAGCGACCAGGCGGTGAGCAACCTCTTCGGAAGAGCAAAAATGGCCGTGATTGTCTGGGAAATCGCGGGAGAAGTCCACCCAGCAGAAGATGCACCTCAGGCAGCAGCCAACGGTGTAGCCAGTGGAGATGCCCCCATAGACACCGACACAGTAGAAATCGGTATACTTGCGGGAGGAACCTCGGGAGACCTTTGCCTCCGTCAACTGAGCCAACTCGATAGGGTCAAAAGGCTCGAAGCCCTGGTGCAAATAGCTTGGATAGATCATCGGTAGGTGTTCACCCATTGCATTCGATGGGCGAAGGTTTCCTGACCTACAGCGATTTTCGATTAGAAATCGGAAATCGAAAATCGAAAATCGGAAATACCCTTTTCGCCATCTCGGCCGCCAGCTTGATGGCCTCGACGAGGCTCTGGGGACTGGCCAGGCCCTGCCAGGCGATGTCGAAAGCTGTCCCATGATCTACCGAGGTACGCACGATGGGGAGCCCCAGAGTCACCGTCACGCTCCTTTCGAACCCGTGCACCTTCACCGGGATGTGCCCCTGGTCATGGTACATGGCCACCACAGCGTCAAATTCCCCAGCGATGGCTCGAAAGAAGATGGAGTCGGCAGGGTACGGCCCTCTGGCGCCAATCCCGATGGCCTGGGCCGCCTCCACTGCTGGTGCAATCTTATCAATCTCCTCGTGGCCCAAAAGCCCACCCTCCCCGCCGTGAGGGTTCAAGGCCGCCACCCCCAGGCGCGGCTCTTCGATCCCCATCCCTCGCAGTCCCTCGGCGGTGAGCTGGATGGTCTCCAACACCCGCTCCTTGGTGATGGATCCGGCCACCTGGCGCAAAGGGATGTGTCGGGTGACGTGCACCACTCGTAGAGAACCGCTGATGAGCATAGTTGTGCAGCGCGGAGCTCCGGTCAGGTCGGCCAGGATCTCCGTGTGGCCGATGTAATCGTAGCCGCCTAGTTGCATGGCCTCTTTGTTGAGGGGAGCGGTAGCTAGGCCCTGGACCTCACCAGACAAGGCCAGCTCGCCCGCCTTGAGCACATATTCCACCGCCGCCTTGCCAGCCATGGCGGAAACCTCCCCTACCCTCAGCCTATCGAGGTCAATGTTGGCCAAGTCGAGCACGTCAATGTTTCCCGGCTCGAAGCGGCCGCCTCCCACGCCGACGATGGGATGCAAGTTCACACTCAGTCCCAGCATCTTCCTGGCCCGGGCCAGGACACCCGCGTCTCCCACAACCAGAGGCCGGCAGAGGGCGTACATCTCTTCCAGAGCCAGGGCCTTGACCACGATCTCCGGCCCCACCCCGGCCGCATCTCCCATGGTGATAGCAATGATCGGTCGAGAGTCCATTTTCTTCCTACTCCTAGCGCCTTCGTCATTGCGAGGAACGGTAGCGACAAAGCAATCTCCAGCTCACGACGTAGGGGATTGCTTCGCTCCCTACGGTCGCTCGCAATGACAAGAGTTACTCCAATCGCCCCTTGTACTCGAACTGCCTTTCGTAAAGCTGGCGCAGGGTCTGAATGGTGTCGGCCTCGACAGGGCTTTTGTCCTCCCGGACGCGGGCGATGCGGGCGAAGCGCAGGGCCAGACCGGATTTGTACTGGGAGCTCTCCTGGAGCTCGTTGAACAACACCTCGACCACCACCCGCGGCTCGACGAAGACGGTGCCACCTCGGCGGGAACGCTCCAGAGCCAGGAGTCGCTGAGTCATCTCCTGGAACTCCTCGTCGGTGGGCCCCTTGAAGGTCTTGCCCACCTCCAGGTACTCCCCCGTCCCCTCGTCACGAGCGGCCAGGTGGTAGTTGGAGAGCCACCCGTGACGCCGCCCGTAGCCCCAGTCAGCAGCGACGATCACCAAGTCAAGGCTGAGGACGTGCTTCAGCTTCAGCCAGGCCTTGCCCCGCATCCCCGGCGTGTACCTGCTGGCCGGGTCCTTGGCCATCACGCCCTCGTGCCCGGCCCGGTAAGCCTCTTCAGCAAACCTCCGGCCTTCCTCTACCGTCCGAGGGATCACTCGGGGCACCAGGTTGAGGGTTCCGGCGATTTCCTCCAGAGCCTGCCAGCGTTTTTCGCACGGCGTATCTATCAGACTATGACCATCAACGTAGAGGAGATCGAAGAGGTGGAGCTGGAGGGGTATCTCCCGCACCATGGCCGCCACGTCGTGCACCCTGCGGAAGCGGCGCATCAGGTGCTGGAAAGGAAGCGGGCGGCCCTGGGCGTCCACGGCCACGGCCTCGCCCTCCACAATGGCCTCGCGAGCTTTCAATCCTGCCTTGATCTCTTCCACCACGTCGGGCAGGCTGGCAGTCACATCGGAGAGCTGGCGGGAGTAGATTTTGACTTCATCGCCTCGCTTGTGGATCTGCACCCGCGCTCCATCGAGCTTGTATTCCAGGGCTACCCTGCCTTTGTACCGATCGAAGGCTTCGGCCAGGTCCTCGGCGGTCTGGGCCAGCATGGGCTTGAGGGGGCAGAAGAGGCGCACCGTAGCACTTTTCAATGCCGCCTCTCCCTCGGTCAGAGCCACCAGGGCTACCTCACCCAGGTCACCCCACAGCATGTTGGCCCGGCGGACCAATCTAGGTGAAACCCCTGCTGCTTGAGCAATGGCTTCCAGCATGATCCCCTCACCCACCCCGTGGCGCATCTCGGCGATGACATCCTTGACAATGCATTTGGCCTCCACGGGTGTGGCTCGCAACAGTAAACCCTGCAAGAGTTCCTCTTTCTTCTTGCGCGAACCTGGCCCTGTTGCAGCAGCAATCTCTTCAAAGGTTCGATACACGTCCAGGATGGTGAGGGGCGGAGGCTGGCGCGGCTCAGTCCGGACCCGCTCCAGAAGCAACCGCACCGCCTCCCCCGTGTCCTCCGCCTCCGCGAAGATGGCCTGCTGATCGGCAGCCGTGGGGCTGGCCAGCCCGCCCACTACTTTCATGGCCGCCTTCCAGCTCAGATTCAGGGCCCGCCCGTCCCATTCGGGGAAGACCTGGCCGATGGTCAAGCGCACCCCGGCCGGGATTTCTGCGGGGTCTAGCTTCTGCAGGAACTCAGCCAACCAATCGGCCAGCTCCAGGCGACTGGTAGTTGTCTCCAACCGTTCGCCCAAGCTGGCCAGTTCAGCGAAAAGTGCTTCTCTCACCTATCCTCCGTCACCCCAGAACTTGACTTGCTGGAACACGCTGGATTGTGTTGCGTGCTGCATATTGCGTCACGGAACGCTGAAGCACGCTGACCACGCCGCAAGGCGCGCCCGACGTGAAAGCACGATAACTTTGGAAACACGACGTGCCAAAAAGCCGCGTAGATAGCATAGTCGGCGTGCATGTGTTTCCTGCCGTCTATATTGCGCGGTTCGCTTCAACTCGCCCAACCATTTGAATGACTTTGCCCCACTTCTCTCTATGCTGTTGAATTTTGTCCGCCGTAACACCCATGCCCTTGTAGGGTTGACCACTGCGATTGATTTGGTCTAACCATATTGGCACATTGCGTTCGTCTAACTTTATGCGCTTCTTGGGGTGGTTTGCAATTTCCTTGTTGGCATATTCAATCCAATCCTCAACCGTGAGAATGTAGAAATCGGGACGGTCAAACTCACCCTTTCCTGCGAAATCAACAAACACAAGCACGGCATTATCGCCGTAGATACCTTTACAGTTGGGCCAATCTTTACCCTGCTTACTCTTGATCTCGACCCTCAGCATTCTGCTAGTTTCTTCATTCAATATCAAAAGGTCAGTTCGCTTAAGATGCCCAAGAGTGAGTTGCGCATAAATATCCCTACGGCACAGTTCACTTGCTACCGCAAACTCTGCCGCTAGACCAAGCGTGTTTGATGAAATCTTCATCTGTGTCCTCCTTATCGAAACGCCACTGCGAAGACTTGACGCAATGGCAGGAAACACGCCGCGTTTTCACGTTTCACGGCCTCTTGTGCCCTGACAACTCATGCCACTGGAAGCTATTTTTCAGAGCTCAGTCGCTGTTCGATTTCCTCCAAGAACGCCGTTGCATCAGCGTCAATGACCTGGACGTTTTTCTGCTCCCAGTATTTGACGTCGAGCTCGCGAGGGCGGAGCTGCACGGCATAGGCCCGGCGCTTGTGGCGACCGAGGTGACGTACCACCTCGTGGTAGAGTCGCTTGAAATCCTCGTCGGCCAGGCCAAAGCCCAGGAAGAGGAGGGTCTTGGTGGCGAAGTAGGAGCCTACCACCTTGGCGATCTCGGGCAGGCGATAGAAGACGTCGTAATAGTCATCGCCGGTGATGACGATGGTGTCCTTCTGCTCGATGGAGCCGTGCAGCTTGATGAGCAGCACCTTCTCCTCGTCCGTGAAGGCGATGTCGGGATCCCGGACCGCTTTCACGAAAGGCTTGCGAGCCTGGCGCAGGGCCTCTTCCAGCAGGTTGTCCCAGTTGGTGGTGATGATCTTGTTGAAGGGCAAGGCAGCGATGAGCTCGTGCGTGGGCAGGGGCGAGTACTTGGGGTCGTCAATACGGCTGATCACGTATTGAACCAGACTCTGGTAGCCCAGCTTCAACTCGTAAGCCTGGGCCACCTCAGGCAGCCCCATCCCGCTCACGTCTCCCAACCCTGCCCGCTCGGCCAGCTCCTGGGTCAACTGCCAGCCACTGGGCAACCCTCCTGGGCCCATGGATATGCCCGCCCCGCAGAAGAGGACAACGTTACCTTTCTGGATTTGCTCGACCAGTTCGATTGGAATCTGCATAGTGAAAGTCACACCTCCGTCGTCAGCGGCGCTCAATGAGCAAGCCGCCCTCGCCGCCAGCGGCAATGACGGTGCCGAACTTGGTGCGAGCATCGGCTGAGGCAACCCAAAGGTACTCAGAGCGAATCTTCACAACAGAAAGTTGGCTGGCTACCAAGTCGGCTAATTTAGCAGCCAACTCGTCGCCCGGGTCAAACAGTAGTACCGCGTCGAAGCCGTTGGGATAGCCAGCTCCCGCCAGAAGCTCCTTGGCCGAATCCGGGCGGTATGCCATTCCCGTGGGACCAGGTAAAGTCTCTTTCGAGACGAAGTCCATTAACACCAGTTCCCCGATTTCCCCTTCGAGCGCACCCCAGTTTATGCCGAATCCCAGCGCGTTTTGCACCGACTCGTTGGTAAAGGGCCCACCACCAATCAGAAGGGAAAACCTCGCTGCTATGGTGATGGTCGCGCTCACTTCATGGGATACCTGATCGGCCGTATCGCGAGCCTCAGCGTAGATGGGGAACTTGCCATCCTTGCCGGTCCATTTCAGGGGAGGCCATCTTTGACTACATCGGGTGACTCCGCCACAGCTCTCCTCATGCCCTTTATCAAGGTACTCATCCTCCGTGCCCTCGCTCCACCACCGAACGGACTGCAAGCCGAAATCGTCGCTGGCGGTCACGCTTATCACAAACGCCTCTCCTTGATTGATAGTTGACGGCTCCACGGATATCCGCTCCACCACCGGCAGGCCGTCAACGGTGATTTCCACCCGACTAGGTTGGTCATTGGGGAAGAGTATATCAAACCAAGTGGTGCCATCCGGGCTGTAGTGCGGCGTGAACCAGTGTTTACCGCCCAAGGAGAAGTTCCTGAACTCTATGTAGGTGTACTCAGCTCCAGGTTCTAGCAAGAAGTTATCTCTCGGGAGGAAGTCCTGTATGGAACCATCAGGGCCTCGGCCCTTGACTAATAACTTCGCGGCTTTGAAGGTCTGCCCTCCATAGTTGCGCGCCGTAAAAATCGCTTTTACAGTGTCTCCAACACGCGGTGTTGGATTGGCCATCACCAACTCCAACTCAGAGACCAAACGCACATTCGCCGGCTCGGGAGTTGGCGTGATCGTCGGGGTGGATGTCGGAGTGTATGTCTCAGTGGGTGTCGGCGTCGTTGTGGGAGTGGATGTCGGCGTCGTTGTCGGAGTAAATGTTGGAGTGAGCGTCGGTGTTTGAGTCGCTGTAGGCGTGCTTGTCGAAGTTAATGTGACTGTGGGCGTGTCGGTGGGCACCGGTGTATGTGTGGCAGTCGGCGAAGGTGCACAGGCCACCGCAGCCAGAGCCAACGACACCAGACAAATGATCTGCAATAATGTGCGTTTGACAGTCATGATTCACCTCCTGCTGTTTTATGAAAAATGACAATTCATTCCGGTAGCCGTAGGGTTGCTTGTACCGCAACATGAATCCGTATGGGCAAGCACCAACTGGCTATCCGATCCAGGCCTCGCATAGCTCGTTGTTTCCCTCGTTGGATTCGACTACATATCCCCCTGAATTCACGGTGATGCACACAGTACAGTTGGGATCATAACAATTGCCATCTGAAGGCAGAGACTCTTTGAGCGTCATGGTCGCGCCAGCCGCAAGACCATTGACGCCTATAGCCTTTATTTGCCCCAGTGTCGGGTCGGCCTTAATGAGGACCTTGAACGGGGCAGCCGAGGCCTGCCCAACATTGGCAATTGTGAAAACCACGGTAGTTGTGCAACTTCCAGTAACACAGTTTACATCAATGCGGTCTATGCTTTGCACTGTCACGTCTGCAAGCCCCAGCACGGTTATCGGCGTGCTTCCTATGCTAGACAACTGATCGGCCGTGTCGCGGGCTTGAGCATAGATGGTGAACTGGCCATCCTTGCCTGCCCATTTCAGGTCCCAGCTTAGCTCACACTGCGTTATTCCGTCACAGCCAGCCTCATCCCCCTTGTCAAAGTACTTATCCCCTGTGCCCTCGATCCGCCACCTTATGGTTTGCAGGCCAACATCGTCGCTGGCAATCAGCTTTATCCTGAACTCCTCCCCCTGATAGATGGTTGCCGGCTCTACGTATATCTTCTCCACCACCGGCGGGTTGTCCTGCACGGTGCTGTACACGTAGCTAACCTGATCATCGGGCCAGGTTATATCAAGCCATTTGCTGCCGTCCAGGCTGTAGTGCGGCGTGAACCAGTACTGGCCGGGAGCGGAAAAGCTCCTGTCACTTGAATAGGTGTACTCAGCTCCAGAAGCTAGTGACAAGTTCTCCAGCATGAGGAAATCCCGTATGGAATTGTCAGGGCCTCGGCCCTTGACGCCGAAGTACCTGGCGGTGAAGGTTTGCTCTCCGTAGTTACGCACCTCAAAAGTCGCCTTTACACTCTCTCCAACGAGCGGACTGAGGTTGGAAATCTGCAGGTCAGAGATCAAACGCACATCTGCTGGCCTCAGGGTGGACGTCGCTGTTGAGGTGGGTATCGGAGTGCGAGTGGGTGTAGGTGTGCTTGTAGGGGTTAATGCATCTGCTGAGGGGAAAATAACTGGCTTGATAGACCCCACCTCCTCAGGCTTGCGTACTGCACTCACCCAGTCGTCCACCGCCCCCATCTCAACATCACTGGGAGAGCGAGGCGCCTTGCGAGGTTCCACCAAGGTTGCCTGGCCGGGCCGAACGGTTACCGTCCGCTGTTGAGCCTCTACCTTCGCTTCTCCCTCGTACACAACCACCGAGGTGACGCCATCTTTGTCCACGGAGATCAGATACGTGGTGGCTACACTGGTGATCGTCGCCCAATCGGTCTCGGTGGTGACGACTACCCGCTCCCCCGCTCGCTTCTGCAACTCCTGAAGCGTCGTCCCCAAGGCAAGATAAAGCTTCACGATGGGAGGAGCATCGGGGTCGGGCGCTGCCTTCACTTGGAGTCCCGTCTCCCGAAAAACCTCCACCCTCAAGAAGTCAGCGAAGGTCAAGATGCCTAAGCCAGTTTGGTCGGTGTTGATCTCATCGCCAGTACCCACTGGCTCATGCTGGCCGACGGGCACCTCTCTGCCCGCCTCGCCCAGATGACGGCACTCTACTAGGTAACGCCCAGCCAAAAGATCAGCCGCACGGCCAGGTGTAGGAGTCGGCGTGTCTACCACTGGCGTTGGCGTGTCTGTCACCGGTGTGGGAGTATCCGTCGCTGGTAGCGGTGTGTCCGTCGGGGTCGGTATCGGGGTCGGCGTGCGTCGGCAGGCTCCCACAGCCAATGCCAACAACACCAGACAGATAACCTGCCCTATGCTGCGTCTGACAGTCATGGCCTACCTCCTGCCGCTTTCAGAAGACAGTCCTCCGAA
>JBAWAP010000251.1:0-9347 GCA_049589355.1 Anaerolineae bacterium
TCCTTTCAAAGGTTGGTAGTGCCTTAAAGAATGCATCATGACGGCCATTTTGGCAAATCACCTGGGCCTCACATCAGGCCGAAAACTAGCAGATAAAGTTTACGTATCCATAAAGGTGTGCAACTCAACGCATACGTGATCATGCCGACCCATTTGCACCTGATTCTCTGGCCCAATCCTGAGGTCCACCTCTCCGATGTATTACGCGATTTCAAGCGCTACACTTCCAGGGCCATCTCGACCCAACTGGAAGCAGACCGTCGGCATCACTTCCTGAGGATCATGGCGGCGGCCAAGCCGACAGGAAAAGGGCGAGAAAATGCCCGGTACCGGGTATGGCAGGAAGGTTCGCATCCGGAGGCGATCTACAGCGAGGCGTTCTTTCGACAGAAGTTGGAATACACACACAACAACCCAGTAGAGCAAGGTTTTGTAGCGCTCCCTGAGCATTGGCTTTATTCCAGTGCACGGAACTATGTGTTGGGCGATCACTCGATCATAGAGGTGGACCTGTTGCCGCTGTAGTCAGGCCCCACGTGGTGCTACTGACGTGGCACGAATGGGCTCGGAGTACAACTCCTCGCCATCGGGGGTGGCTACACTCGGGCGACAAAGGCTAAAGCCAGAGCAACTCATATCATAGAAGTAGTAGAAATGCGCCAACGGGGGCGCTGCTATGAACACCTCCACGCTCATCACCAAAGTATTGCTCCCCCGACGGCGGGAGGACGTGCTGACCCGCCAGCGCCTGCTTAACCGCCTGTACGATATGGTGGGTCGCAAGCTGGTCCTGGCTTCCGCGCCGGCCGGCTATGGCAAGACTACGTTGCTGGTGGACTTCGCCCATGACCTGGAGCATCCCGTCTGCTGGTATGCGCTGGACCGGAGCGACCATGACCCTCGTGTCTTTCTGGAGCACCTGGTCCTCAGCCTGCACCACCGTTTCCCCGACTTCGGTGAGCGCACGCGCCAGGCACTAGCTGCGAACCCCGACCTCACCAACGGTGCGCCCAGCGTGGTCAACGCGCTGATCAACGAAATCGCAGACGTCATCCCTCGGTGGTTCGTGCTGATACTGGATGACTACCACCGGCTGGGGAAGGCCCCCGAGGTAGGCGCGATCCTGGCCCGCTGCTTGACTTACCAGACAGACCAGTTCCTCCTCATCATCGCCAGCCGCACCGTGCCCGAACTGCCACTCATCATCCAGCTCACAGCCAGAGGGGAGGTGGACGGGCTAGGCCAGGAGGACCTGCGCTTCCGCGCCGACGAGATTCAAGGGTTGCTCACGCAGAACTACAACCTCCACATTCCTGAGAAGGAGGCCGAGGAGCTGGCAGCCCAGTCCGAGGGCTGGATCACCGGCATCCTGCTCACTGCCTACACGATGTGGCAGGGCATCCTGGAAGGCCTGGTGCGGGCCCGCACCTCCGATCAGCCGGTGTACGAGTACCTGGCCCAGGAGGTCTTCGCCCACCAGGAGCCTCCCGTGCAGTCCTTCCTCACCGCCTCCTCTACCCTCCAAGAGATGAGCCCGGCTCTATGCCAGGAGGCGCTGGGCCTGGAGGAGGCCGAACATTTCCTGATGCTGCTGGAGGACCGCAACCTCTTCATCACCCGGTTGGATGGAGAGTGGTATCGCTACCACCATCTCTTTCAGGAGTACCTGCAAGCGCGGCTTCGACGGGAGGAGGAGTCCCGATGGATTGAGCTGCATCGCCGAGCCGCCCACTGGTTTGAGGCGCACGAGCGGCCCGAGGAGGCCGTGCACCACTACCTGACCGTGGCTGCCTACGAGGACACGGCGCGGGTGATGGGGGCAGCAGCCCAGGACATGTTCTATGCCGGCCGCCTGGGGACGCTGACGGCGTGGGGTGCAGCGCTCCCGGCCCCGCTGCGCGAGCGCGCTCCCCGCTTGGTGCTGTTTCAATCCCGCGCCGCCGACATGCTAGGGCGGTGGGAGGAGGCGCTGGCGCTGACGGAGGTCGCGGAGCGCGGCTACCGGGCCAGCCAGGATACCCACGGCCTGGCCTACTCGCTGCTGCATCGTTGTGAGGTCTGGCAGGGGCAGGGGCGGTTTCAGGAAGCCCTGGCTCTCGGTCAGGAGGTGCTCTCTCTAGTCGAGGAGACCGGCGTGCCCGTCGCCTACGAGGCCCATCGCATCATCGGAAAGTCCTGCTTGGCGCTGGGCCGGCTGGAGGAGGGAGAGGTTAACTTGCGGCAGGCGCTCACCTACTCCCTGGAGCAGGGGGGCGCCTATGAGCAGGCCTCCATCCAAGACGGCTTGGCCGACTGCCTGTGGTGGCAGGGGCACTGGGCGGAGGCGGTCGCCGTCCAGCGGCAAGCCGTGGCGACTTGGCGGCGGCGGGACAACCCTGCCGCGCTGTCTGGCGCGCTCAACAACCTGGGCTTCTATCTCTATTCGACTAGTGAGTATGGCGAGGCATTGCGCCTCTTCGAGGAGGCGTTGGAACTGGCCCGCCGGTCCGGCCATCGGCGAAACGAAGCTCTGACGTTGCTCAGCCTGGCCGAGTTGACCCGCGATCTGGGAGCGTTGGAGCAGGCGCTGGAGGCCTGCCAGGAGGGGCTGGCTATCGCCGACGAGCTGGGTGAAGGCTTCCTCTCCGCCTACGGCCGGGAGGCGTTGGGGCTGGTACACCGCTGCCAGGGCGACTACCCTCTGGCGCAAGCGGCCATCAAGCAGGCGATGGAGCGGGCAGAGCACCAGCACTCGGAGTACCAACTCGGCCGGTACGGGGCCTCGCTGGGCCTGGTGCGGGTCGAGGCGGGGGAGGTGGAGACGGGGCTGGCGGATCTGGTCCACGCTCGCGAGCGACTGGAGCGAATCGATGCTCGTGGCGAGATGGCCCGTGCGCAATTCTTCACCGCCTGGGCGCTGTTCCGGGCTGGCCGGGAGGCGGAGGCGCTCGCAGCCATTCAACAGGTGCTGGCCACGGCTGACCAGCCCAGCCAGGAGTTTCTCTTCGTCGTCGAGGGTCGTCGAGCGCTCCCCCTGCTGGAACGTGCCCACGTGCAGGGGGTGGGGGACAAGGAGCTGGCTGCGTTGCTGGCCCGGGCGCGCGCTTTCGAGCACACCGCCCAGACGGTACTCCAACAGGTGTCCCCCCCTAAGGCCGAGGCAGAGGAGCCCCTGCGCATCTTTGGGTTCGGCCGGGGACGTGTGGAGCGCAGCGGGGAGGAAATCCCCTTCTCAGACTGGGAGGCCGCAGCGACCCGCCAAATGCTCTTCTACCTGCTCGTCCACTCCCTCCGGTCTCGGGACCAGATCGCCGCCGTCCTCTGGCCGGAATTACCCATCCCCAAGGTGAAGGCCAACTTCCACACCACCAAGTTCCGCCTCAAGCGGGCGCTGGGCCGGGAGGTCCTTGATTTCGATGGCTACTGCTACCAGATCCGCCCGGACCTGGACTACTGGTTCGACGTGGCCGAGTTCGAGCGGCTTCTGGAGGGGACCGGGCCTGGGCGACGAGTGGAGCAATTGCAGCAGGCCATCGCCCTCTACCAGGGCGATTTCTTGGAGGACTGCTACGCCGATTGGTGCCTGCTGACTCGTGAGAGACTGCGGGAGCGGTGCCTGGAAGCACTGGACGAACTGGCCGGAAGGCTGCTGGCGCGGCGGCAGTATCGCCAGGCCATCCAGACGCTCCACCGGGGACTGGAAATGGATAACCTGCGGGAGAAGTTCCATCGCCAGTTGATGCGTGCCTACGCCCTCTCCGGGCAGCGGAGCCAGGCCCTCGCGCAGTACCGACGCTGTGCCGGGATTCTGGAACACGAGTTGGGCACGGCCCCCTCTCCTGAGACCACCGCGCTGTACCGCCGCATCCTCGACGGGCTACCCCTCGATTAAGAGCCTATCCTAAAATTACCCCGCGCGCTCAAAAACAAGCGTGAAAATGGAAGCCCAGAGGGGTTTTAGGATAGGGTCTAACCCATCTTGCCCCTGACATGACCATTGACCTTGTCACTCTGAGGCGGAGCCCTTCACTCCGTTCAGGATAAACTCCGCGGAGCCGAAGAGTCTCTCCACCCCGAAAACGAGAGATTCGTCCCTTCGGCTTCGCTCAGGACAGGCGTCGCTCCGCTCCTACTCAGAAACTTCTCTGTCATTGCGAGCCGAAGGCGAAGCAATCTCCTACGCCCGCATAGGAGATTGCTTCGGGCGCACACACCACGCCCTCGCAATGACAGGATGGACGGTAGTTTCTGCCCCCTACGAATGGCGCACCGCGCCATGGAAAACTCAGAATGACAAAGAGGTGAACGGTTACCCCCTGACCCTCCAGCCTGACATGCCATGCCCTTATCCTACCCCTCTAAGGGCAGGATTTGCGTCAAATTCCTGCCTTTTCGTCTCCGTCGTTTACCCCCACGTTTACCCCTACGTTTACCCCCATCAAGTATAATAAAGATGCTTAATCAAAGAGAGCAACGTAGGAGGTAACGAAAATGAAAGCACACATCCAATTCGGCCTGTTGAAGCTCGCTAACCCCCGACTGGTCCGGGCCCTGCTGATTGGCCTGACGCTGGCGCTGGCGCTGCTGGGCCATAGCTCCGTGATCTACGGCTGCTACACCCCAGGCGGCGCTAGCGCTGGTTGTGGCGGCGGCTAGGCCAGCGCGTTAATCGTGGTAGAAAAGGGGCTTCATCCCTCTCATCAGTAACTTGTGTCGAAAGCCATCAACGGGTTGGGCACGCGGTTGTGTTCACGCTCCCCCTCCAGGCTGGTGGAGCCGCGCGTAAGCGTTCAGACCTCCGAGGTTTTGACCTCAGGTTCGGGGTGTATTCTGGCAGAGAAGGCTGATCAAAAGCCGCATAACAAGCGCCTCAAGGAAACCTCGGAGGTCTTTGGGACGGTTCTACACGACTACCCGAACGCATAGGGGCCGCGCAACCCGGGGAGGTCCTCTTTTCTACTTCCTCAATGGAGACTAAACGATGTCGCAAATGGCGCTCCATGCCCTAGTTGGTACCGCGTTAACAGACCCCGGGTTCTGCAACGATCTGCTGAATGGGAGGCGCCACACCGTCCTGGCCAAGTTCGACCTCACCGACGAGGAGCGGGAAGTCGTCCTGGTCATCGAGGCAGAGTCTATCCAGGAGTTCGCTGCTCGGTTAGATGAGTGGCTGCAGGCCCAGGAGAGTCTACATCCCTTTCCTAGCACGGCTGTGGCGGTGCCCTACCCGCTTCTGCGGTCGCCGTTCGGGTCTGTATTCCGGTAGGAGAATCTCGGCTCCTCGACAATACCTCATTCATTGGCAGGGCAGCGGGAATTCGTGGAATGAGAAAGGAACCGTGGCGCACACTGGTTACGCACGCACCATAGCGGATCTGGGGCCGGGGGATCATCCCTGTTGCCTCTACGAGACCAGGAAAGAGCGCTGGGCGGTATAGAGCCCTACCTGGCTCGCGGGCAACTGGTCATCCTCACTCGCGACGGTGCCTGCCTGTAGGAAGGCGTCTTTGACCCGAATAGTATGATCGCCATTCTGCGGGCCGATACGTAGCGCGCTCTGGCCGATGGCTGTTGTGCCCTGCGTGTCACCGGCGAGATGACTTGGACGTTATAGAGAGGCAACGGCGCGCGCTTGTGAATGTTCCCCTCGAAGCAGCGATACTACTGGATACCAGTGGGACCATCCTTGCCCTGAACGAAACAGCGGCTCAGAGACTTGGAAAGAGTGCAGATGAACTTGTTGGCTTGTGCGCCTATGATGTTTTTCCACCTGCCTTGGCCAAATCCAGGAAAGCACAAGTTGATAGGGTCCTTCGCTCCGGTGCAACTGTGCGTTTCGAAGACGAGTGTGAAGGAAGATTCTTTGACCATAGTCTCTATCCTGTCTTTGATGCCCAAGGAAAGGTAGCACAAATCGCTGTTTTCGTCCATGACGTCACCCATCGCAAGCAAGCTAAGGAAAGGATTCGCACCTATCAAGAGCGGATCCGGTCTTGGGCTTCGCAATTGTCATTGGCCGAGGAGCGGGAACGGCGGCGCATCGCAAGAGACCTGCATGACCGTATCGGCCAGACTCTGGCTATCTGCAAGATCAAGTTAGGAGCGCTGCGGGCATCGGCATCTTCCACCGGGCTTGCCGAACCCCTGGACGAGATCCGCAAGCTTATCGAGGAAGTAATCCAAGAAACGCGGTCGTTGACCTTCGAGATCAGCTCTCCCATCCTCTACGAACTGGGTCTTGAGCCGGCATTGGAGTGGCTCGTCGAACAAATCCAGGAACAGTACGGCCTCCTTTCCCACTTTGAGGACGATAGGCAGCCCAAGCCGCTGGACGATGGTGTTAGTGTCCTCCTCTTCCAGGCAGTGCGCGAGTTGCTGATCAACGTTGCCAAGCACGCCCAGGCGCACAACGTCAAGGTCTCCCTTAGGAGAGATGATAGCAACATCAAAATCACAGTTGAAGATGACGGAAATGGATTCGACACCTGCGACATCGTTTCCCACTGGAGCAGAAGTGAGGGGTTTGGTCTCTTCAGCCTCCATGAGCGATTGGATCACCTTGGCGGACAACTTAAGGTCAAATCCAAACCCGGTCATGGAACTCGGGTTACCCTCGTAGCGCCACTGAAGCGCGACGAGACAACAACAAGGGCATAGTAAACAATACTCTCATTCATTGACAGGATAGTGTAATGAGGGAGGAACCGTGGCGCACACTGGTTACCCACACACCATAGCGGATCTGGGGCCCGGGGATCACCTCTGTTACCTCTATGAGACCGAAGAAGAGCACTGGGCGGTGCTGACGCCCTTCCTGCGCCAGGGTCTGGAGCGCGGCGAGAAGGTGCTCTACATCGTGGATGCCCACACACCCGAGACGATCCTGGGGTATTTGCGGAACAACCCTTCGACAGCCCTTCGACATGGCTCAGGACAAGGCTCAGGGCAAGGGCTGGACGTGAAACCTTACCTGGCCCGTGGGCAACTGGTCATCCTCACCTGCGACGACGCCTATCTGCAGGAAGGCATGTTTGACCCAGAGAGGATGATCGCCCTGCTGCGGGCCGATACGGAGCGCGCCCTGGCCGAGGGCTATTCCGCCCTGCGTGTCATCGGCGAGATGACCTGGGCGTTGCGGGGACTGCCCGGTTCAGAGCGACTGATCGAGTACGAGGCCAAGCTGAACGAGTTCTTCGGCTCGGCTGAGCCTCAGGACGAAGCCTCAGGACGAGGGCTCACCAAAGCCCCCGGCAGCAAGTGCCTGGCCATCTGCCAATACGACCGGCGGCGCTTCGCCCCGCCAGTGCTGTTGGACGTGCTGCGCACCCATCCTATCGCCGTCGTCGGCACAGTGATATACAATAATCTCTACTACATACCCCCGGCCGACCTATTGGGCGGCGACCTACCGGCTGCGACACTGCACCATTGGGTGCAGAACCTGGCCGAGCGCAGGCAGGCGGAGAGGGAACTTCAACAAAGTCTCAAGAAGTTGCAAGTAACGTTGGAGGGAACGATCCATGCCCTGGCATCAGCAGTCGAAATGAGGGATCCCTACACGGCTGGTCATCAACGGGGGGTAACCCAACTGGCCTGCGCCATCGCCAAAGAAATGGGCCTTCCCGAGGAACAGATCGAGGGAATCCGCATGGCCGGGCTGATTCACGATATCGGCAAGATCAATGTACCTGCTGAAATCCTCAGTAAGCCCGGTACGTTAAACGGCCTCGAATTCG
Source organism: Anaerolineae bacterium (assembly GCA_049589355.1). Classification (GTDB taxonomy): domain Bacteria; phylum Chloroflexota; class Anaerolineae; order VGOG01; family VGOG01; genus JBAWAP01. The sequence continues at coordinate 7,716 of JBAWAP010000251.1, forward strand.
GTCTGATCAAGACTCACCCCCTAGTCGGTCATGATATATTGAATGGGTCGCTAGAATTTCCCTGGCCGATAGCCCAAATCGTGCTGCAACATCACGAGAGGATGGATGGTTCTGGTTATCCTGTAGGTCTATCGGGCGAGGAGATCCTCCTGGAAGCAAGAATCTTGGGTGTAGCTGACGTCGTTGAGGCTATGGCCTCTCACCGACCTTACCGACCGGCTCTCAGTATAAATCAAGCATTGGAGGAAATCTCACAGAATAGAGGTGTCCTTTACGATCCTGCGGTGGTAGATGCTTGCTTGAAGCTTTTCACCGGGAAAGGTTTCAAGCTCGAGTAACAGATGAATGCAGCTACTTCACCTAGCGATCAGTTAACTTGCAAGCAGCTATAAACTTACGCTTAGCCGGGCAGGTCAGGCCGATATGACAGGACTTGGCTGGCTTTTGGTGTTTGTTTAGAGATCTCTTTCAAGCAAACCTAAGGGTCAATGGTGGAAAGGGCAATCGGGGCCTTGAGGCAAGAGGGGTGACCAATTCCGATTGTCTTATGAAGGGTTGTAAATACCCAAGAAACGCAAAGGAGGCAAAGAAAATGACTACAGTAGCAGAGCTATTGACACAAGGACGAAAGAATGAAGTCTGGGAGAAGTGCTGCGGTTTTGTGGACCTGTCTCTCCAAGAATTTATGCAAGTTCAAGAGCGACTTCTGTTGGAGCAAATTACCTTGATGAGCGAGTGCGAACTGGGAAGAAAGATTATGAGAAGCCATGTCCCGAAGGATTGCAATGACTTTCGACGCAGTGTCCCATTGACTACATATAAAGACTACATTCCTTTCTTGCTCAACAAAAGAGAGGACGTACTGCCGAGACCAGTATACCGTTGGGCTTGCACTAGTGGCCGCTCTGCGGAGTTCGAGCCAAAATGGGTTCCGTACACCAAAGAGGCCTTCGATAAGATAGGACTGTGCTTCCTTGGAGGGCTAATATTCAAGCTGAGCACAAGCAGGGGACAAGTCCCATTAAGGGAAGGAGATGTGGTGTTGCAAGCTGTTGCTCCCCCGCCCTATGTCACTGGATCTATCATGGTCCCAAGCGTATTGGAACAGTTTCCCCTGAAATTCATTCCCCCGCTTTATGATGCTGAGGAAAAGGAATTCCAAGAAAGGCTTGAGGAAGGTTTTAGATTGGCGCTCAAGGAGGGCGCAGATATACTTTTCGCCATTCCTAGCGTGTTGATAAGGGTCGGAGAACAGTTTGAACAGCAGGCACGCACAATGGACTTTGCCTCTCTTTTACATCCCAAGATAATATCTCGCTTGCTTAGAGGCTGGTTGCGAGCCAAGATTGCCCGAAGACCCATGCTGCCTAAGGACCTATGGTCTATCCGAGTAATAGCCACAGGGGGATCGGACACGGCTGTCTTTCGCCAGAGGATTGAGGAGTATTGGGGGCAGACTCCAGGAGAGGCGTATGGCTGCACTGAGGGCGGAATCATAGCAATGCAGACATGGGGTAATGATCTGACATTCCTCCCTGATTCGAACTTCTTCGAATTCATTCCCGAGGAAGAGCATCTGAAATCAAAAGGGGATCCGAGCTATATCCCGAAAACAGTGCTCCTGGATGAGGT
>JBAWAP010000252.1:0-6556 GCA_049589355.1 Anaerolineae bacterium
GTTTGGGTTGGCTTGGGTTGTCACAAAAAACCGCTCCGATTGAGTGAATCGGAGCGGTGAGAGATGCCAAACCGATTGACTTAACTAACGGTGGTAATTATACCAGCAAACTGGATTTTTGTCAAAACAAGCTGCTTTCAATGTGTGGTGTCCGCATAAACCGCAGACTCTCTCGCTTGTGGGGCACTACACTTTGAAAAGTGTAGTTTGCGACTGCCTCTACTGTCAGGAGACGCTTCATCTCGACCACCGTAGACGAGGTGTACCAGGCCATGCGAAACAACCCTGGCCTACCCAACAAAGACGAATTCGTGCAAAAACTGAACACCAAGTTACAGGCCAGGCTCAGTGTACGGTTTAGTCAAACTAAGAAGCGGGGGAACAAAGGATTGCGGTAAACAGCGCGGGGAGGTTCAACATGATCGAGGTACATGATCGTCTGTTCGTGGGCGGAGAGGCGGACTGTCGTCCTGGCAACGAAGAGCTTGTCGTTGTTCACGCCTGCAAGAGCCCCTGCCATCAGAGGGCCGTTGGGTATCACGGTAGCCTGCCTTCCTCACACCCGAACTATCTCGTCCTCGAGCATAGCCATGATCTCTATCTCAACATCATCGACCCAGACGGACCTTTGTTTATGCCTCCTCTGTTCACATCGTTCCTGGAGTTCGCAGGCAGGCACTGGGACGATGGTAGGAAGGTCCTCGTTCATTGCAATCAGGGTGAATCGAGATCACCCACGCTCGCGATGATGCTTATGGCCAAACACATCCGCGCGATTACCGATGCCTCATACGACGAAGCACGTGCTGAATTCGAGCGGCTGTACGCGGGTTACTGCCCAGGGCTAGGGATTCAGACGTATCTTCGCCATCACTGGGCACAGTTCTAGGAGCGAACGTCTGGGCATATCTTCTTGCCTAACTGACTATCTTGCGCTATACTTCAGGTAGCTGAGACAACGCCCGTGCCCCGCGCCCCAAAACACGCCCCGCGGCAGTCAACCATTTTGATGGAACAACAGCTCGTGGACAAAAAGGACCTGACCGAACAGGAAATTCGCACCCGCTACATTACTCCCGCCATCCGCGACGACGCGAGCTGGCCGCTCAGCCAGATCCGCGAGGATGTCTATCTCACGGATGGACAGATACACCCACGCGGCAAGGTCGCGCCACGGGGGAAGCGCAAGTTCGCGGACTATGCGCTCTACCACCACAACCAACCGCTGGCCATTGTCGAAGCCAAGGACAATAACCACCCCCTGGGCGGCGGGATGCAGCAAGCGCTCGAATACGCCGAGATGTGCGACGCGCCCTTCGCGTTCAGTTCCAACGGCGATGGCTTCCTGGAGCACGACCGCCTGGTAACCGGCGCTCCTGGGGACATAGTCGTGATTGAGCGTGGGTTACCGCTCAATGCCTTCCCCTCGCCGGACGAGCTGTGGATGCGCTACACACAGCGCAGGGTCATACCCCCCAACGTACAAGCAGCTCTCAACCAGCCCTATCATTACGAGCGCGGCGGTAAGACGCCCCGCTACTACCAGGAGGTCGCCGTCAACCGCACGGTGGAGGCCATCGCTGGAGGTCAGGATCGTATCCTGCTGGTGATGGCGACGGGCACGGGCAAGACTTATGTGGCCTTTCAAATCATCTGGCGGCTATGGAAAGCGGGCATCAAAAAGCGCATTCTCTTCCTGGCCGACCGCAATATCCTGGTGGATCAGGCCAAGACCAACGACTTCAAGCCCTTTGGCGGCGCGATGACCAAGGTCGTCAAGCGCCAGATTGATAAGTCCTACGAGGTTTATCTGGCGCTGTACCAGGGGCTCGCTGGTTCGGAGGAATGGCAGGATGTGTACAAGCAGTTCTCCCCCGGCTTCTTCGACCTGGTGATTGTGGACGAGTGCCATCGGGGGAGCGCCGCCGCCGATTCGGCCTGGCGGGAGGTTTTGGAGTACTTTGAGTCTGCCACCCAGATCGGCATGACGGCCACCCCCAAGGAGACTGAGTACGTCTCTAACATTGACTACTTTGGCGAGCCCATCTACACCTACTCGCTCAAGCAGGGCATCGAAGACGGCTTCCTGGCCCCGTACAGGGTGATCCGCGTGAACCTGGACATAGACGTGGGCGGCTGGCGGCCGGAGGAAGGCCAGCGCGATCAGTACGGCCAGGTCATCCCCGACCAGGAATACACCGCGCGAGACTTTGACCGGACGCTGGTCATTGAAGAACGCACGAAGCGGGTGGCCCACCGCGTGACAGAGTTCCTCAAGGCAACCGGCCGCTTCCAGAAAACCATCGTCTTTTGCCGCGACATTGAGCACGCCGAGCGGATGCGCCAGGCATTGGTCAACGAGAACGCCGACCTGGTGGCGCAGAACCGCAAGTACGTGATGCGCATCACGGGCGACAGCCCTGAAGGCGTGCTGGAGTTGGACAACTTTATTGACCCCGCCGAGCGCTACCCGGTGATCGCCACCACGTCCAAATTGCTGACCACCGGCGTGGACGCGCAAACTTGCCAGTTGATCGTGCTGGATACCGTCATCAACTCCATGACCGAGTTCAAGCAGACCATCGGGCGCGGCTCGCGCATCAAAGAGGAGTACGGCAAGCTCTACTTCACCATCATGGACTTTCGTAACGTCACGCGCCACTTTTACGACCCGCAGTTCGACGGCGAGCCGGTGCAGGTGTACGAGCCGGGCGAGGATGATCCCATCGTACCGCCGGACGAGCTAACGGATGAAACGGAGGGGAAGGGAGAAGAGAAGCCGACGCCAGGTGACGAGCCCAAGAAGCGCAGGAGCCGCGACAAGCTGTACGTCAACGGCGTCGAGGTGCACGTCCTGGCCGAGCGGGTGCAGTATTACGACGTCCACGGCAAGCTGGTCACCGAGTCTTTCACGGCCTTTAGCCGCGAGAACATCCGTCGCACCTACGCCACCCTGGAGGACTTTTTGACCCAGTGGAACGAGGCCGACCGCAAATCCATCATCCTGGTGGAGCTGTTGCGACAGGGCGTGCTGCTCGACAAGCTCCAGGAAGAGGTGGGCCAGGACTTCGATCCCTTCGACCTGATCTGTCACGTGGCCTACGACCGACCGCCCCTGACGCGCAGCGAACGCGCCCGCAAGGTGAAGCAGCAGGCGTACTTTGACCAGTACGAGGAAAAAGCCCGCCAGGTGCTGGAAGCCATGCTCGAAAAGTACACCAACGAGGGCATCGAGGCGCTGGAACGGGCCGCAGACGAACGCAAGATGACGACGTTCTTGCAGGTGCTTCCCTTCAGCCAGTTCGGGCGTCCCATCGAGATCGTCCAGGCGTTTGGCGGCAAGCGCCCCTACCTGAAGGCCGTGCGCGGGTTGGGACGCCAGATTTACGCCATGGCAGCCTAGCTGGACAACGTTACATTTGTCATTGCGAGCGGAGCGAAGCAATCTCCAAGCCGCTAGGGGATTGCTTCGGCGCAAACAGCGCGCCTCGCAATGACACCTGGGGTGAAACCTATGTCCATCTCCACTACCATCAAAACGATTCAGGACATCATGCGCCAGGACGCGGGCGTGGATGGCGACGCGCAGCGCATCTCCCAGCTCGTCTGGATGATGTTCCTCAAGATCTTGGACGATAGCGAGTTGGAATACGAGCTCGACTCCGACTACGCCTCGCCCGTCCCGGAGCACATGCGCTGGCGCAACTGGGCCGCTGACGACGAGGGCATCACCGGCGACGCGCTGCTGGATTTCGTCAACAACAAGCTGTTCCCAGATTTCAAAGAGATGGCCATCGGCCCGGACAGCGACCCGCGCGGCGCCATCGTCCACGAGGTGTTTGCCGATTCCTACAACTACATGAAGTCCGGCACGCTGATCCGGCAGGTGATCAACAAGCTCAACGAGATTGACTTCAGCCGCCAGGAGGATCGCCACCTCTTCAACGACATCTACGAGAAAATCCTGCGCGACCTGCAAAGCGCGGGCAACGCGGGCGAATACTACACCCCCCGCGCCGTCACCCAGTTTATGGTGGATATGACCGATCCCCAGTTGGGCGATAAAGTCCTCGACCCGGCCTGCGGCACCGGCGGCTTTCTGGTCTGCGCGCTGGAGCACGTGCGTCAGCACTACGTCCGCAACGACAATGACGAGCTGCTGCTGCGGCGGTCCATCGTGGGCATCGAGAAAAAGCCCCTGCCCCACATGCTGTGCGTCACCAACCTGATCCTGCACGACGTGGACGTGCCGCTGATTGACCGCGACAACGCTCTCTCCCGCCGCCCGCTGCGTGATTATGGGCAGGCCGACCAGGTGGAGGTCATCCTCACCAACCCGCCCTTTGGAGGGACGGAGGAGCCAGGCGTGGAGACCAACTTTCCCAAGAGCTTCCAGACCAAGGAGACCGCCGACCTCTTCCTGGTGCTGATCCTCAAGCTGCTCAGGAAGGGGGGCAAGGGCGCCATCGTGCTGCCCGATGGCAGCCTGTTTGGCGAGGGCGTCAAGACGCGCATCAAGGAGCAGTTGCTCAAGGAATGTAACCTGCACACCATCGTCCGCCTGCCCAACGGCGTCTTTGCGCCCTACACCGGCATCAACACCAACCTGCTCTTTTTCATCAAGGGGGAGCCGACCCGCCAGGTGTGGTACTTTGAGCACCCGCTGCCGCCCGACCGCAAGCAATACTCCAAGACCCGCCCCATCGAGATCGCCGAGTTCGACCTGGAGAAGGCGTGGTGGCACGACCGCGAGGAAAACGAACACGCCTGGGTGGTCACTGTTGACGAGATCAAAGCCCGCAACTACAACCTGGACATCAAGAACCCCCACGCGGTGGAGGAAGGCCACGGGGACCCGGTGAAGCTGCTGGCAAAGTATCAGTCGCGACTGGCGGAGGTCGAGAAACTGCGAACGCAACTCAAAGACGAGCTGGCCACTGCCACTGAGAGAGCAACCTATGCAGACTGACCTGCTGTTTGATCAATTCGATGCTCTCCTGACCACCCCCGACGACGTGGCCCGTCTGGAGGCCGCGGTGCTCCAACTGGCGGTGCAGGGCAAGCTCGTACCGCAAGACCCGGACGACGAGCCGGCGACGGAATTGCTCAAACGCATCCGCGTCGAAAAGGAACGATTGGTCCGCGAGGGAGAAATATGCAAGACTAAACGTCTTCCTCTCATCAAGGACGCTGAAATCCCGTATGAACTACCGGCGAGTTGGATGTGGGTGAGATTGCCGGAGATTTACCGTGATTGGGGGCAGAAGAAGCCTGATGAAGACTTCACCTACATTGATGTTTCAGCGATTAACAAGGAGCTTGGAGTTATTGGCGACGCTCTTCAAGTCATCAGCCCGGAAGATGCTCCATCACGGGCGAGAAAAATCGTCAAACGCGGCACAGTGATCTATTCCACAGTAAGACCATACTTACTCAATATTGCTATCGTGGATAAGGACTTTGCTCCACCACCTATTGTGAGCACAGCATTCGCCGTTATGTATCCCCTTGGAGGCGTGGTAAACAAGTATCTCTACTACTACCTGCGAAGCCAGCCCTTTATTGATTTCGTTGAGTCGCAGATGACCGGAATGGCGTACCCAGCCATCAATGATTCTAAGTTGCGGTTTGGTTTGTTTCCCCTTCCTCCCCTCGCCGAGCAAAAGCGCATCGTCGCCAAGGTGGACGAACTGCTGGCCCAAACCCGCGACCTGGCGGCCCAACTTGAACAGGCGGACGCGGCGCTCGTCCCTGCCGCCCAGGCCGCCTTCCAGTCCCTGCTGGAGGCGCAAGACACAACCACACAAGGCCAAGCCCGGCGACGGGCCGCCTGGCAGCGCATTGCCGACCACTTTGACACCCTCACCAGCGACCCGCGCACCATTGAAGCCCTCAAGCAGACGGTGCTGCAACTGGCTGTCCAGGGCAAGCTCGTGCCGCAGGATCCGGACGACGAGCCGGCGAGTGGGATTGTCAAACGGGCTAAGGAGGAGAAAGCCCGACTGGTAAAGGAGAAAAAAGTCCGAAAGGAGAGGAATCTCACTCCTATTGAAGGTGACGAGCTTCCATATCAAACGTCAAAGGGATGGGAGTGGATGAGGTTGGGGAATTTAGTCCGGTTAATTGATTACAGGGGCAAAACTCCCAAAAAGACGGAAAGCGGTATGCCATTGATTACAGCCAAAAACGTAAGAATGGGCTACCTCAGTGAAGAACCCCGAGAATATGTGGACCCTAGCATTTACGAAAGTTGGATGACGAGAGGTATTCCACGAAAAGGTGATGTACTATTCACGACTGAAGCACCGTTGGGAAATGTGACCTTACTGAATACCGATAGCAAGGTCGTATTTGCTCAGAGGATAATAACGTTTCAGGCTTACGGAGGGATGGATTCAGCCTTCTTGAAATACGCTCTGATGAGCAAGTCCATTCGTGACATGATCTATAGCAAGGCCACTGGTACTACTGCCAGAGGAATCAAGGCAAGCAGATTGAAGACAGTGGTCATCCCAATTCCCCCTCTCGCCGAGCAAAAGCGCATCGTCGCCAAGGT
>JBAWAP010000253.1:0-15607 GCA_049589355.1 Anaerolineae bacterium
CGAGCTCGTCCAGTTGCTCAACGTCTTCTACCATCGCTGGAAGGGGGATGGAGGGACGGCCACGCCCACCGCCACTCGTACGCCGTCCACGCCTACGCCGACGGCAACGAGCACGCCCACGGGCACCTGGCCCCCGTCCACACCGACAGCAACGAGAACGGCCACACCCACACCGACGGGAACGCGGCCTGCTGGCCAGCAGACCATGACCTTCCAGGACGGCGTCTGGCCCAATGCCTCCTACGCCGGCACCGCCGACGTGATCCTGGCCAATGACGCCGAATCCAACGCTAACCTGGGTGGGGCGGAGAACCTGGAGACCTTCTTCGGCGAGGGCCAGGAGCACCGCCGCAGCCTGATCCGCTGGGACCTCTCAGCCCTGCCTGGTGATGCCACGATCAACGGTGCGACCGTGGAGCTCTACCGCTTCGATGGCGAGGCCGCCAACGCCATGCGCATTGCTCTCTACCGCTTGACCCGTGATTGGATGGAAGGGACTGGCAATGATTTCTGGCCCGATTCCAGCTATATCCCCGATGGCGCCACCTGGACCCTGGCCAGCCCCGGCACCGCCTGGACGACCCCCGGCGGCGATTTCGATACCACCATGGTGGGTCAGATCACGCTGCCGGCCGGGATGGGCAACGGTTGGGTCAGCCTGGACGCCACTACTGCCGTGCGTGCCTGGATAGAGCAGGGCGTGCCCAACTACGGCCTGCTGCTCCGCCCCCATAGCGGCGACTACACCTACCACTACTACTACAGCCGCAACCACAGCGTCCCCAACCTGCGCCCCCGGCTGGTGGTTACCTACACGGTGGGGGTCGTGACGGCGACGCCCACTGCCACCAGCGCACTTCCTACCTCTACGCCAACGAGGACTCCCACGCCTACTCGGACCGCCATACCACCGACCTCCACACCCACTCGGACCGGGGCACCACCGACCTACGGTTTTGTCTACCTGCCCCTGATCATGAAAAGTTGGTCCGCCCCGCTCCCCACCCCCACGGCCACACCCACCACCGTCATCCCCTCCGGTCTTATCCAACCGGCTGACCTGGTGTACCAGGGCGCGTTCCGGCTCCCCGGCGGCGACACCCCGCCGCAAACCTTCGCCTATGGCGGCAACGCGATGACCTTCAACCCCGATGGCGATCCCGCCAATACAGACCCATATCCCGGATCGTTGTTCGTCATGGGGCACGACCGGATGGCTTATGGCGACCTGCCCGACGGCAACCAGGTGGCTGAGGTTAGCATCCCCGTGCCGGCCATCGCTGACAACCCGGCAGATCTCCCGCAGGAAACTTTCATCCAGGGGTTCCACAACGTGGCCGCCGGGTACTTCACCCAGCTCGATGAGATCCCCAAAGTGGGCATGCAATATCTCAACCACCCGGCCACCGGCCCCAAGATCCACCTGGCGTGGGGACAGCATCTCCAGCCACCCGATGTGCCTTCCCATGCCTGGTTCAATCCAACGCTGGAAACGCCCGATCTCCAGGGCGTGTGGTTCATTGGCTACCAGGACCTCTACAGCACCAACGGCTATATGTTCGATATTCCCACATCCTGGGCCGACGCACACGCCGAGAGCCGCTATCTGGCCACGGGACGTATGAGAGACGGCGGGCAGGGTGGCATGGGACCGGCGCTGTTCGCCTATCGCCCCTGGCTGCCCGATGGCTCACCTCCCGTGTCAGGGACTCATCTCGCAGAAACCACCCTGCTGCTCTACGAGAACGCGTACACCACCGAGGAGATTATCCGCTGCCTTAACGGCTATCAACACCCCGACGAATGGGAGGGCGGCGCGTGGATCACGACCCCTTCCGGCAGGCAGGCCGTGCTCTTCGCGGGAACCAAAAGTAACGGCACCAAGTACTGGTACGGCTACCTCCACCCAGACGGCTCCGAATATCCCTGTGTTGATGCAGCCGTGACAGATTATGTGACCTGCCGCATGGCCGACGGCAGGCCCTGCCCAGCGGAAGATTTCACAGGCTGCTGTGACGAAAATGAAGGAACTTGTATTACGTACAGGGGATGGTGGACTACCCACTTCGACGCGCAGTTCATTCTCTATGACCCGGCAGACCTGGCACGGGTTGCCGACGGTGAAATAGAATCCTGGAAACCGCAACCCTACGCTTCCCTGGACATAGACGAACACCTGTACCTCGACCCGCCGGTGTGGGAGCGGGTGTCGCTGGGCTGGGGCGACCAGCGCCGCTATCGCATCGGCGATGTGGCTTACGACCGGGAAAACGCTCTCCTGTACGTGCTGGAATTGTACGCTGACGGGGCCAAGCCGGTGGTGCACGTCTGGCGCGTCGAGGGATAGCCGCCGTAGGACAAGTTGCCAAATTGAGTCCAGCCAGCAAAAGCACCATGTCGGCGCGGCCAGTTTCGACTGTCAACGCGGGCTGTTGTACGTTTTAGAGCTGTTGGCCGATGGGGACAAGTCCTTGATCCATGTCTGGAGGGTAGCAGGGTGATGTCCAACATCAAACGTCAAACGTCGTGCTTGTTGTTAGTCGCGTTGCTCCTGGTTGCCTGTGCTCAGCCACGACCCACGCCAACGCCGGTCCCGCCGACATCCACACCTGCGCTGGCAACGGCTATTCCTACGTCCACCTCACCACGACCAACGTCCACCCCCGGCGCCCGGCGCGAGGTGCGCATCGGGGTCGTGTACCCGCTGTCAGGGCGGCTCGAGAGGTGGGGGCAAGAGGCGTGGCCTTTCATCCAGATGGCTGAAGCCGACATCAACGCCTCGCCCGAAGCCATCGCCGCTGGGCTGCGCTTCCGCTACATCGTCCGCTCCAGTGAGACGACGGAGGAGAGGGCCCAGGCTGCCGTGCGGGATCTGGTCGAAAACGAGGGGCTGCGGGTCATCGTCGGTCTGCCCCTGAGCGGCGAATTGGCCGCTACCATTCCCTACCTCACCCAACATCACCTGGCCGTCATCAGCTCGGCGTCTACATCCCCGCAGCCGGAACTGCGTCAGCCCGACGCGGTCTTCCGCATCGCGCCGCCCGAACTCTACCTGGCTCGCACCTTTGCCCGATTCGCCCTGAATCTGGGCTACCGGAAAGCAGCCGTCATCTACCGTACCGACGAGTGGGGGCCCTCCTACGTCGCCGAGATCGCCGCCACCTTTGAGGCACAAGGGTATCCAACTGTCTTGGTACCCATCGAGCCGACCCACCCCCAGGTCGGTGACTATGCCGCTGAGGTGGCTCAACTCTCTGCTCGTGTGGCTGGTCTGGGCGCTGACGAGGAGATGGTCGTCTTCATGGTCGTCTGGGAAGGGGAGGATCTCAACATCCTGCACCACGCTGCGCAAGATCCCACTCTGTCCAGCGTGCGTTGGTTGTCGGCGCTCCTGTACCCCTCGATGCTTAGCGGCCAGTTTAGCGAGCTCAGTTTTCCTGAGGTGCGGGATTTTGCCCTGGCCCACAGCCTATGGGGACAGGAGTTCCACTCGCCGACGAACGACTTGGTGCGTCGCCTGTGGGCGCAGGCCAAGGCCAAGTTGGGATATGAACCGCGTTTCGAACACGTCTACCTGTACGACGCCATGCAGATCGCCGCCCACGCCGTCCTTGCGGCCGGCACTGCCGACGATGGCCTCGCCGTCGCAGCCGCCATTCCCACTGCGGTCGAAGGGTACGATCCGGCCATGGGGAGCATCCGCTTCGACGAAAACGGCGACCGCGCCTCGGGAGACCTGGCCTACTACGGGCTCTTCCAGGGACAGAGGGGCTTCGAGTACCGCTACTTTGCTTTTTACGACGCGGCAACCGACCGCTTCGTGGTCTTACCGGAGCCGGAGCCACGGCAGATCGAGTTTTGCCCGGAGTGTTGATGAAACATCTCGACTTTTCCTGGGCGGGAGTGGAATATCCCGTGAGACTAGCCAACAACAGGAAAGTTGCAAAGTAGGAAACAAAATGGGAACCCGAACCACTTTGATTACCATTGTACTGCTGGCAGCCTTGACGATGCTGCTCATTGCCAATTCGGCGGTGTCCGGCTGGTCGGCCCAGGGCTCCAACGGGAGTGCTTGGGTGCAGAGTTCTCAGGGGATGTACGGGGGCATCATCGAGGCCCTGGCCGTTTCCCCCAACTACGCCAGCGACCGCACCCTCTTCGCTGCAACCACAGTCGGGATCTTCAGGTCCACGGACGGGGGCAGCACGTGGACGACGCCTACAGGCTGGCTCGTCTACGGGCAGATGAAAGCTAAGGCCATCTCACCCGGCTACGCCACCGACCGGACGGTTTACGCCGGTGCCGCAGGAGCCCTGTACGGCGGCGTCCGCAAATCCACCGATGGCGGAAACTCGTGGCAGTTGGTCAACACGGGCCTCACGGACGTCTACGTGTACGCCCTGGTGATCTCGCCCAACTATAGCAGCGACCAGACTCTCTTTGCCGGGACCTGGAGTGGCATCTTCAAGTCCACCAATGGCGGCGGTTCCTGGAGCCCGGTCAACACAGGCCTCACCGATGATAATGTGAACACCCTGACCATCTCCCCCAACTACGCCAGTGATCAGACCGTCTTCGCTGCCACCTGGAGCGGGGTCTTCAAGTCCACCAACGGTGGCAGTTCCTGGAGCGCGGTCAACAACGGCCTCACCACCACCCAGGTGCGATCGCTGGCTCTCTCACCAGGTTATAGCAACGACCAGACCATCTTCGCCGGCACCGGTGGCGGCGGTGTCTTTAGGTCCACCAACGGCGGCGACTCCTGGGGCAGCAGCGGGCTCACCAGCATGTACGTGAACGCCCTGGTCGTCTCGCCAAGTTACGCTAGCGACCAGACCATCTTCGCGGGGGAAGGCAGCTCCGGGGTCTTCAAGTCCACCAACGGCGGCGACAACTGGGAGGCCGCCAACAGTGGGCTCACCAATATCCAGATGGAGAGCCTGGCTATCTCGCCGGGTTACGCCAGCGACAACACTGTTTTCGCTGGTACCTACGGCGGCGGCGTTTTCAAGTCCACCTCTGGCGGCAGCTCCTGGAGCTCAGCCACTACTGGTATTACCGATGTGTACGTGATGGCCCTGGACATCTCGCCCAATTACACCAGCGACCAGACTATTTTCGCTGGCGCTCAGCTCCTGGGCGTGTTCCGCTCCACGGACGGTGGCGCCTCGTGGACCGCGGCCAGCAGCGGACTGACCAACCTGTGGGTGGAGGCCGTGGCCCTCTCGCCCGGCTACGCCAGCGACCAGACTCTCTTCGCCGCAACCTACGGCGGCGGGGTCTTTAAGTCCACGGACAGGGGCAATTCCTGGATGTCGTCCAACAACGGGTTGACGAGTTGGAGCGTGGAGTCCCTGGCCCTTTCGCCAAGCTATGTCACGGACCAGACCCTCTTTGCCGGCACCTACAACGGCAGCGTCTTTAAGTCTACCGGCGGGGGGACTAACTGGAACAATGCCAGCACTGGACTTCCCTCAAAGCGGGTGCGGGCCCTGGCCGTTTCCCCCAACTACGCCAGTGACCGGACCATCTTCGCCGGCACCTGGGAAGGCGGTGTCTTCAAGTCTATAAATGGCGGTGATTCCTGGACCGCAGCCAATAGCGGCCTCACCAACCTGAAGATAGCCGCTCTGGCCATCTCGCCTGCGTATGCTACCGACAGGACGCTCTACGCTGCGACCGACGGCGGTGGTATTTTCAAGTCCACCAATGGCGGTGATTCCTGGAGCCCGGCCAATAACGGCTACCCTTCTCACCTGTACGTCCACGATCTGGTTCTCTCGCCAGATTACGTCAGCGATGGAACCCTCTATGCTGCCTTCACCTGGGTCTACGTGTCCACAGACCGGGGCGGTTCGTGGACCCAACTGGGCACGCCCACGTGGAACCGCTACGTCTCGGTCCTGGAGGTCGCTCCAGGCAGCCCACAGATGGTGTTCGCTGGTACGGACGGCCAGAGCCTCTGGGGATACACGAGTACCGTTAGTCCCACACCCACCCCGACAGCCACGCCCACCGTTATCCCCTGTCAGAACATCCTACCCCACGGCGATTTCGAGGCCGGCCTCCTCCCACCCTGGGGCAAGATCGGTGGGACGCAGGTCACCACCGCCCGGGCCCACGGCGGGGTCCGCAGCGTCCGTTTGGGCGGCGCAAACAATGCCTGGGACGAGCTCTTTGCCGGTGTAGAGCTTCCACCCAGTGCTACGTCCATCACCCTCTCGTACTGGTGGTACGTGGAAAGCACCGATCCAGATCCCGGCGCGGACGTCATGATCGTGTTGGTCGGTGGTCCAGGCGGCGAGGTAATCATCGAAACCCTCACCAACAGTTCGCCCAGGAACGCCTGGCACCAGAGAACCTTCGACATGGGCAGCTACGCCGGCCAGTTAACGGGCGTGACCTTCCACGCCGAGACCAATGGGGAGAGCCCCACCAGCTTTTACGTGGACGACGTTCAGGTGCAGGTCTGCGGCGCTGCAACCGGCCGGCGCGCCTACCTGCCGCTGATCCTGAAATAGCGGATCCAGTACCTAATAGCCGGGGCTTGTCCTGCTCCCTGGGACTGTCCTCGCTCTACCGCACACGGAGGACGAAGGTGCAAAACAAGTCTGCGGCTATCGTGATTGCCATCCCCTTGATGACCACGCTGGCGGCAATTGACTGCGCTTGACCGCCGATGAACCTGTTCGACGAAGTCAATAGTGACAGGCTCAATTGCTTTTTCTTTAGCTATGCCCTCAGCGTTGGTAGCTTATTTGCAAGGTCCAGGCCAGTGCTTTTGCCTAAGCATTCCTGTCTTCACGCAGTTTTCGCGCAAATTTCAGCCCTCCTTCACCCGTAAATGGATTAAGGGATGCTATAATGAAATTGAATCTAAGGGATACGAGCGAAAGGGCAAACCTAGCGAAAGCTAGGGACGCAAAGCTACGGGTCTAAAGCCGCAAGGCTTCGTTATGAGCCCTCGGCCCGAAGGCTCAGCCTAACGGGTATGGCCGCCGGGCTGCCGTCTCGGATAGAACTGGTTTCCAAACCCGGTCGGATAGCCATGCCCGCCGGGTTTTGATTTTGCCCGGCGGTTTGTGCGGAGGACAGCGATATAAGCTCTGATTTCGGCTCGGCTGGGGCCTCTTAGAGGATAAAGCGAATAGCCGGTTGACCGAAACGGGAGATTGAAACCATGCGACACAATCAGAGATGGCTCAGCTTGGCGATTGCGGTGATGAGTCTGCTGGTCGTACTGGGTTTGCGCCCAGGCCCTTCTGGCGAGGCACCGACTATCGCTAACCCCTCCTTCGCCGTGACTCCGTTCCCAGATTGGGCCTGCGAGGCGCGGCTGGCCGGCGCATCCTTCGAGCTGGACATGACCAACGCCGAGATTGACGCCAAACTCCAACAGGCCGCCGACGATGGCGTCACCGTGCTCGTCGCTGACGCGCCCACCGGCTGGAGCTATACCGCCTGGACCGATAATGGCGAATTCAACCAGGTGCTGGCCCTGATGCGTGACCGGGTCTTCCCCCGCGCCCACGCCAAAGGGCTCAAAGTGGTGTGGTACCTGACCGCGCTGGAGCTGATCTGCGAAAACTGTGTCAACACCGGGCGCGATCCGGCGGCTGAGCACCCGGAGTGGATGCAGATTGACCGCTACGGCAACCCGGTCCAGTTCAGCGGCGTCCAGGGCGTCTTCTGGCTGGAACCAGACGACGTGGATGCCTGGCTGTCGCCCGAATCCCCCTACCGCGACTTCTACATCGGCCGCATCCAGGACATCGCCGCAGCGGGCGCCGACGGGCTGTGGATTGACGTCATCTATCTACTGAACGCCATCGGCCAGTTCGACGACCTGTGGCCCTCCTACGACCCCTACAGCCAGGCCGCCTTCCAGGCCGCCTACGGACACGCTGCCCTCCCTTCCAAGAACTGGAACGACCTGACCTGGCGGCAGTTCGTCCGCTGGCGCATCGAGTCCATCACCAATTTCACCAACGACGTGTTCGCCGCCGCCCGGGCAGTGGACCCCGATTTGGTCCTCTTCACCGAGAACTGGTGTATGGACTCCAACTTCGTCACCCAGTACTCCCAGGACCCGTTGGAGTTCATTGGCAATCCCTGTGTGGCCACGGCCCACGAGCTGGAGCCGGTAGACCAGGACGACACCGGCATGGCCAATGCCACCTTCAAGCAGTGGCGCGACTACGCGCTGATGATCAAGTTTGCGGTAGCGGCCAACAAGGGTAAGCCGGGCTGGATTCTGACCTACGCCGGGGCGGTGGACGATAGCCTGCGCGAGGCCGGCGTCCACCTGGCCGAGGGAGCCAACTTCTACGAGGCCAAGGGGCCGGAGATGGTGGACGACAGCACCGGCAGCCGACCCATCGTTTTCCACTGGCTGGCGGCCAACGCGGACATGGCCTACCACAGCACCTCCCTGGCCGAGGTGGCAGTGTGGTACAGCCCGCGTACCCGCGATTTCGTGGACGGCGAGGATGCCGGCGACGACAAGTACGACTATGCGGACACGACCTATATCAAGGAGTACCGGGATCGGGCCCAGGATTTGCTCAAGGCCCAGATCCCCTTCGACATCGTGACCGGCCAGTGGTCGCTGGCCGAGCTGGCGTGCTACACCTGGCTGGTGCTGCCCAACGCCGCCTGCCTTAGCGACACCGAAGCGACGCTGTTGCGCGACTACGCAGCGATTGGGGGCAAGCTGGCCGTGACGGGGGACACGGGCGCGATGGACGAGTGGTGCCAGCCGCGGGCCACCAACGCCCTGGCCGGGGCCACCACCTACCCCTTTAGCGACGTGACCAGCGATGTGCTGACCACTGACCTATCAGCCTTCCACAAGAAACGGGTGCTGATCGAGGCCCGGACGGGCGCGGACGCCGAAGGCCCCTTTGTCATCATCCCCCTGGCCAACTTCAGCAGCAGCCAAATATACACCAACGTGGGCATCACCGTCCGCCTGCCGGCCGGCTTCACCCCGACCTCAGCGACATGGAATGCTCCTGGCGCTGCTGGCGGCCCCCTTCCATTGCAACTCGCAGATAGTGGAATGACAATCGGAAATCGGAAATCGGAAATCGAAAATGTGACGGTGACCCTGCCCACCCTGGACACGGCGGCCGCCGTGGTGATCCGGGGAACGAGCCCCCCGCCCAGCCCGACAGTCACGCCGACGGTTACCCCTCACTGCGATCTCTCCGGAGACCTCGACTGCGACTGCGACGTGGACGTCGAGGACATCATGCTTGTGGCTAGCCGCTGGCGCACCGCTGAAGACGACGAAGACTACGACCCCCTATACGACCTCGACCATGATGGCGATATTGACGTGGTGGACATCATGCTGGTGGCGGTTCACTGGGGGGAGACCTGTGAAACTGCGGTTGATAAATGGGCGCTGTGGACAGAAGGCACCCGCCTGCGTGGCGCCAACATCTGGCAGCGCCGCGTCTATCCTGAGCTGGATGGCCCCACCTTTATGGGACCAGGCCCCGTCGGTCCACCCTACATCCAGGAGGACCTCGACCAGTTGGCAGCAATGGGCGCCAACTACATCAACATCTCCCATCCCGGCCTGTTCACCGAAACCCCGCCCCACATCCTGGACCAGGACATCCAGGACAACCTGGACCGCTTGCTGGCCATGATCGAGCAGGCCGGCATGTTCGCCGTGATCAGCTTCCGCACCGGGCCGGGCCGCAGCGAGTTCTGGGCTGTCTGGGGTGAGGATACCGTGTCTGATCCCGAGGACGGCTGGTTCGATCCGAGCTATTACAACAACAAAATGTGGGCCGACGAGGCCGCTCAAGATGCGTGGGTGGCCATGTGGAGCTACACTGCCCAACGCTACAAGGATAACCCCATTGTTGTCGGCTACGACCTAATGGTGGAGTCCAACTCCAACGAAGTGGGCAGCTATCCCCTCGGCGATCCACTGGGCATCTGGGACCCGGAGGAGTTCTACGACAACTACGGGGGCACACTATACGACTGGAACCAGCTCTACCCGCGCATCAGCACCGCCATCCGTCAGGTGGACACCGACACGCCCATTCTCATCGGGGGCAATGGGTACAGCTCGCTCGATTGGCTGCCATACGTGGAGCCGACCGGTGACCCGCGCACGGTCTACATGGTTCATCAGTACGCGCCCCATCTATACACCCATCAATGGTGGGATACCCAGGACTGCACCTACCCCGGCTGGTGCGATGTAGACTGGGACGGGAACGCCGAACCGTTTAACCAGGCCTGGTTGGACAGTCTGCTCTCGACGGTGGATGATTTCAAGGCGGCGCATGGCGTGCCGGTCTCGGTGAACGAGTTCGGCGTCATGCGCTGGGAGCCTGGCGCGGCTGACTTCATGGACGACCAGATGGACCTGTTCGAGCAGCGGGGCATGAACCATGCCCTGTGGGTGTGGGACCCGGCGTGGGAACCGTGGACGCAGGAAGTGGATGCCTTCAACTTCCGTCACGGCCCCGACCCCAATAACCACACCGACGTTGCCTCGAGCGACTTGATGGACGTCATCGTTGACCACTGGGGGCAGAACACCATAAGACCATAACAAATAAGGCAGAGCCATGAAAACGGTTCTCACCGGGTTATTCGCCGTTCTAGTCCTGGCATCGCTGCTCATCGTCACCATTCAGGCTGAGAATACGGCTCTGTTGTCAAGCGCGGCAGAGACTCCCAGCCTGATCACCGTACCCGCCTTCGCCGTGAGTCTGGGTGGCAACTGGCTGCGGATCGGGCCGGCCGGGCCGGTCAACCTCACCACGGGCAGCCCGGCCAACGACCAGAACCCGGCCTGGTCGCCCGACGGCGAACGTATACTCTTCACCTCGGGCCGGAGCGGGAACAACGAGCTGTGGGTGATGGACGATGATGGGAGCGATCCGGCGGCCCTGACCTGGAACGGGGCGGAGAACGTCAACCTGCCAGGACGGGCCTGGTGCCCCGCCAATGACCGTATCGTGTTCGCTTCGGACGTGGAAAGCGAGAACGACGAGATATACAGCATCACCTCTGACGGGACCGATGTACAGCGCCTGACCACGACCGCCGCGCTGAATTGGGAACCGTCGTGGGCACCCGATTGCAGCCAGATCGTCTTCCAGTCTGATCGCAGCAACAACTGGGACATCTGGCGCATGAACGCCGACGGCTCCAACCCCGTGCGGTTGACCGATGACCCGGCTGACGACTGGGAGCCCAACTGGTCGCCCGATGGCACCACCATCGTCTTCCAATCGCTTCGCAGTGGCAATTGGGACCTATGGACGATGGATCTGAACGGCGGGGGGCTGACCAACGTGACCGATGATCCAGCCGAGGACACCGACCCCAGTTGGTCGCCCGATGGGGAGTGGATCGTCTACTCCTCGGATCGGGGTGGGGACGACGGCGACATCTGGGCCATTGAGGCCCGTGGGGGCACCCCCATCCAGATCACCGACGATCCAGCCTACGACGGCGCGCCCTCCTGGTCGCCCGATGGGCGTCGCATCGCCTTCGAGTCTGAGCGGAGCGGCAACCTCGACATCTGGGTAGTTGACGCGCCCTGCCTTCTCCCCGGCGACCTCGACGGGGACGGCGACGTGGACATCGCGGACGTGATGGCCGTCGCCGCCGACTGGCGCAACCCCGACTTCGCTCCGGCCCACGACCTGGACGGCGACGGCGATGTGGATGTGGCTGACATCATGCTGGTGGCCAGCCTCTGGCGCACCGCTGTAGGCGACCCCGGCTACGACCCTGCCTACGACCTGGACGATGACGGAGACATTGACGTCGTGGACATCATGATAGTGGCAGTGCATTGGGGAGAGACCTGTGAGTGAGCGAAAAGAGTTGGCTTGAAAAAAGGCGGAGGATGTGGTAAAATTGCCATGGGTAACAGTTGTGACATCATGGGAGCAGGACATACTTAAGGAGGGATCGAAAAGCGATGCTATCCTTGACGTGGCCTCCCAACGATTTACCCATAGATGAGTGGCTGATCTGGCTGCGCGAGATGGCGGAGCGAGATATGCGGGCAGCCCGCCGGGCGGCGCTGCTACGCCTGGTGTGGGAGGAATCCTACCTGACACGTGAAGGGCTCATCACCCGCGTCGAGGCCCTTTTGGGACGGGGCTGCTTTGCCCCCAGAGGGGACTTTGGATCATCCCAACGCACTACCTTCTACCGCGACATGGCTACCGTGCGCCAGGCGCTGGCCGAAGCTGGCTACAGGCTGACCTACAGCCGGCGGCGTGGTTACAAGGGCTACTACGTCGAAGGCCGGCCAGTGCTCGACGAACGCTTGCGACGCCTCATCGCCGGTGCCGTCGCTGAGGTGGATCCCAAGCAGATTGTCATCTACCGGCGTCTGGGATCTGCCCAAAGGGTATGGCAAGCGGCTCACCTTTCCGACTGGCTACGCCAAGCTAACGTGCGTCGTTTGCAACGCAAAGGGGCTATCTCAACATGACTGATAAAACACTGCAGCACCCACAAATGGGTTTGATTGACTTTGCCTGTTTGGTGATCGAGGCTCTGGAAGCATCTGGTGTGGAATACATGCTGGCTGGCGCCCTGGCAGTGACTGCCTGGGCGGAGGCTCGCTCGACGCAGGACGTGGATATCGTCGTGAGTGTACCCGTCGAACGCATGCAGCGCCTCTCCGAAGAGCTCGAAAAGCGAGACATGCTGGTGCCTGCAGACATCATCCTCGACCTCTTCCTAGAGACGCGTGCTGACCTTCCGGTAAATGCCATCCACCTCTACACCGGCTACAAAGCTGAGCTGTTCTTGCTCCGTCCCGGCGATGCTTACCGCGAGACTGCTTTCGCCCGCCGACGGCTCCTAGACCTGGGCCCGCCTCTCGGTGAGGTCTACGTCCACGCTCCTGAAGACCTGATCTTGAACAAGCTCCACTACTTCAGCATCAGCCAACAGCCCAAACACGTGCGCGACATCACCAGCATCCTCCTGGCCCTGGGCGATGAATTGGACCTGGACTACATCGAGGCCTGGGCTGAGCGCCTGAGTCTGATCAACCTGTGGCGGGAGATACAAGTTCAAGCTCAGCGTCGAACATGAAAAGCCCTGTTATCGTTATCGGACTGGTCCTGGTAGCTCTGGCCACGGCCTTCGCGTCGGCCCAGGGGGTCTACTACGTGGCCCCCGACGGCAGCGATACGACCGGTGACGGCTCAGAAGTTAACCCTTGGGCTACCATTACCCACGCTCTGGACAGCGTCCCGGACGGCAGCATGGTGCTGGTCCGACCAGGCACGTACTTCGGGCGCGTGCGTCTGCGCGGCACCTTCAGCCAGGGGGTCACTGTCCGCTCCGAGGTGCCCTACCAAGCCCGGTTGCGCAATGACGCCACCGTCGTTACTTGTTTCTACGGCCAGGGCATCACCCTGGAGGGCTTCGATATCGCCCACAGCGGCCCTGACGCTGGCGCTCTGGTCATTCAGATCCAGGACCTGCTCGGTCCGCCCGGCGGTGACGACGCCACCAGCCGCATCACTCTGCGGAACAACGTCATCCACGACAGTTACAACAATGACCTGCTGAAGGTCAACTACGGCGCCCGTGACGTGCTTATTGAGGGCAACGTGTTCTACGACCAGACGGGCTCCGACGAGCATATTGACGCCAACGGCGTCATCGCCGTGGTCATTCAGGACAACGTCTTCTTCAACGACTTCGAGGGTAGCGGGCGCACCACCGGCAACGACACCAGCAGCTTCATCGTCATCAAGAACTCTGCTGGCCTGCCAGAGAACGAGCGCATCACGGTACGCCGCAACGTCTTTCTCAACTGGCAGGGCAGCACGGGTTGCTACTTCGTGCTGGTGGGTGAGGACGGCAAGCCCTTCCACGAGGCCCGCGATGTCCTCGTCGAGAACAACCTCATGCTAGGCAACGCGCCCAACGTGATGCGCGCCGCCTTCGGGGTGAAGGGGGCCCGGGACATCACCTTCCGCCACAACACGGTGGTGGGCGACCTGCCGGCCCTGGCCTACGCCATGCGGCTCAACACCGAGGGCGACAACCCACCCAACGAGAACATCCGCTTCTACAACAACTTATGGGCCGATCCCACAGGCACCATGGGCGCCGAGAACCCGAGCCGGCCCAATGATTTCTCCGACACGCCACCTGGGCAGACCCTGTCCTTCGTCCTGGATCACAACCTCTACTGGAACGGGCCGAACCCCATCCCCAGTGATGCCAGCGAACTGGTGAACTACACCGACGATGTCCACCGCTTGGTCGCCGACCCCGGCCTGCCCAACCCGACGAACGTGGTGCTGCCGCGCTGGGACCCCAATGCCAGCGCTTTCCTCAGCGGCAGTGCGACAGTGCGCCAGGAGTTCGAACGTCTGGTGAACAGCTACGGTGCTCTTCCTGCCGGCAGCCCTGCCACGGACGCCGCCGACCCGACCCAATCGCTCGCTGACGACATCCTGGGCCAGCCCCGAGATGCCACGCCAGACCTGGGCGCCTTCGAGGTGCAGACCTGCACCCTGGAAGGCGACCTGGACGGCGACGTGGACGTTGAGGACATCATGCTGGTAGCCAACCTCTGGCACACCGCCCTGGGCGACCCTGACTACGATTCCACCTACGATCTGGACGACGATGGCGACATTGACATCGTGGACATCATGCTGGTGGCGGTGCATTGGGGGGAGACTTGTGAGTGAGAGGGCAGTTGCACCACTGAAGTGTTGACAGGGAGCTTGGATTGTGCTAAACTGATTGTAGTGGGCAGGGCGCTGAAGCTCGGTCTTCACGAGGCAGCCTGACACAGCAAACCACATTCCCGAACCACAACGCCAGCCGAGGCCGTGCTTTTTGTGTGCCCTGAGGCTGGCGTTTTGGTTTGTCGACTCACAAGTGTATTATTCGTGTGGAGGAGTCAATCATGAAGAAGCTAATCGTTATTTGTCTGACTTTGGTCGTGAGCTGGATCTCTATCCTGGGCCCCTCTATCACAGCGGGGACGACAAACAGCCCGAAGGGAAAGGCGATAGATGGCCCTCTTCTTGCCCCCTTGAGCGCAATAACACGGTCACTCCCTACGGGCGAGTTCCCCATCTGCACTGATCCGGCTAGTCAGGGGGCCCCTGCCATCTGGGGCGACATAGTAGTGTGGATAGACGAGCGCAATGGCAACCACGACATTTACGGCTATGACTTGTCCACGCAACGGGAGTTCAGAATCACGAACGATACAGCGAGGCCCAGCACCCTGGACATTGGGGACCGTGTTGTGGTGTGGTACGACTGGCGTGCGGATAACCAAGGTGTCTATGGTTACGATCTATCTACAGAACGCGAATTCTTGATTAGTATACACAGCTCTGGGCTTCATGCTGGTCCTACTATCTCGGGTGACATTGTGGTCTGGACCGCCACCAGCCCTGCAATATCTAGGCAGGATATCCGAGGCTTCGATTTGTCCACACAAAGCTCATTCGTGATCCCTGATGTTTGGTGGGGATATTCGTACAACCCCGACATCTTCGGAAACATCATCGTTTGGGAGAACGGGTTGAGCAATCCAACCAGGCGGGACATCCATGGCTTTGAC
>JBAWAP010000254.1:0-9983 GCA_049589355.1 Anaerolineae bacterium
GGACTACTATGCAGATCGACTGAACTGGAGTAGTTCCATCAGAATCTTATCTGAAGGCTGCATGTGGGGTGGCTTAAGATGCGCCAGATCAACCCCCTCAGCCTGTTTATAGTTGAGCCCAAAATAACTTAACAATCGATCAGAACAAACACCAAAAGCCAGCGAAGTCCTGGCATATCGGCTTGACCTGCCCGGCTAAGCATGAGTTTATAGCTGCTTGCAAGTTGACTGATCAGTAGGTGAAGTTGTTGCCTTCATCTGTTAGTCGAACTTAAATCTCTTCTCATTGAAAAGCTTCAAGCAATCGTCTACTACCTCAGGATCGTAAAGGACGCCTTTATTCTGTGAGATTTCCTCCAGGGCCTTATCTATACCGCGAGGCGGTCGGTAAGGTCGGTTAGAGGCCATGGCCTCCACAACGTCAGCTACAGCCAGGATCCTTGCTTCCAGGAGGATGTCGTCACCCGATAGACCTTGAGGATAACCAGAACCATCCATCCTTTCGTGATGTTGAAGCACGATTTGGGCCACCGGCCAGGGAAATTCTATCGTCCCATTCAATATATTGTGACCAACTTGGGCGTGAGTCTTAATCAGACCGAATTCGAGGTCGTTTAACTGACCGGGCTTACTAAGGATCTCAGCAGGTACACTGACCTTGCCGACATCATGAATGACTGCAGCCATACGGATTCCCTCGAGCTGCTCTTCTGAAAGGCCCATCTCTTTGGCGATGGCACAGGCCAGTTGAGTTACCCGCCGTTGATGACCAG
Source organism: Anaerolineae bacterium (assembly GCA_049589355.1). Lineage (GTDB taxonomy): Bacteria > Chloroflexota > Anaerolineae > VGOG01 > VGOG01 > JBAWAP01. Next base: position 774 of record JBAWAP010000254.1, read on the forward strand.
CAGTATAGGGATCCCTCCACTCGATTGCTGATACCAGGACATGGATCGTTCCCTCCAAGGTCCTTTGTAATTTCACGTAACTTTGCCGGAGTGCCTCCTCCGCCCGCTTGCGTTCGGTGATGTCGGTGAAGGCCGCGAGTATGCCGACGAATTTGCCGTCCTCGAACAGGGGCCGGGCGCTCACGATGACCGGGATCACCTGCCCTTCCTTGCTCAGCAGAGCCGTCTCGTAATGGCTAGCGATACCCTGGGACCGCTTCGCTGTCTCTTGGTGCACTTTCTCCACCTGCTCTTTAGGCGCGATGGTCGTCCAATGCTGGCCGATCAACTCCTCACGGGTGTATCCCAACAGCTCCTCCACTGCAGGGTTGGCAAAGGTAAGGATGCCCTGAGCATCCTCGATCAGGATGGCCTCGGCCACGCCCTGCACGATGCTCTCGTTGAACGCCTTCAAGCGTTCCGTCTCTACGAAGAGCTTCGCGTTCTCGATGGCAATGGCCGCCTGCCCACAGAGGATGGACACCAACTCCAAGTCCGTCCCGGCAAAGGTGGTCCCCCCTAGCTTGCTGAGATTGAGCACCCCGATGACTCGATCCTCCTTGACCTTCAATGGCACGCATAGAGCCGAGGAGATCTTATCTCTCTTCATCGCCTCCCTGATCTTGGGATCAAAGGGCACCTTATCATCTAACAGCAATGGTTCACCCCGCTTCGCCACCCACCCTGCGATCCCCTCCCCAGCCTTTGCCTCAGCCATCACACCTAGATGCAGACCGACCGCTGCCTCGATGGTCAGCTCCCCACTCGCCTCGTCTAGAAGCATCAAGGAGACCCTATCCGCCCTCGTCTCTCGCTGGGCGGTGTGCACTACCTGGTCCAGCAACTCATCCAGATCAATGGTAGTCATGAAAGCCTCGCTCAGCTCAAAGAGGGGGATCAGGGCCCTTAAGCGCGCATTCTCCCTCTCCAGCCTTGCCCTTTCCAAAGCCTTTGTTACCGCCGCATCAAGCTCATCCGGGGCAAAGGGCTTGGTGACGAAGCCGTCGAACCCCAGCTTGACGGCCTCGATGGCCGTCTCTACGGAGGCATAGCCAGTGATGATCACCCCGATGATATCCGGGTTCAATTCCTTGATGGCCTGGTAGGCCTGCAAGCCGTTCATGCCAGGCATCTTGATGTCTGCGAGCACGAGGTCGAAGGGTTCACCCTTGGCCCTTTCAATGGCCTCGTATCCGTCTCCTGCGCCTTTGACCTGATAGCCCTTGGAGGTCAATATTCGCTTGCATAGCTCGAGCACATCGGGATCATCCTCAACTACTAGGACCTTTTCTCGTATCATCTCTACCTCCTTTAGCAAGAAGCCTTGTAACTGCTCAGCCCGTGTCCTTGCGAGGAGCGTTTTTTGCGACGAAGCAATCTCCTCCTTGCGGCTTGGGGATTGCTTCGCTTTGCTCGCAATGACAGCCTGAGTAGTCACGAAGCCTTCAGTCCTCTCTCACTGGGATTTCCACGATGAGGGTAGCTCCCTTCCCCACCTCACTCTCCGCCCAGATGCTACCCCCATGCGCCTCCACGATGCCATAGGAGATGCTCAACCCCAACCCCGTCCCCTCCCCCACCTCCCTGGTGGTGAAGAAGGGCTCAAAAAGCCTCTCCATCACTCCCGCAGGAATCCCCGGACCGCTGTCCGTAAACTGCAAATGGATCATATCCTCCGCAAGCTCGCTCCTCACCCTCAATTGCCTTTCCCCTTCCCAATCCCGCAGTGCCTGATGGGCGTTGCTGATGATGTTCATGAAGACCTGCTGCATCTGGAAGGAGTCGGCCATGGTGGGGGGCAAAGCCTCATCCAGCTCCTTGACGATGGAGATGCGGTCCAGCGCAAGCTGGTGGGCCTGCAACTCCAGACTCCTCTCGATGACAGCGTTGATGTTGATGGATTCCTTGCGTGCCTCCCTTCTCCGGGCGAAGGTGAGGAGGTTCTCCACTATCTTGGCGGCGCGCACGGCCTGCCTGTTGATCCTACCCAGGTCATGCTTTATCTCCTCGCTGCACTTCGCCCCCATTAGAAGCTGGGAGTAGCCAACCACCGAGGTGAGGGGGTTGTTGAGCTCGTGGGCCACCCCAGCCACAAGCTGCCCAATGGCGGCCAGCTTCCCCGCCTGGATGAGCTGCTGCTCCATCTCCTTTCTCTCCGTGAGGTCGGTGCATACCGCCAAGGTCCCCACAAACTCCCCCTCCCTGAACAGCGGCCTGGCGCTGACCAGGCCAGGCACTTCCTTGCCATCCTTGCGCAGCAACAACGCCTCATACCGAGTGCTTATCCCCTTGAGGCGTTTGCTACTCTCCTCCTCCACTTGCCTCAGACAGGAGGGGGCGACGATCTCCGACCAATGCTTCCCCCTCAACTCCTTCTCCGTGTAGCCCAGCATCTCCGCCATCTTGGGGTTGACGAAGGTGATGTGGCCCTCGGCGTCCTCCATCATGATACCCTCTTCCATCCCCTGCACGATGCCTTCGTTGAACTCTTTCAGTTGCCGGAGCTCCTCCTCCGCCCTCATGAACTCATTGATCTCGTGTGTGATCCCCACAAGCCCCACGATCTGGCCACTGGCATCGCACAATGGGACTTTGGTGGTCAACGTCCAGTTGATCTGCCCGTCCTTCAATTGCCTACTCTCAATTAAACCTATGATCGGTTCGCCTGTTGTCATAACGCGCCGATCCTCAGCTAACGTCTTTCGGCCAAATTCCTCGCCAAACAGGTCCACATCGGTTTTCCCTACAGCCTGGCTCATCTCGTCCAGGTTCAGATCTCGCATCATTTTACGGTTGATTCTTATTAAGCGGCCCTGTCGGTCTTTAAAGTAGATACTATCCGGGATGTTGTCCATTAGTGCATCCATAAGCGCTTTTTCATCCCGCAGCGCCTCCTCCACCCGCTTGCGCTCGGTGATGTCATGACCGAGGGCGATGGACCCAATTGGGTTGCCCTCCTCGTCTACCAGGTTCCGGGAATTCCAAGAGATAACCCTGGTTTGGCCGTCTTTACGCCGGATGGTCGTCTCGACATCTTTCGCCCTTTCGCCTGTATCGATTCTAGCAACGGCTCTGGCAAAAACCTCGTTGCGATACTCCTCGTCCGGATAGAGCCACTCCCATATCTTGGCGTGCCCCACGACCTCTTCCCGGGAGTAGCCGCTGATCTCTTCTGCGGCTCTGTTTCGAAGCACGACGTTGCCTCTCTCGTCAATCACATCCAGCCAGACATTGGCAGTATCAATAACGCTATCTAGAAACCGGTTGAGTTTGCGGATCTCCGTCTCCGCCCGCTTGCGCTCGGTGATGTCGCTGGTAGAGCCGATCATGCGAATGGGATTTCCGGCCTCGCCCCAAAGTGCCTGTCCCCGGGCACGGAACCAGTGATACTCGCCCGATTTGGTGCGTAGTCGCTGCTCCACGTCGTACAGCCCGCGCTTCTTCAAGTGAGCTTCTATGGCTGCCGCTGTATGCTCCCTGTCGTCTGGATGCAGAAGCGAATCAAACGTATCAAAGTCAATGTCGAGCTCATCAACAGCATACCCAAGCAACTCCTTCATACGCGGAGACCAGTAGAGCGAGTTGTTTTGAATATCCCAGTCCCATATTCCGTCATTTGCGCCCTGCACGGCCAGGGCAAACCGCTCTTCACTGACTCGCAATGCCTCCTCCGCCCGCTTGCGCTCGGCCAGTTCCTCCTGAGCCGCTTCATACAGCCTCGCGTTCTCGATGGCGATAGCCGCCTGGTCGGCGATGGTGGTGAGGAAGCGTTGATCCCCTTCGTCGAGGGCGTAAGGCTGGAAGCTTTGCACCGAGATGACGCCGATGACCTTGCTCCTGGCCACGAGGGGGACCCCCAGGTAGGAGAGCTCGGGCACGAATTCACCCACCACCAAGGGTTCGGTGGGGAAGCTCTCCTTGGCGGTGTTTCTGATGAGGAGGGGTTGATTGGACTGGATGATCCAGGCCGTCAGCCCCCCTTCCCCCAGCTTCCTGCTGAACTTGCCCAAATCTTGCCCCTTCTCCACATATATTTCGAAGTTAATCTCCTCCCCTTGCTCGTCGTAGAGGGCTATGTAGAAAGTGTCGGGCTTCATCAACTGGCTGACCTCCTCGTAGATGAGCTTCAGCACCTCGTCGAGGTCCAGGGTGGAGGTGGTGATGAGGCCTATCCTGTGAAGGGCAGCCATCTCCTCAGCCCGCTTCTTGACTTCATCATAAAACCTGGCGTTCTCTATGGCGATAGCTAGCTGGTCAGCCACCGCCTCCATGGCCGCTACGTCCGCCTGATCGAAATCGTTGAGGCGAATGCTCTGCACGTCCAAGGCGCCGATGACCTCATCGCCCAGCTTGATGGGAATGCACAGCTCAGATTTGGTCAGAACCTCCTCTGGGAAACCCTTGACGTAGTGGGGGTCCTCGCTGACGTCGTTGGCTAGCCACGAGTTGCCCGTCCTGGCGACAAAGCCGATGATGCCTTCATCAAAAGACTGGCGATATTCCCCCGGGAATATGTGCTCGAAGCCGCCAGCGACTGACCGCATCACCACCTCACGGCGCTCCTCGTCCAAAAGAAAAAGGGCCACGTTATAATAGTTGAAGCTCTCCTGGATAGAGCGAGTCACTTCCTGCATCAGCCTATCCAAATCCAGGATGGCGGTCGCTTTGTCGCCCACCTCGTTGATGAGCGTCAGTTGGGTGGCCCTTCTTTTCTCCTGCTCGAAGAGCTGCGCCCGTCGGATGGCTACGGCCGCTAAGTCGCCCAGGGCCAGGAGCAAGCGTCGGGCCCGGTCGTCCGGGGGCAAGGCGTCCAGGACGATGACGCCGATGACCCCTTCCTCCGTGCGCAGGGGCACGGCGGTGAGCTGTTCGGGAACCTTGCCTACACCATGGAGCACCCGTGAGTCGTGAAGGGCATCCGGTATCTCCAGCATCTCCCCTGTCTCCATCACGATGCCGAAGGTCCCCTCGTGGGCATAGACCGGGCGGCTGTTAAAGTCCTCTACCGCCTTGGGGGGCAGGCCCTCGCTGGCAGCGATGCGCATGGTGTTCGTCCTGGGATCGAGGAGGACGATGGAGCCCTCCTTCCTTCCCACCAGGCCCATGGCCTCCCGCAGCACGATGTCCAGGATCTCCTCCAGGCTGAGGGCCCGGTTGATAGCCTCGCCCACCAGGGTGAGGGCAGAAAGCTCCCTCACCCTGGCCCGGGCCTCCTCATACAGCCGTGCGTTCTCGATGGCTGTGGCCGCCTGGTTAGCGAAGGCGGTCACGGCCGGCACGTCAGCCTCCGTCAGGTCGGCGCCGAAGACTATCAGCAAGCCGTGTGTCTCGCCGCCGATCGTCAGCGGAGCGATGATGCTCTGTTCCAGCCTCAGCAGGGCCATTATCCGGCTGGCCAGCGGGCGCACCGGCGCGGGCAGAGCCTCGGCCATGGACTCAGGGACCTGCTCACTATCACTAAGGGTGGGTTCTCCTTCAGCGATGATCCGCTGGAAGTAGCCACCCGGCACCAGCGGGAAGCGGAAGTCTTGCGCCGAGAGGCCGGTCAGTTGCTCGGCTGCCCGCACCAGAGCAGGCTCGAAGGTCAGATGGGAGAGGACCAGGTGCGCCCGGTCATCGGTCAAGGCTTCGCTCTGAGGCTTCGTCCCGAGGCTCAGCCCGAGGGGCTCAGCCCGAAGGGTGAAGACCACGGCGTGGTAGCCCAGCCTGGCTATCTCGTCCCCGACGGTGCGGTAAACTTCGACGGGCGTGCGGACCCGCTGCACGGCCTGGGCGGCCTGGCTGAGGGCCAGCAGCAGGCGCTGGCTATGGGCCGTCTCCTCCAGCGAGCGACGCAGCGCCTCCTCCGCTCGCACCCGCTCGGTGCTCACCGCTTCCAATTCGGCGACTCGTTGGCGCATTTCCACCAATTCGCTTGTGAGTTGCTCTTTTGTCTTGCTTTTGCTTTTCATCTCCCTATTCCCATCACCTTTCGTGGTATTGTGTTAAGCCTTCGCATTTCTTTTGGGACTTTTACCCTATCTACAGCTTCACTACTGGACACTTTTGGGTCCGCCCCTTCGCAAACTCGCTCACGATCTCCCGGATGAGCCTCAGGCTTCTACGGCCGCTCCCATCGTCGTCAACGATCAGGATGCGGTGTCCTGGGCCCTGCCCTGAGCCACGTCGAAGGGTTGCCGAACGGGTTCTCTTCCTCGTCTATCTCTTGTTCCCCTGCCGGAGTAGTGTTGGTAGTTGTCCCGGCCCCGTTCCTTGGCGCGGTACATGGCGATGTCGGCATTCTTCATCAGGGTATCAGTATCTTGACCGTCGTCGGGGTAGATGGCAATCCCAATGCTGGTGGTGATACGGATTTCATGACCATCAAGCACAAATGGCCTTCGAAAGACCTCCAGGATTCTCTCGGCAATCCTGGCTGCATCTTCCTCCCCCCTGATCCCTGGGAATAGTGATAACAGCATGAATTCGTCGCCCCCCATGCGGGCGACGGTATCGCTCTTGCGCACAAGGCTGATCAGTCGCTTGCCAACAACTTGCAGCAACCTGTCTCCCACGGTGTGGCCCAGCGTGTCATTAACGTCCTTGAAGTAATCCAGGTCGAGCAACATCACGGCCAGCTTTTGTCGGTTGCGGTATGCGCGAGCCAGTTCCAGGGTGAGGCGGTCATTGAACAGCCACCGGTTGGGCAGGCCGGTCAGAGCGTCGTGGGTGGCCATATAGGCGAGTTCTTCCTCCGTCCGCTTGCGTTCGGTGATGTCGCTGGTATGGCCGGTCATGCGGGTGGAATTTCCGGCCTCGTCCCAAAGCGCCTGCCCCCGGGTATGGAACCAACGATACTCGCCCGATTTGGTGCGTAGTCGCTGCTCCACGTTAAACGGCACCCGATCCTTCAGGTGAGATTCTATCGCTGCGTTCGTATGCTCTTTGTCGTCTGGATGCAGATGTGATGTAAGCGTATCAAAGTCAACGTCGAGTTCATCATCAGCATACCCAAGCATCTCCTTCAAACGAGGAGACCAGTAGAGCGTGTGGTTTTGAATATCCCAGTCAAACAGGCCGTCACTCGAGCCCTGCACGGCCAGGGCAAACCGCTCTTCACTGACTCGCAATGCCTCCTCTGCCCGCTTGCGCTCGGCCAGTTCTTGCTGAACTGCTTCATACAACCGTGCATTCTCGATCGCCCCGGCGATCTGATCGGCCAATGTCTCCATTAGCATCACGTCGGTTTCATCGAAGGCATCGAATTCGTCACTCTGTATATCGAGCACGCCGATGACCTTCTCCCCACTCTTGACAGGTACCGCGAGCTCCGACCTTGTTTCCTCGTCCACCTCGCGCACGTAATGGGGGTCCTTGCTGACGTCACCGCTGACCTGAGTTTGGCCGCTGGCTGCTGCGTAACCTGTCATCCCCTCCCCGATGGCATGATAGAGATCCCTGGGAAAGATGTCTGCGTAGCCGCCAGCGATGGACTGCATAGTGAGGCGATTGGCCTCCTCGTCAACCAGCAGTATCATCACGCCATAGTAATCGAAGGCATCGCGCACGGCGGGCACGATTTCGGACAACAACTCACCCAGTTCCAGCTTGCTGCTCACGCGCTGACCTACTTCATAGACCAGCGCAGCCTGAGCCGCTCGCCGCTTCGCCGCCTCCTCCTGTTCTATGCTGTGAAGGGCGAAGGCGATGTCTCCGGCGACCTCCTCGAACAAAGCTCGTTCTTCCTCGTCTGCGGCGAGGTCTCCGGGGATGGAGATAGACAACAGGCCATAGACCTTTCCGCCATACTCCAACCGGACGGTCATCGCCCCTCTGTCACCATACATGCTTGACAGGGGGCAGCCGGCGCAGGTGGAGGCTGGGTCTTTGGTTACCACAACGCCCGATTGCTTCAGCGCCCTCTGCCCACAATCGGTCAACTCGCCGTCCTTCAATCGCCTGACTACAGGCGAGAAATCCTCGCCCAACCTGGCTTCGGCGGTCGTCACACGCCCTTCGGACTCATCCAACAGAGCAATCCAGGCGCTGTGGTAGCCGCGAGTCTCGGTGAGGGTCTCGCAGACGCCTTGGAGCAGGCGGTCGCGGTCCTTTTCCCTGGTGATGAGTTGGTTGACGTTGCGGATGGCACGCAATACGAGGTCGAGGTGTTCTATCTTCTCCTCCGCCCGCTTGCGCTCGGTGATCTCCGCCTGCAATTCTTTGTTGGTTCTAGCAAGCTCTGCCGTCCGTTCTTCAACCCGTATCTCCAACTCATCGTGGGCCTTTCGTAGTGCCTCCTCCGCCTGCTTCCGCTGGGTGGCGTCCCGAAAAGAGGCGACCAGGCCCATAAACTGACCCGCCTCATCGTGGACGGGGAAGGTGATGGAATCGGCATAGATAACGCTGCCATCTGAGCGCACCAGCCGATTCTCCCCATGCCAGCTCCCAGAAATGCCCTCGATGATCGCTACGCGACCCTTCACCTCCATGGCCCTGGGATCCACATCCTTGTAAAGAGCCTGCCACCAGGCCAGGTCGAGATGGGTTCCAGGCTCGACCTTGACCCTGTCGCCCTTGCCCAGGATGCCGGGCCCGCCCAGGTAGTCCACCACCGCGTAGGCTGAGATCGCCCCCACCACCGTGTTGTCGAAACCGATGTAGGAGGCGACCTTAACCCCCTCAATGGGTTCCAACTGGTTGACAATGATCACCGGGATGCCCGCCTGGTTGGCCTTCTTGATCGTCTGCCTGATTACCTCCACCTCGATGGCAGAGATGACGATGACATCCACCTGGCGCTGGATGTAGTCCTCAATGATGGCCACCTGGTCGGCAAAGTCCACATGCGTGGCGGGTGTCCGAGTGATGACTTCCACGTTGATCCCATGCTGGCGCGCCTCCGCCGCCGCCTTCTCGAAATACTCGGTCGCGGTCTGGTAGACCCCTGAGACGGCTGCTGGTGCCCACCCGATCACGATCTTCTGCGGCAACTTCCGGCCGGCTTTGATCCCTTCCCAGTCTATGGGCTCCAAGGCTGGCGTTGGGTAGAACAGATCGGCGTTGCTCTTGTACATGGTGCGCGGCCGAATGTCGAAGGTAGGCGGCACATCCTGCCCCAGGGCCAGCATCACCGCGAACTTGGTGCCATACCAACCCCACTCTGGGAAGCCATGATGCGTCTCGGCCATCAAA
>JBAWAP010000255.1:0-3391 GCA_049589355.1 Anaerolineae bacterium
TCGCTGGCAAGTTGCTCTTGGCTGCTGTTTGGTTGTTAAGTATCGCGCGTGCAGTGCATAGTTCGGTCGGCGACTCGAAAAATCACGTTTTTCAGAGCTATGCTCGCACGCCTACTCGCCGTTCGCCCAAGAAGGATTTGACAAAATGATAGTAAGCTTGCTGGATGGAGTCTCTTGCCAGATATTGTACCACTGATTAACCTCACTGACAAATGGGGTTCAAAAGGGGACCAGAGCGTCCCTTTCTCTCCGGCGGCCAGTTCCTGAGAATCCCTATTGGGCCGTATAACCCCCATCTATGGAGAGTATCGAACCCATGGCATAGGGGGACTCATCAGAAGCCAGATAGAGGATGCCGGCGGCAATCTCCTCTGGCCGCCCCAGCCTGTTGGCAGGGCGACTCTCTTGCACGGCGCGGCGTGCCGCTGCCGGGTCTGGCACCCTTTCCAAAGCCGCCTTAACCAGGGGGGTCTCTGTGGTCCCGGGGCATACACAATTAACCCTAATGTTATGAGGGGCGAAATCTATGGCCGTACTCTTGGTCAGAGCTATGACTCCGCTTTTGGATACATTGTAAGCCACCTGGTTCTTGATGCCAACGATTCCGGCCTCAGAGCCGATGTTGACAATAGATCCCCCTCCACCCGTGATCATCTCAGGGATAGAGTACTTAGAACAGAGGAAGACCCCCTTCAAGTTCACATTCAAAATCCGATCCCACTCCTCCTCCGTAGCCTCCACCACATCGGCTTGGGCGTAGATCCCAGCGTTATTCACCAAAATGTCGAGTTTACCGTATCTCTCGACGGTTGTCTTCACCATCCTCTTCACATCGGCCGCTTTAGACACATCCGCTTGAAGGAATACCGCCCTGCCACCCTTTTCCTCGATGAACCTGACGGTCTCATCGCCTCTCTCTGGATCGCAATCGGCGACCACAACCTCGGCTCCCTCCTCGGCGAAGAGGAGAGCGGTGGCCCGTCCGATCCCTTCGCCCGCACCGGTTATGATAGCGACTTTACCTGCTAGCCTCATCTTCCCTTCCTTCTGCACGTCTAGAGCCCAATCCCATAGGGGGCTTCAGTTCCTATTTGGGGAGAAGGATCGCCCCTGAAAGAGGCGATCCTTCCTTACCCAGAGTCAGCACGCCTGGTTATTTGACGCGAGGGGACCCACCGGCTTTGATGGTAGCCCAGTCGATAGGCTCCAACGCAGGATGGGGGTAGAACAGGCGCGCGTTATCCTTGTACATGGTCCGCGGCCGGATGTCGAAGATCTCGGGAACCTTCCCACCGCAAACCATGGTCACCCCGAACTCGGTTCCATACCAACCCCAGTCTGGGAAGCCATGGGTGGTCTCGGCTATCATCTTCCCTTCGGCTACCCTGTCGGCGGACTCCGGCGTGACGTCGTTGGTGAAGATAGCCACTTTCTTATCACCCAGCACCGGACCTTCCCCGGCAAGCTCCAGCCGGCCAGCACCATCGGAAGCGAGCATGGCCCCCAGGCCCATCTCGTTGGAGGCGGCCCAGATGCCGTCCAAATCGGGGTTAGCCGTCAGGAAGTCCTCGGCGCACTTGATCCCCTTCTCGCGGTTCCAATCCGCGGCGCAGGGTGCTCCTACGACCTCGATGCCCGGGTATTCATCCACGACGCTGTGGAAGCCGTTCAGCCGCGCCTGAGAGAAGAAGCCACCGGCGACGCCCTCAATGATGGCTACCTTGGCCTTGACCGCAGCCTTCTCCTCATCGGTGATGGTCTCGTAGAGCTCCTCCCACCAGGCCAGGTCGAGATAGGTGCCAGGCTCGATATCCACCTTGCGACCAGTACCGAGGACGCCCGGCCCTCCGAAGTAATCCACCAGAGCGAAGCCGGAAATGCGCGCCGCCACGGTGTTGTCGAAGCCGATGTAGGAGGCTATCTTCACACCGGCGATAGGCTCCAGCAAGTTGACGATGATCACCGGGATGCCAGCCTCATTGGCCTTCTTGATGGCCGGGATGACCACCTCGACCTCGATGGGGGAGATGGCGATGACATCGCATTTCCTGGCCACGAAGTCCTCAATGATGGCCACCTGGTCCCCGAAGGCTATGTGGCTGGTAGGCGCTTGAGAGACGAGAGAGACGTTGAGCCCGGCGGTTCGGGCATCCAAAGCCGAGAGGTTGAAGTAGTCGGTGGCCGTCCTGAAGACGCCTGTTATGTCGGGCGGGGTCCAACAGATGACGATACTATCGGGGCATCCCGCCTTTGGCGTTGGCGTGACCATAACCTCCTTCTCGACCACCACCTCCTTCTCGACGACGACGGTCTCGATCACCTGCTTTTCGACCACTACCTGCTTTTCGACGACGGCTGGCGTCGGAGCGGCGCAGCCAGTCACAACCAGGCTGAGAGCCAGAGCAACCAACACGAACAAGCTGAGCTTTTTCATTTTTCACTCCTCCTTCAGTTGATTATTGTAGCGGGCGCTTGGCGCCCAAACCAATAATACGCTTCTTGGTCCGCTTGCCTCACCTCCTTTCCAACCTACCGTCGCTAAGTGCAAAGTCTTCAAAACGCAAGCTCTTCCCACATTGTGTTGGGCCAACAATGTCAGCGACGATGGGCTAATAGACTCGAGTTAGCAGAGACCATCCAGCATCCTAAAGACTCTGCGCCTTTCACCACATTCTGCGACGTAGCTTAGCCAACGGATTCAATGTTTGATAGGCTACTTCACCACGATATTACTTGGCGGCAGCTAGTGCTGCAATTATGTCCTCCTGTGATTACATCATCTCATAACAGTATACATTATCTCCAATCGTTTGTCAAACCCATCTGTGCGTAGACGACACGCCTATTCCTGTCCTCAGGGTTGTGGGTAGGGTGCAGGGCTCTACGACTTCGGCAACCACTCTCAGCCTGTCATGTCTAATACCGTACAAAATTATCGGTACCCTCCTGAGGCAACGATCGTTTCGCCGGTAATGTATCCGGCATTATCAGAGGCGAGAAAAAGGGCAAGGCTTGCGATTTCTTCCGGTTTGCCAAATCTTCTTACAGGAATTTTCTTGAGCAATGTCTCTTTGCCCTTTTCATCAAGAGACCCCCACAACATATCTGTCTCTATTTTGCTCGGAACGATTGCATTAACCGTTATCCCATACTGTGCAAACTCGCTGCTGAGGGCCTTTGTAAACGCTATTACGCCGCCCTTTGCAGCAGCGTAATGAGCACCGGAAGTCCCGCCCGTTATTCCAGATGTCGAGGAAATATTAACGTAACAATTGTGCAACCAGAGCCCAAACCGTGCAAACCGGGGCAAAAACAGAACTTTTCCAATTGAACAGTTTTGAGGTAAGCTCATTGTGATCCTATAACCAGGAGGGTTCACGATGAGTCAATT
>JBAWAP010000256.1:0-45775 GCA_049589355.1 Anaerolineae bacterium
GGTTACTGGATGGCGACTGAATTCGAGCTTCTCTCGGGGGAGGTGAAATTCATCCCTACTACCCATCCGAAGGTACATCGAGAACGCATTAACAAAGCAAGGACCACCGATAGTAAAGCCAGCCGTATCGCAGAATAATTCTTGTGTCCACTCATACCATGTTTCGGCAATGGCCGTACGTCTCTTTGCCTCCTCTTGAGCATAGAGGTCATCGCGCTGAGAAATCGGTTCCAGCAAACCAGCAATCTCTTTTTGCAACTCGTATACCAGGTTGTTCATCTCCGGCTTATGGCAGGCATAGAGCAAATGCCCAAATTCGTGGAAGAAGAGCGGCAGATAAAGCAGCCCGTGTTGTCTAGAGGGGGGCATGAAATAGACGATAGGGAGCTGAGGTTCCGGCCAGATGCTAAATCCTCCATCACTTAGAGCAACCGGCACGTTTTGTGTTTCGGGGTGATGGGCATGTAACCAAGTGATAACTCGTAGACAAAGCCTGTCCGATGGTAACGAGCGGAGGATAGGACTGGCAAAGTGCTCATTGTACAATCGAAATAGGTTAGCTAGTTTCTGCGTCTCGCTGAGTATATCTGGCAGGATTTCGTCTCTGTTAAGATTGAGGTCGCGCAGGTTCTGGTGTCCTTGCTTGCGCAGTGCTTCGCAGACCTTGGAGATCCGTTCATGATAAGCCGAGAGCTCTGGCAGTACTGAAACCGAAGAAAGTGCCGACTCCAGGCGAGCGATTTCCCTGAGCAGGTCTAGATTGCTCTGTGTAAGGATTCCTCTCATTAGAATTGACTAAGTATCCGCTGTGTATCCGTGTAGATGTGTTCCTCGACCAAGGTACGAAGATCCGTTAGACATTCCACGAGCGCCTGTTGATCCTCCTCGTCTGTGGATGCGAGTAGGTCCACTGCGTCGGAGGGAGATTGTGTGAAGAGCGTGGAATGGAATCTGCCTTTGTTACGCTTGGCAGTTACGAAACTCCTCACTAACTGCTGCAAGCGAGGATCTATTCCCAGCAGCATTCCCCCTCCTGCCTGCTCAGCTTGTTGGACGATTTTCTCAAAAGCCTCAAGGAATGATGCGAGTTTTTCTCGCGCCTCTGCCGCGGCCTCGGCCCTTTCTTCGTCGGCAACCCCGGATAATCTCAGCTTGCTGTGGATTGATAAGGTATTGATCGCTGCCAGAAGGTCCTGACTTCGCTGAAAGCTTTGAATCGCTAACCAGTCGGTGCTCATTTTATTCCCTCCCCTATCCTTACAACTCGTCAATAGTAGAAAGTCAACTTCGCAGTCGCTTGAGCTGCTTGGTAAGTTCCTTCCACTCCTCCTCCGTTAGATCCATTGATTGGGCGTTACGAATGAATTGCATAGCGGCGGGACTGGAACCGATGGTGTCCCTAAGCTCACTGGGTATCTTGCCAGATAAGGCGAGCAGTGTATCTGGCGACACTTCCAGTGCATCGCAAATCTTCACTATCGTGTCTGCCGCAGGCGAGGGCAGGCGATCGTTCTCGATTTTGCTGATATACGAGAAGTCCACCCTCACCTTCTCCGCCAGATCTCGCTGGCTGATGCCTTTCGATCGCCGAAGCTCACGTAGTGCCTGTCCAAATGTCTGTTCCATCTGCCGATTCCTCGTTTATCCCTCTTCATGCATAATTATACCACATTTTGTGTTGACTGTCAACTCAACCATCTCGGTTTAGAGCTTCTAGCCTCGCGGCAACTTAAAAATGAACTTGGCTCCTCTGCCTGGCTCGCTTTCCACCCAGATCTTTCCACCGTGGGCCTCGATCACCTCTTTACAGAGGTAAAGGCCCAGCCCCACGCCCTCGGTGCGACGACTGAGGGGACTCTCCGCACGATAGAAGCGCTCGAAAATGCGCTCCTGTTCCGACTTGGGGATACCGATGCCTTCGTCGGCCACATAGACGTAGACCCAATCGTCACCAGCCCAGCCACCTATCCGGATCAGCCCCCCGCGGGGCGAGTATTTGATGGCATTGAAGAGCAGGTTGGTCAGCACCTGCCGTAGCCGCTCGATGTCGCCCCGCACGGCGGGAAAGTCAGCGGGGAAGTCCAGGGTGAACATATGCTCGTTCGACTGTGTTCGGAATTCCTCCATGACCTTTTCTGCCAGCTTGTCCACCTGCAGGTAGCTAATCTCTAGCTTGAAGGCGCTGGCCTGAAGGCGGGATGCGTCGAGGAGGTTGTCTATTAGCCTGTTCAGGCGGTCGCTCTCCTCGGCGATGACAGCGAGTCCCTGTCGCAGCGTATCCGCGTCCCACTGAGCATCCTCGCGACGCAAGGTGTCGGCATAGCCCTTGATGATGGAGACGGGGCTCTTCAGCTCGTGGGAGATGACCGAGACGAAGGTGGACTTCATCTCCTCGGCCTCGCGGAAGCGGGTGATGTCTCGCACGTTGGCAATGACGCTTACGAGGTGGCCTTCTTTATCATAGAGGGGTGAGTAGGTGATGCCCACAGTGACGACTGAGCCATCATCGGACCGTTTGATGTTGCCTTCCACGTAGAGATATTCCTCTGGCTCGGTTTGCACGAGGGGACACGTGGCCTCGCAGATGCCCTTTCCCTGCCGGTCCCTCAGGGCTAGCACACGAGAACAGGGTTGCCCCAGGGCTTCCTCGGCGGACCAGCCCGTCATCCCTTCCAGGGCACGGTTAAAGACCCGGATGCGGCGCTGGGTGTCCAGGATCATCACTCCATCGGCGCTGTTCTGGATGATGGTATCCAGGCGGTGCTTCTCATGCACCAGTTGTTGGTAGAGACGGGCGTTATGGACAGCGATGGCCGCCTGGTCGGCGAAGCTGGCCAGCACCTGGCGGTCGTTAGCGGAGAAGGCCCCACCTCGGGAGCGGAAGACATAGATCACGCCGATGGGGATGCCTTCCATGATCAGGGGCAGGGCCACCACCTGGCGCAGGCTGAGTCCGATGGCCGGTACCACTAAACTCAGCTTCATCTGCAGGTCAGGGATCGTCCAGCGGATCAGATCTTCGCGTTCGGCAAGGGCAGGGATATCGGTCAGTAGGGGCGCGAAGAGGTGTAAGAGGCCCGCCGGCAAGCCATAGCTTGCTTGTACTCGGAGGCTGCCATCTTCCTGGTGCAGGGCGATGAGGCCCGCTTGTCCATGTAGCATCTCCACGGCGTTCTCAAGGATCAGGCGCAGCACCGAAGGCAAGTCCAGCCGCGAGGTCATGGCCCGGCTTATTTCAAGAAGATATTCGCGCTGGCGCAGTTGGTAGTCTATCATGGTCACTCCACGGGTGTTGCTGTCTGTGCTCTACGGACCAGTGAAAGCGTACAGGTGCCAGGCACTTACACGGCTCTTTGGTCTGAAGGCCGTCTTCCAAACTGTCTGTATCCCTCTGGGCGATCTCTCGGAAGTGCCTGGCACCTCGCACTACAGACCAACGAATCTCCGGCTATTCTAACACAAGTTGCCCATAACCGCAATTTGCGCCGTGTCAATGGGTGAGAAGAAAAGCAAGGCCATCAATGATTGGGTGTAAGTGACACAATGAGCACCAGGCTATCACTCTCATCCAAGGCTTGCCAAAATAAGAGTTTTATGCTATAATAGCCTCAAAACACTATAGAAAGGAGTGAAATAAAGTGGGAGTGGAAGGCTATTGCGTTAAATGCAGGGCCAAGAAACTGATGAAAGATGCCAAGGAGGTGACAATGAAGAATGGCCGCCTGGCGGCCAAAGGGACCTGCCCCAACTGTGGCACGGTGATGTTCAAATTCCTACCCAAGGATAAGTAGAAGGACGTCGGTGATTAGAAGCGAAGATAGTAGTTTAGATAACCCGCTCTGGAGGCGTTGTTTGCACGCAGTGTCAAGGAGCGGGTTTTCTTTTACCCTCTATGGCTATGCTACCCTGAGAATCAAGGTGCATTAATTGACGTCGTCGTGTCAGCAGGTGAGAAGAAAAGCAAGGCCACCAGCGGTTGATGGCCTTGTATCCGACCGATGTAGGGGCGAGTCTCTTGACTTGTTACTCGTTGACTCGCTAGAGCCCAGCCTCCTTCTCGACCTCGGTTAAGGCCTCCTCGAAGATGGCGAGGCCCTCATCTACGATGTCCTGGGGTATGTTGAGGGCTGGCATAAAGCGGACAGTATTCGGGCCACAACCCAGGATGAGCAAGCCTCTCTGGAAGGCGCGCTGGATGACCTCGTTACGCATCTCCGGCGCTGGCTCCTTGGTCTCCTTGTCCTTCACCAGCTCGATGCCGATCATCAGCCCCTTGCCCCTCACGTCGCCTATACTCGGATGATCGTTTATGATCTCATTCAAACGATCCATTATCCGCTGGCCCATGTGGGTCGCGTTCTCCATGAAGCCGCCCTCTATCAGCCTGATCGTTGCCAGGGCCGCTGCACAGCAGATGGGGTTTCCGCCGAAGGTGCTGGCGTGAGCCCCAGCCTCCCAGGTCATCAGCGATTTCCTAGCCACCATCGCCCCGAGGGGCATGCCAGAGGCAATACCTTTGGCCATGCAGACGATGTCGGGTTCCACGCCCCAGTGCTCGATGGCACACATCTTGCCGGTACGCCCGAAACCCGTCTGTATCTCGTCAACAACGTACAGGATGTCGTACTTTTCCATCAATTCTTTGAGCCGGTTATGCCACTCTGGGGGTGGCACCACGTAACCGCCCTCGCCCTGGATGGGTTCGACAAAGATGGCCGCTACTTCCTCAGCAGGGATTAGATAGCGGAAGATGGTTTCTTCGATATAGTTTACACAGTAGATGTCACAGGATGGATACTCTAGGTGAAAGGGGCAGCGGTAGCAATAGGCGTAAGGCACATGAGTCACCCCCGGCACCAAGGGCGCGAAGCCCTTGCGCTGCACGTACTTCGATCCGGTCAAGGACAATGAACCCATGCTGCGGCCGTGGAAGGCACCGATAAAGGCCAACATGCGGGGACATCCCATGCGGTAGCGGGCCAGCTTGAAAGCCGCCTCTATTGATTCGGTACCTGAGTTAGTGAAGAAGACCTGGGTCTCTTCTGCGATGGGCACCAGGGCATTGAGTTTCTCCGCCAATTCGATCTGGACGGGATAGTAGAAGTCTGTGCCCGACATGTGGATGAACTTCTCGGCTTGCTCTTGGATGGCCTTGACCACAGTAGGGTGGGCGTGGCCCGTGGCTGTGACCGCAATGCCGGCGTTGAAATCAATGAAGCGGTTGCCATCCACGTCCCAGGCTTCTGAGCCCTTGCCGTGGTCCATCACAAAGGGGTAAGAACGGGTGTAGGAAGGAGAGACGGCAGCTGCATCCTTCTCGATCCACGCTTTGGCCTTGCGGCCAGGTAATTGTGTTTTGTTGACCATGTTGGTTCTATATCCTCCTTGATATAAAGTAACGAGTAATGGGGTAACGAGTAACAGGTAACGGGAGGGGCGTCTCCCTCGTTACTTGTTTCTCGTTCCTCGTTCCTCATCACTCATTTCTCGTTGCCTCGTTACTCACGTCAGCCACCGGCGACGAGGTGAATGACCTTTACCTCGTCGTTGTCCTCAATCCTCGTCGTTTCGTACTCGCTCCTGGGGACGACCTTACCGTTCACCGACACGATGATCATGGGGAAGGTGAACTTGAGAATCTTCAAAAGCGAGTCCACCGTCATTCCCTCTTGCCACTCGACGTCGAACTTGTTATTAACCCGTATCATCTCGCTCTTAGTACATTGGTAGATTGGTGCACTGGTAGGCTGGTACTGACTCCCGATCTACCGATTTACCAGTTTCCCAATCTACCAGTCACCAGTTCCACCGCGTCGGGGAAGTCAATGTGCAACCTCTTAAGGGTCTCCAGCGTGGGAATGCCGTTCGGCGTCCAGCCACGGCGCTTGTAGACGGCGTCTATCAGCTTCTCATACTGGTCCTGGCGGTATGCCCGCAGGGCTGCTATCTTCTCCTCGGTGGTCTTCCCTTCGGGATCAAAGCCCACCAACTCCTTGAGCTGCTTGTCGTATCGCTCTGCGCGGGATTCGTACTCTTCTGCCGTCACCGGCCCCATCGAACGGTAGGGAATGGCGTCGTGCTCGCGGGTGCCGAAACCCATCTTCAGGTTGAAGACACGCTGGAAGTTGTACACCCTCTCGGACATGGTGATCAGGTCTTCCTTGGTCACCTCGCGCCCGGTCACACCGGAGAAGAGCTCCACATAGTTCTGTACGTGCTCAGGTATCTTGGCCGGCTCGTCTGTCTCTGCGTTGTCCGGCGGCGCGATGTCGTTCCAGGGCAGCTTGCACAGCCCACACAGCCCGAACCAGGTGCGCCACATGGGGAAGTAGTGCAAGGCCTCCGCCTTGTCCTCGAAGGTGGGTATCTGGTTGTTGACCATGTCCATGAAGATCAACCAGGCCTCGTCGTGCTGTGGACCTTTGCTGGCCAGCCCGTAGCCGCCCTGCTGTGCCAGCGACTCCTTGGTCACGTACTCCGAGTACTCCAGCCCCTTGGCCTCCATGCCGATGTCTTGCATGAACTGGGGATCGCCACCGTACTCCTCGGCGAAGATGTGCTTCATGCGGCGGATGCCCTGCCCGGCGATGGCCCCGAATCCCTCGCCTCGCCCCATAAGGTGCAGCAGTTCGATGGCGGCGTCGGCGTTGCCGAAATTCAGTTCCAGCCCCCCGGTGATCTCCTGGTTGAGGATGCCAGCCTCGTAGCACTCCATCACGAAGCCGGTCAACGTGCCAAAGGAGATGGTGTCCACACCATAAGTATCGCAGTAGAAGTTGATCTCCAGAAGCGCGTCGGGGTCGAAGATGCCGCAGTTGGAGCCACAGCCGGCGGTGGTTTCGTACTCCGGGCCGTCAACGATCACCACCTGTCCCTTGTATGGCCCCGTCTTGACCACGTATCCGTCCACGGCGTGGGAGCAGCTCATGGTGCAGCCATACCAGCAGCCGTCGGGGAGGCCCTGGGTAAACTTCCTTTCCCACACCTCCCCCGCTATCCTTTCGGCCTCCGGGTGCGAGCCGAACTTGAAATTGTGCACTGGCAAGAGATCGTAGTCGTTCATGATCTTCACCAGGTAGGGCGTGCCCACATTGCGCATCCTGTTCTGCACGGCGTCATAATCGCTGATCTCCTTGTTTATTCTAGCGCCCACCTTGGTGATGCGCTCCTTGTCCGAAGGGTTGTTGGCAACGCCTTTAGATCCGCTGTACTTGACCACCAGGGCCTTGATCCTTTTATCCCTGAGGACCGTGCCGATGCCACCACGGCCGGCCTGTTTGAAGCGCACGCCCTTGCGGCGCACATCGTACCAACTGAAGTTGAGGCAGCCGATGAGGGCGTGGTCGGCGCCGCTTCCCGCCGAGACGGTCGAGATGTCGCGCTTCTCCCTCTCGTTTTCGGCGAACATCTCCACCATCTGTTCGCCGATGAGGTGGGTGTCTACGGCTTCTTCAGTCGCCTCCTCGATGGTCACTTTCCTTTCGTTCCCGTCAACGAAGACGATCACGTCTTTCTCGGCCTTGCCTTGGATTTCGATAGCATCCCACCCCGCGAACTTGAGCAGCGGGCCAAAATGGCCGCCCACGTTACTATCCACCACCGAGTGCGTCGTGGGGGAAACGCTTACCACCAGGGACTTGCCAGAGCCGGGGTACTGGGTGGTCCCGCCGATGGGGCCGGACGAGATGACAATCTCGTTCTCCGGGTCGTTCCATTTCGTGTCGCCCGTGACCCCGTTCCAGAGCAGCCAAAGGCCAAAGCCCTTGCCGCCGGTGAAGACGTCCTTCATCTGCTGGGTCACCGGCTTGCTGGCGATGGTTTTGCCGGAGAGGTTGACGTAGAGAGTGCGGTTGGTATAGCCCTTCTCGACTTCCCCCAACTCATAATCGAACTCGGCCAGCACCTTGTGGGCTTGCCTCATCTTCTGGACATCTTCAGTGCTCATATCACGGCCTTGTATACTATAGTCAGAACGACACGACTGATAGCACACATCCTCCTTATCTATCTTCGGTATAGTGATTCTTTTGTCTCTTGCCATTGTCAGTGTTGCATCGATTCTGTTCAAATTTAACCCCAACCCCAAGCTGAGGGCCGTTCATAGGCGCTCGTAGGGCTCTCTGGCGTCGAGGGCGAGGAACTCGATCAATACATCGGTATCGGTCAGGAAATCTACGTCAACCATGATATCGGTGCTCTGCTTCTGTCCGGAGTTTGCGGGCAAACTCAAGGCTGTCTCCTATGTCTTCATGGTCTTTCCACAAGCCAAACAAAGGAGAACTAAGCAGGTCTCCTGCCGTCAGGCATTTCCTCGCAGCCCCAGGCTTCTCGGGGAAGATCACAACTACCACTTCCGCGGGCCCAAGAGGGACGTCCTGCGGGATCTGAATCTCCAGTCTGCGATCTGCCTGGACTTCGCTCCTGAGGCTCAGGGTTCTCACTCTATTCTCAGCCACGGTTGTTCCTCCTTACCTTTTCCATTATTTCCGACTGGGCCGCGTGTAAGTTCGGCGATCAAGTCTTCCGTGAGCGCAGCTCCTGATACCGCTGTCGCCATTTCTCCGCAGCCAGGTGTGGTCCCTTTCAGACGACATAATCCTTCCATCCTTTGAGGCTTTCTTTGGCCAGAGTGGCCTTCTTTGAATGGCAACTTAAAGGCGTCTAAAGGATACAACAACCAGGGGAAAAAGTCAATATCTTACGAGTAGGGGCAAGGCATTCCCAACGTCAGGCGCCTCGGGCCGAGTTCCCTGTCCAGATGGGAGTTGTCTGCCCGGCGTAGACCCCCCGCTGGAATGCCTCGCCCCTGTTTACCCACTTGGGTTCGAGGTGATAGTATGTTCCTCAGGATCGTCAAGGCTTAAGCAGATGACCAAGCCGGAAACCAGACGCTCACATCCTCAAATAGGCGTCGGCGTAGATGACCTTGTTGGTCAGGATTTGAAGGGTCTTGTAGATGGCTGCCTGTTCGGGGTCCTCCATGTCCACTAAGGATGGGTCCAACTCCTCCATGGTTACGGTGGCATCGTAGAGGTTGATCAGGAGCTGGCCCACCGGGGTGCTGGTGTCCCGCCCCTCGATAATGCGGATCACCTCGCTTTGGGCCTCGTCCAGGGGGTCGGCGATGGCTGAGTCGAGCCCTGCAGCCATGAGCATCACCAAGAAAGTTCGGTTGATCAGGCTGCGGTTCTCATGAGGCACGCTGTTGGACACGTTAGACAGGCCCACCACGGTCATGGGCGGCGGATCGCTGAGAACCTTGAACATGCGAATCGCGTTGAGATTTTCCGAGGCATGATCTTGCATCCCCTTGACCGTCAGTACCAGCGGATCCAGATACACGTTCTCCGTGGGGACTCCCAGCTCCATGGCCTTGGGCAGAATGACCTCCATGGCCAACTGCACCCGGCCGTCGGCTGTAGCGGGGATGCTTTTTTCCATAGTGAGGGCGATGATCTTAGAACCATACTTTGCTGCCAGAGGCATGGTCGCCTCCAACCGCTCAGGATCGGCCGAGGTGGAGTTGATCAGGGCCACGATGCCCAACTCCTGACAGCGTTTCAGGCCAGCCTCGATGGCCGCCGCGTTGGTGGTGTCAAGCGAAAGAGCCGCGTCAGGAGCCACTTCGTGGATGACCTCGACCAGCCAGGGCATGACCTCGTGCCCATCCTTCTTGCGCCGGCCGATGTTGAGGTCTATCATCTGAGCTCCGCCCTCGACCTGCTTCCTGGCCAACTCCTGAAGAGGCTTGGCATCCCTCTCGTCTACGGCCTTTCTGACCACGTTGGATATGATTTGGATGTTCTCGCCAATGATGTACACTATTATCCTCCTCTCTGTTATTGGATGTTGGAAGTTGGAGGTTGGAGGTTGGATGTTGGCTTTTCCAATCTCCAACCTCCAATCTCTAATCTCTAACCTCTAATCTCTAATCTCTAATCTCTAGCCTCCAGCAGCCTCACTACCGAGGGGAAGCTAGCAATGTCGGTGTGAGGCAGGAAGAGGGCTTTGGTGAACTCATCCATAAAGGTGTTATCGGCCGATAGCTCCAGGTAGGTCATCTTGCTGGCAATGTCCACCACCTCCTGGCGCATGTCGGGGCACATCAGGGCCGTGTAAGCCCCCAAGGCCGAGGTGTTGCCCAGGAACTTGAAGCGCTCCCAAGGCATGTCGGGCAGCAGCCCGATCTGGATGGCCTTCTCCACGTTAATGTATTTGCCAAATGCCCCGCCGATGAGCACTTGCTCCACTTCAGCCAACTGCAGCCCCACGCTGCGGGTCAACACTGAGAAACCGGCATAAAAGGCCGCCTTAGCCCGGATCAGGTTGGCGATGTCCACCTCGGTGATCACCACGTCCTCGCGCCCTCCCTTCACCCCCCCCAACCCTTCGACCTTGCTCAGGGCATGCTTTTGGGGGGAGAGAGGGGGGGTGTCGGCCCAGGCGACCACGTACTCAGGGCCATGTTCATCAATGCGCACCCTCGGGGTGTCCAGGCTCTGATTGATCTTGCCGCCCTTGTCAATGACGCCGGTGATGAACATCTCCGCCAGTAGCGAAATCATTCCTGAGCCACAGATGCCACGTGGGGGCACGTCGCCAATGACCCGGCAGGTAGGCTCGTAGGTTTTGGCGTTGATCCACACTTCTTCGATGGCCCCTACAGTGGCTCTCATCCCCGAGCGCACCCCTGCGCCCTCGAAGGCCGGCCCAGCCGAACAGGCGCAGGCCAAGAACCAATCGAAGTTACCTAACACTATCTCACCATTGGTGCCCACATCTATAAAAAGAGTCAACTCCTCTGTCTGATACATGCGGGAGCTGAGGACGCCGGCCGTGGTGTCAGCTCCCACGTAAGCACCCACGCCGGGAAGGCAATCCACCGTAGCTTCGGGGTCGATGTGCAGGCCCAACTCCTGTGCCTTGACAGGCAGGGGGTGGTTGACGGTGGGCACGTAGGGTTCAAGGCGGATGGATTCCGGCCAGAGGCCCAGGAAGAGATGGATCATGGTGGGGTTGCCAGCCACCGTCACCTTGTCAATCTCTGCCGGGTCTATCTTGTTGCGCTCGGCCAGTTCCTCTATGAGCCCGTTCAGGGTCTGCAGCACCAGGCGCTGCAAGTGATCCAGGCCTCCTTCTTGCTTGGTGGCGTAGATGATGCGGGAGATGATGTCCTCGCCGCAGGAGATCTGGGCGTTGTATTCCGACGCTGTGTCCACCACCTCATTGGTCAAAAGGTCCACCAGGTAGACCACGTTGGAGGTGGTACCGATGTCTACGGCCAGCCCCCAGGAGCTTCCCGTGCGGTCGCCGGGACGCAGGTCAATGAGCCGAGGAGGTCCATCGGGGGAGACCCAGGTGCCCATATCCAGGACAGCGGTCACCCGCCAGTTGGCATCTCGCAGGGTGTGGGATAGCTTCTTGATCATGGACAGGTCAGCTACCAGCCCCTTGATGCCGTGCTGGCGCGCCAATTCCCTCTTAAGACGCTCGAAATCGGTGGTGTTGTCGGCCAGGCTGGGGGGCTCGATCTCCAGGAAGAAGGAGCGGATGGGGTTCCTCCGCCAATCACACTCCACAGGCAGGGCGATGACCTTCTCGGCCTCCTTCTCGCTGGGTAGCCTGCGCAGGATCACCTCCTGAGGCGGTATGAAGACAGTAAGATCGCTCTGAACGACGGCCTGGCAGGCCAGAGCGTAGCCTTGCTCCAGCTCCGTTTGGGAGAGGCGACTGGTGGAGCGGCGCTTGACCTGTCCTTCCTCCACCACCACCTTGCAGCGTCCGCAGCGCCCCTGGCCACCGCATGGCAGGTTGAGCTCCAGGCCCGCCTGGTCAATGGCATCCGACAGCAGCGTGCCAGCCTCAGCTTCTATTCGATTACCTGAAGGCTTGAGGATGACGTGGTACGTGTTTTTGGGTTTGTCCATCGCGTTATAAGTAGACGGTAGGTTTTTGCAATTGCCGGCCTGCTGCCTCCAGCCATCCTCTCTCTGGGATGCCGTAGGGCCGGAATTTCTCCAGCCGTCCTTCATCCTCACTGTGGAACAGGGCACGGTAAGGCCCCAACTTGCTGGCTGCCGGTGTGTCAATCAGGTTGGCCGAGTCTTCGGCGCTCATTTGAAAGACAACCCGCATCGCAAACTCGCGCAGTGCCCGCCGGTCCAGGCTGCGGTTCAGGTTGGTCACTGTGTCACACCAGACTAAGGTGTGTACACCCAGGTCGGGGCCTTCCCGCAGGATGGTGTTAAACTGCTGGGCCAGGTTGGGCGGAGCCTCTTCGCCGAAGGGAGGGAAGCTGAATCCTTCTTCCTGTCGCAAGTCGCGAGCACGTTGGAGACCGTAAACGAACAGGTACTTGGATGGGGCGCTCATCTCGTCCGCATCCAGACGGCGCTGCACTTCCATAGCCAGCTCGGTGATTATCTCGGACAACTGGCGCCGCCGTCCAATTTTCACTGGATGTGGGAGATAACTGGCAAAGTGGCTGAAGAAATCGGCATAGGGAGCATCCACGGCGCCGAAATCGAGGATGTAGAAAAGGCCCTCACCCCCGGCCCCTCTCCCGACATCGGGAGAGGGGAGTTGGGCCGCCAGGCTAATCAACGCCACGGACATCATGGCCAAAGCAGCTTCATCGTTCTGACCGACGATAAGCAAGTTGCTACCGCTTTGACGACGAAAAACTGCTGCCACCGGTTCGCGGATAGCAATGGGTTCGCCCAGCCAGGCATGAACGGCACGCGATGGTGTGGGCCAGGTGGGGGCAGCAAGCAAATTGTAAAGTGGACGGTTCTTCGTAACATCCGCTGGGGCATTCCCCTCGAAGACGATTTGAGGCTGCGGTGGGACGTAGCCTCGCTCCTCCGCCGTCTTCTGGAGGCGTTGCAAGTAAGCGTCGCGCTTCTCATCGGGGAGCCAGGCTACCTGGAAGAGGCTGTTACCTTCTACCAGCCCATTGGCAGCGTTGTAGATAGCTTCACCGGGGCGGGAGAGGAGCCGCGCGGCCGGATTGTCATCAGCCAGGATGAGGCGCGAGTCGGCCTCGCTGCACTGCAGAGCAATGCGCACAGCCATCTGGTCAATGGTGCTGCGGGCCAAAGTGTAGGCCCCAGCAAGAGTCTGGGAGCCTAGGAGCACATGCATGCCAAAAGCCCGCCCCTGTCGCACCAGTCGGTCCAGAATTTGCGACGACTGGGAGGCAACAACGTCGTCCTCCATGAAGAACTCCTGGAACTCGTCCACGATGAGGAGGATGCGCGGCATCCGCTGGCCGGTTTTCTGCCGGTAGTCGGCAATGTGGTCCACACCAGCGGCACGAAAGAGATCACCCCGGCGCTTGAGTTCGGCGTCCAGCCCCTGGAGCACACTCAGGCCGAACTCCCGCTCGCTCTCGATGGCTACAACGCGAGCATGGGGAAGTTCGTGGATAGCGTAGGGTTTGAACTCCACCCCTTTCTTGAAATCCACCAAATAGAGTTCCAATTCGTCGGGCGAATAGGTAAGAGTCAGGGTGGCGACGAGAGTGTGGAGCAAGGTGGATTTGCCAGACCCCGTCTTTCCGGCTACCAAGGCGTGCTGAGCAGTCCCCTTGCCCAGATCCAGGTATTGTATCTTCATTGCCCCGGCCCGGCCCAGAGGTGCGATCAAGCCATCCTTGGTATCACCACGCCACCAGAGTTCGGGCAGTGGAGTGATTTTCTCAAAGGGCACCTCCACCTGGCTTGCCTCTTTGGCAGCGGCGCCAACGACCGGGAGGATGCGGTCGAAAAGTTCGGCGGGCGGGGACTCGTCTAGCTCCAGAAGACAATCTTTGAAATCCTTGTCCTGCCAGACGAAGCATTTGCCATCCCAGGCGATGACCGTGGCGGTCCGTTCCAGGTCGGCCAGATTAAAGTCGTAAGGCAGCCGCTTTTCGGTATCCACCAGGATTACGGCGTAGACGCCACAGCGAGGACCATTTTGGGTGATGCTCACAAAGCGGCGGGCAGCAGCCTCACTGAAGTTGACTGGGAAGTCCAGCACCACCAGCACACGGTAGGGTTCAGCCATCTCGCCAGCCTGAGCGTTGTACTCTTCTATGGTGGCGAACTGATCCCGCAGGTACTTCTGGATGACGTTCTCCATGTGCTCTGTCAGGTCAGCCAGGCGCTGCTCGATGTGTCGCGATTCGGTCCAGGCCTTACCGGTGACCAGAGCCTCGTCGTAGTCGGCCAGGTGCATGAAGGGAGCGACGTTCTGCCCCAGGCCAACAGGATCAAGGAAAGTGAAGCGCAGCTTACCAGGAGGGACAGTTGCTAGCAATCGCAGCAGCAGGGACTGGATCGCCTGGACAACAGTCACCTTGGCAGAACTGGCCGTTTCGAAGAGCAAGGCGCGATTGCTGGGGAAGGGAAGGAGGGCAGGTAGTAGGATATGGTCTTGGTGGAAGCTAACCTGTAATTCGCCCAGGCGAGTCACTGATGGGGGCGCAGCGGTCGGTGCCCAATTTTGCCAGGCTGGGTCTGTCCATGCAGGTGACAGGGGGTTGATAGAGGCCGTAAAATCGGCAAAGATCGGCCGCATTCGGGCCACCTCTTGGCGAAAGGTTTGAGCGATACTGTCCATTGTCTGTCGATAGTGAGCCTGGGCCTGAGCCAACCGCTGCTCGTGCCAGAACTCGGCATCGGCAACAGCCTGAGCCAGGGTTTGGGAGCATCGTCTGACCTTGGCCCGCCGTTTACGGTCCCAAAAGAGCAATACAGGAACTGGCCCAAGAACCACAATCGCACTAGCCCCAAACAAGCATAGCCATGTCAATGCTTCACCCATGCTGCTCTCAAGCTGAAGAATCAGCGCAAAGCAAATAAAAAACCCAATTGCCACGATTGGCACGATAATAATCATCGTGCCCACATATGCCAAAGCCGCCTTTGAACACCCAGGTATTTTAGATTTTTTCAGGCTCTCAAGACTGTTATGAGCAATAGAAACGCAGCGTTCCATTTCCTGAGCCGGGTCAGCGCCTTCACGGCCTGTAGTGGGTCGAGCTTTAAAGCCCGCCACCAAGATATCTTGAGCTGCCTTGAGCTTATCATAGATTTCGTCCAGTTGGGCTTTAGCTTGCCCCCGCGCCCTGTCCAATACTGCCGCGGCTTCAGCTTCGGCCTGAACACGCCGGCCAATAGCCTGGCGGATGGTGCACAGGATTTCGCGTTGACGTTGCAAAAGGTCAGGCTCAGCCATAGTTCACCTCAGATCGACCTCAACAGACTTTGCCTGGACTAGTCTTTCGGCGGGTGCCAGCCCGCCGCCACCCATACTTGACGTGCCTTGACGAGCGATGGCCGATTCAGATTTAGCGCAACGACTGTTGCACGCCCGATCGCGGTCAAGCCAATGATGCGGTCGCCCTCGGCTGTCCACGCGAAATGCTCTTGCCAGGCCTGACGGCGTGGGTTGAACAGCGGCACCATTTCGCCTGTAAGCGGGTCCAGCGCAACCGTGCGGATGCCTTTGTGTTCGTTGCAGAGCGAACACGCCAGCCATAGGTTGTCTTCCTTGGTCAGTCCACCCAACGAGCGCGGGACGATATGGTCTATCTCCATCGGCGCGCCGACAATCGCTTCGGACGTCAGGCAGTAGCCGCAGCGGTGTTGCGCTTGCACGGCAACGCGCTCACGCAAGGGTTTGGGAATATACTCGTTCATTCCGGCTCAGCCGTAATCAGAGCAGAAACATCGTGACCACGCTGCATGAGCAATGCCGTTGCCTGCGCGCGGATAAGCATCGCTCGCTCATACTGACGTGTCAACTCGGCTGCTCTTTGCGCTTCATCTTCGGTCAGCCCTTCGTCTTGACGCTTGAGGTGCAACGCTTCCAACTCGGTCGCTTTTTCGGCGGGGAAATGACTGCGGGCAGCACGTTGCAGAGTCTCGTCGTCCAAGTGAGCGAGGGAAGAAATCGTCTCAGCCAAATCCGGCGGCAGTTCATCTGCCACTGGCACAGCCATCGCCACTGCTTCGAGCAATTCCGCTTCGACAGAGCGATGCGCCTGCTCTGCTCGACGTTTGATCCGATCATAGAGCATACTCGGCATATTCAGCGTCACAGTTTGGACAGTCATCAGAATACCTCACTTTCTTACTTCACACACTTCGCTGCGCTTGGGCAATCACTTGCGCCAGGCGTTCCATTCACCTCACACCCCGCTGCGCCTGGGCGATGACCTGCACCAGCCGCTCCATCTCTTCCAGGGTGGCCGGCACCTGTTCCTCCAGCGGCTGCCAGAACTCCCGCTCAAACTGCCAACGCATCGGGTCGTTCCAAAGAGCAGTTGTCCCCTGCCAGTGCCGGCGCAAGCGTTGCCAGGCTTCCTGTAACTCAGCCCTGGTTGTGTGCAGATTGCTCATCGTTCTGGCTCCTCTCGGTCTCGTATCCCGACGACTCTTCTCGCATGTGCTGAGGGACTGCTGTTGCCACCGGACGGTAAGAGACCCTATCCGCTAGCTCCTCCAGGAAGGTAAAGCTCTCTACCAGGGTGCGGAAGGCTCCCAGCCAGGTTTCGTAGTCCTCTTCCGGGGCTGTATAATCTAGTTCGTAAAGTTGGTTGTCTTCCTCAAAAAAGATGCGACGTTCGCGAATCGGGGTCTGTTTGGCGTCCAGACTGTTCAGTGGCAGGAGCATGGAATAGGCAATCTCCACTTCCACTGCTGGCCTTCCAGCTACCATGACAGAGAATGGTCCCCGTTCCTGGGCCTTAAAAGCAGCACGGTATTTGGAAACCAGCGCATTCGTCGCCTCTAGCGGTGTTTGGCCTGCGGCACGGGTCATCCCTACCGACAAAGATGTTGAATAGGTTCCCGCCCGACTAACAGGCCCGAGGATAAAAATCTCTACATACCCGTCCTCTACGATCTCTCGTACATCCCAACCAGCAGGATAGAGAAAGGTGTATGGTGTACGGGGTTGACTGGATTGAAATGGGACATAACCTTTTCGCAGCATAACGAATCACCTCCTCGCCTGTGTTGCTCAGGCATACTCCGGCAGGCTCCGATAAGGGGGAGCGCGGCGGATCATTTTCTTGGCTTCCGCCTCCTCTAAAGAGATCATCTCGCTAACGTGATCACATTGCTCGTCCGTCTCACTTTCTTTCAATTCATTCCAGACCTCGGCCTCAGCTTTGAAGGCATGGTATTCCTGGTCAATGGAATTGGCTCTATTCCACTGCACATGGGTTCCCTCGTGGGCCAGGTGAGCAGCCAGGACGTTAGGCGACCTGTCCCTCAGCCTTTCGTGGATCACGATCTCGTTCTTGGTGCGATCAAAATAGGCAGCAGTGTCTTTATCCATTTGACCAAACCGCATCGTTGTACCACGCTCGCAGACGGTCCGGGCGATGGCATGGCCGCTTTCTGAGCTTTGTAATGTCGCCAGCCCGTCACTGAGCTTCTGGACGGCCTCACTGTCACCCACAATGTTCCATGCGACTCCCTCTGCTGGACGGGAAGGGGCCGCAGCAGGCATCACTCCCACCGCACCCGTAGGCGCGGCCACCGCCAGATACGCTTGCAGTTCTGCGATTTTGCGCTCTAAGAATGCGTTAGCCTTGGGGAGGTCAGTAGCGATCAACCGGCCCAATCGCTGTGCCTGGGTGCGATAGGCAGCCACCGCATCGCCTACTGCTTTCATCCAACGTTGAACATTTCGCAGTTCTGCCTCAGCCTCGTGCAAACGGACTTGGGCTTGGTATAAAGCCTGCTCCTCGGCGCTGCAGTCTGGCTCATAATAGTGACCATCTTCATAATAACCAGATGCGAGACAGGAAGCCAAGTCCGCCTGAGCTTGCCGCACCTCTTCCCGCCGTCGCTGCACCTCGCTGCGCCAGTAGTTGAGCCGCTCTTGCAGCCAGTCCAGGGTGCGGCGGACTTCCTGCTCGGCTGCCTGTAGTGCCATCTGGGCTTCGCCGTCAAAGCGCCCCAGGGCACCTTTCAGGTCTTCCAAGGCTTGAATGGATCGCACATGAGCTGAGAGGCTCACGGCTGCCTCCTACCGCTGTTGCAGGTAATCCCGTATCCGCTGGGCTTTGCGCAGCAGGAAGGGAATCTGTTCATCAGCAGAGCGCATGAATTGGTGCAGCACGCGCATCGTCTGCTCGAACTCTTGGGCGAACTTCTGGTGCTCCTGGTCGCGCCAGGTGTCACCCAAGCGCCCGAACTGGCCCTGCAGGCGGGACATGCTGTCACGGAGCTGGCCATTGAACTGCTTTAGTTCACGTGCGAAGTGTTCCAAATCTTCCGGATTGGCGATGGCTTGGGGGGACATCAGATACCTCCATCGGAAACTCGCGCTCAACCTTGTAGCTGTGGTGAATAGATGACGTAGGCATCGGGTGGCTCCATGTAGAAAATACGCACTTTTTTCATGCCCAGTTTGTCCAGCTTCCGTTGCAGCTTGGCCGCCGACTTATCCGCTGCGACGACTCGTTTCTCCCGGCTTACGGCGACGTATTGGCCGCCATATTTAGCCTGTTCCTCCGCCGTCCAGGAGTTCAGCTAGCGGTCCATCTCGGGGCTCACCAGTTCCAACAGCTCTGGGTCATCCAGTTCATATCTCGTCACTTTTGGTTCCATCTCCTGTCCTGCCTCCATTCATCTCGTTCAAGCAAGGGTTAGATTTGTCGCTTTGATTTCCTATCTCTTACTTCATGCTCCGCCGCGCCTGGGCGATAACTTGCGCCAGGCGCTCCATCTCCTCCAGGGTGGCCGGCACCTGGATCTCCAGCGGCTACCAGAACTCTCGTTCAAAATGAAATCATCTAACTCACCTACCTCAAATGATACTATCGAGAACACGAAAAGTCAAGGATCACCGCTACTCGCCCACTTCGACCTGGGCCAGGAGCAGGCGGTCGCCTCCCGTTCTCAGGGGGAGGCGTTCGATGCCCTGGTCAGTCCAGTAAAGCCCCACCTCAATGATATAATGGCCCGGAGGCGTGTCAGGCGAGACTAGGATCTCGTACTTGTCCCTGATGATTGTACCCTTCTTCCAGTAGGAAGTCGGATAAGCATCGCTGGCTGCTATCTTGTCGTGCTGACCATAGATACGCTCATCGCTGCCGATGAGGTGGGTGAAAACCAGGTAGTCCCGATCCATTTCCCCCAGGGCTTCCCAGTACAGAGCTAAGTGCAGGGTTTGACCGGGCTCAGCCCGAAAGGAGTCCAGGTCATAACCCAGGAGCTGAATTTGGTCTGAGAAATTGGCCAGGTAGCGATGCTCCGGCCCTGTCGCGAAGCGCGGCCGGTTCTCCAGGGAGAAGAGCAGCACGGCGAACTCGTGGTGAAAGTTGCGGCCAACTTCCAGGCGCGGGCAGTTTAGCATCAACTGGTCGAGGATAACGTCAGTGGGGTCTACAAGGCGATTCTGCCAAAGCACTAACCATAGCCTGTCCCGCCCTTGGGCCATCGAGTTAAGCCGCTCGGCGGCCCGATAATCGAGGGGTTCCTTTGTGGAAAGCACGATGCTTTCAGGGATGGGATAGACAGGCAGGTCACCTCGATAGTAATAGGTGAAGGCCGGAAGCATGTGCCCTCCCACCAAAATGATCGCATCTTTGGCCTCGGCGTGGGAGCTGATGTATCCGGCCACTGAGCGGAAGTCAGGCCTGGCGTATTCGTCGTCGAAATAATAGTTGGCCAGGGAGCTAGCCGATGCACCGCTGACAAAACCTAGCGAGCAGAGCAAAACAATTAGCGCCGCTACGCTAACCAGGCGGGAACCTTTTACCTGTGACCTGCGACTTGGGACCAGCTTCCCCAACCCAACCGCCATCAGCAGATAGAAGGCCGGCAGGGCCGGGAGCAAGTAACGCGGCGCGAATTTAGGGCGGTGATAGGAGATAGCGAACAGGGCACTAATCGGCACCAATAGATACAGCAGAACGATCCATGTTGGATGTTGGATGTTGGATGTTGGATGTTGGACGTTGGATTCCGACTTCCACTCCCACAGTGATGCTAACACGCCCGCTGCAGCCAGGGCCGCAAAGCCCAAAGCCGCGAAGTCAGCAGCCTTCCCTTCCATGGTATGTCCCACGCTGAAGGCGATGAAGGTGTCTTTGGCAGCGGTCAGCAGGCCGAGAGCACCTTCCCAGTAGGTGGCGTCAGCAGCGTAGCGAGTGGCTACGAAACGAGCCCAGGGCAGGAAGAGAAGAGCTATGCAAAGTTGGGCCAGGAGCCAAGTTCGTAGATTCGTAAACTCGGAATTCGTAGATTCGCGAGTTCGTCTCAATATCCACTGGGCCAGAAAGGCGATGTTCTCGAACAAGATGATAAAGGCGACATAAAAATGGGTATAAAGACCCAGAGCACTGGTGACTACATAGCTGAACCAGACATGGCGTCGCGCTGAGCTTGGCCCTTTCCTAAGAAGAAGGACGAAGATATAAACCGAGCTCAAGCCGAGGAGCGCGGCCAACGTGTACATTCTTGCCTCTTGGGAAAACCAGACATGGAACGGGGAGATGCTCAGCAGGAAGGCGGCTAGCGAGCCCTCCCTTTGGCCGAAAAGCTCTCGCCCTAGCTTGAAGAGCAAGGGTACTGACAAGACGCCGCATATCAGGGAGAGGAACCTGATGGCGAACTCGCTTTGCCCGGCCAGTTTCAGCCAGAAATAGAGGGCCAAAAAGTGCAGGGGAGGGTGATTGTCGGCGGAGACGCCAGCGACCAGATCTTTGAGGCTTTGGTTGGCGAGATAAATGCTCACCCCCTCGTCGTACCAGATGCTCTGGTGATCCAGGCGATAAATCCGCAGGGCAAAGGCCAGAATGATGATCGCGATTATGGCTATCTTGCCCAGGTCAAGATGCTTGCTCATTGGTCTATCGTCAGATGGTCAGATCGTCGGATGGTCCGTGGTCAAGTGGTCTCTGGTCCTAGGACCGCCTGACCACCAGACCAAGGACGACCTGACCACTCGACCATTAGGCTAAGCCAGATAGAGCCTACGCCCCGTCCTGATTATCAAGCTTATCACGGGATCAATGAATCCGCCCTTCCCTACTACAAGGCAGGCAGACAGAGCACCGAGCAGCGCTCCGGCGATGACATCCGAGGGGTAATGAACGCCGCAGTAGATGCGGGACAGGCCGAATAACGTGGCCAGCATAAGAAGTAGAGCCCCTAGCCTGCGGTTGTATAGCCATACGGCAGTGGCTATGGAGAAACCAACAGTGGCGGGGTTGCTGGGAAAGGATGAATCCGTGGGGCGATAGAAGAGTAGATTGACTTCGTGGCCAACGAAGGGGCGCGGGCGAAAGTAGATCAGATTGCACAGCTTTAAGATGATATTAGCAATAAACAAGGCTATGACAGCCCAGAGTATGGCCCTTTGATTTCGTTCCCTTCGGTCTTGATCCCGGCCCTCGAACCAAAAGATGACCAGGATCAAAGACATCGTGGTAGTCAAGAAATAGTCGTTGACTAACAAGCGCATCAGGCCGTCCAGGACATCGTTGCGGCCAGCCAGGTTATTGATCAACTGGAACAACTGAAGATCTAAAGACATCGTTCAGAAATCCAAAGTTCAAAATCCAAACCCCAAACAAGATTTCGGCGAGCCCTCGGCGCGAGCTCGGTCGAACGCTCAGTCGAGCCGTTTGGGACCCCGATGATCACAGATTCTCTTTGAACCAACGGGCTACTAGGGCGGAAGCTCTCGGACTACGATGCAGGCTGAGATGTCCCTCTCCAGGTAGTGACTTCAGCTTTCCCTGCACCATTTCCTTGCCGAGAGTTGTGGATGCTCTCTCGACAGGCACTATGCCGTCTCGGTCGCCATAAACCAGGAACAAAGGACGGGAACTCAACTCACCAATCGAATCCAGCACAGCCAACTCAGCCACCAGTTCCCCTCGCCTCCGGAAACTGGACCAGCGGATGGCTTCCAGGTAGGACATCTCCTTCAGGATGCTCAGTCCTGGCTTGGTGTTGCTCTGGTCTAGGAAAGGAGCCATAGCCAGCACGGCTGCGATTTGTTGGTCAGTACCCGCGGCTCGGATGGCCAAATCACCACCCAGGTCAATTCCCAGGACCCCGATGCGTTCAGGATTGACCTCGTCCCGCCGCGTTAAGTAGGCCACAGCGCTAGGCAGGAGGCCCAGCACCCCAGGATACCGAACCTCGCTTTCAGGGCCCCAATCTATGGCCAGGACGATGAAGCCTTCCTCAATCAAGTTGGCCACTATAGGGTGCGGAGAGAGGATTCCCTCAGAAGGGCCAGGCAGAACGCAGATTGCTGCCCTGGGCTTGCCTATGTCTTCTGGTAGATAGAGCGTCCCCCTCAGTTGTTGCAGGGAGACAGCTTCCTGACGAAGGCGACCACCGGCCTTCAGGTCAGATCTCTCTCGATGTTGGAACCCGTGGAGAGCAGAGGAGACGAGCAGAGTGAAGGCCAAGGCGCAAATCCCGGCTGCCACGAAGAGGATCTCCAGTTCTGATCCGGCCAGGCCGGGGACGAAGACCTCCGGTGTGGTGGCGAAGAACCAAGCGAAGGCCCCCACGATGAGGGCTGTGGCCAACAGGTAACTCCAGATGGGTTTTCTGGTGCTTCCCATCAGGTTGAGGCCAACCAGCTTATGGCGAGCAGCAACGAACTGCAGGGCCCCCACAATGGTTACGAAAGCCAAGAGGAAGTAGTTTATGGCCAGGTGGGGGGATATGAAATTCAGCACGCAATATTATACCCCTTGGTCAGATGGTCAGGTCGTCCTTGGTCTGGTGGTCAGGCAGCCCGAGGACCAGAGACCACTGGACCACGGACCATCCGACGATCTGACCATCCGACTATCCGACTACCTAACTCTGCCAGAGCTTCAGATAAGCCGGGATATCAACGGCCTCGCGGGGGCCTACCATCACCTCCCAGCCGGATAGCTCGTCCTCCAGTTCGCCGGAGATGACGGCCACGAGACCGGGGATGACGATCTTGCGGTGAGCAATCTTCTCCTCTGGGTTGAACCGTTTGACCATCTTGGCTATGACTTCAGCGTCGAAGTTGCCCGCTGCCCAGGCAGTGAGCACGCTCAGACCCTCCGAATCACAGACCAATAGCCAGCAGGGCACGCCCGAACTCTCTAACTCACCCGCCACACTGAAATAGGTCAGGGAGAAGTTGGTGGTAGTCAGGAGAGGCGAATCTGCCGTTGGCTCGCCAAATTCGTAGATTCCCGGTTCCATCTGGATGGGCTTTTGGGGATCGGTGTAGATGTTCAGCCGCAGTGTCAACAGGGGGTACATGGTAGCTGGATCGAAGTGGTCGAGGACGATGAAACCGCTGTACTTGGCGATGTGCTGGGCGGCAAGGACGACCTCCTCAGCCTCCGATGCAGCCCCCTCGCCGGGGAAGGTGATGATCGGATAACCCAACAGCCGGAAGTTCTTCTTCAATGCCAGGCGGCGAAGCTGGGTCAAGCTAATCAAGGTATCTACAGGCCCCCTTGCCCCAGGGTCGAGGACGATGTCTTCCACGCCAGCTTGCTTCACCTGCTCGACCAGGTTGGCCAGGGCAGTGAGGCGCTGTCCTGAGCCTTGCCCTGAGCCCTGTCGAAGGGTTGTCGAAGAGTCGCCCCCCTCACGCACGGCCAGGGGCAGGCTGTGCTTCCTGGCCAGTTCGGCCATGACTTGCCAGTTGTCCCTGTCGGCGGCGTAAAGCAGAGGGGCGGCCCCCTGAAGTTTAGCTAAAGCAGCTTCCATGGCCGCAGGGTCCTGGGACATGAGGACGAGGGGCAGATTTGCTCTGGCCCGTAAGGCCTGGACGCGCTCAACGAATAGCGCAGGGTCTCCAGAGGCGTGCTCCACAGCAAAGCCGCTGACGTTCAACTCCATCCCCACTCGCTCCACAGAGTAGCTGGCCGCTCTGGTTACGATAGCCTCGAACTCGTCCAGCGGTTGGGTGTCCTTAATCCGCACCAGCAGCCCTGGCTCATGGTAGAAGGTCTTCTCATGGCGGAACATCACCGTCTCGTTGCCCACCTCGATCTTCCTATCGTCGCTGGAGATGGTGATCAGGCGGATGGGTGGGGCCGCGGCAGCAGCCAGGGCCGCCTTCGCCTCCTCGGATACGTACGTACAGGCCGCAAGCTCGGCCTGCTTCGCCGCCAATTTCATAGCGAAGGCCAAACAGGTGGGGAAACCACACTCCTTACAGTTGGTCTTGGGCAGCAGCTTGTAGATTTCGAGACCGCTCAATGCCATTGTATTGTCTCCTTGTCAAGATATTTGCTATGCGGGCATGTTTTAGCCAAAGCCAGCCTCTTCACACCTCTACCCCTACTTCCTTTATCTGAACTCCAACGCGGGGTAGGACTCCCTCCTCCTCCATCATCAACTGGTAGGCATCTCGGATGTTCTCCTCCAACTCCTGAAGAGACGCCCCCTGGCTGAACACGCCGGGAACTTCCTTTAGCCTACCCACATACCAACCTTCATCTACCCAATATTCAAGGGTGAAGTATCTCATCATCATGACAATACCTCAGCATAGTCGAGACAGGCGAAGATGTCTTCACGTTCAAGTGAGGGATAATCTTCGAGCAGCTCCTCAACTGTGTCCCCATTGGCCAATATGCGAACAATCTGGTAGACGGGGATGCGGGTACCTCTAATACAAGCTTGTCCGTGGCAAACTTTTGGATCAATCGAGATACGTTCGTACATACCGACACCTCCACCCATTTTCCCTCAGCAATGTGAGGGGGCAAGCTCCCATGCCCAATTGTCTTCGTCTAGCAGCTTGCCATCAGCTTCCCAATGAAACTCCTGACAACTTCCACTGTCTCAGGGTGGCGTGCGGTAACGATATTGGCCCCGGAATGGAGGAGAGTGATAGCCGTCATTGCCTCCCAGGTGACCCCTCGCTTGGCCCAATCGCCCCAGGCCTCTGGCACGCCCTCGCCAGCCTTAGATTCCTTCTGCCGCCAGGATTCCTCGCCCACGAAGCAGATCATGGGTTGCTGGGTCATAGTGTCGCCGGTCAGGGCAGCTATGCGCAGTCTTTCCATGACTGAGTAGCCGTATTCGATCCCGTAGCCCAATGCCCCAGTGGTGGGGTCCATCAGGATGCGATCCGGGGGAAGCGCCATGTCGCTGATCAGGATGACAAGCTGCTTGGACAGGTTAACGTCCATAGGGGTGCTGGATATGACCAGTTGGTCGTGGGCTAACGCTGCCGCGACGATGGTACGGTAGTTCTTGTCCTCACAGAGACCCAGCACTATACGCTCGCCCTTGGCAGCCTCGGCCACGGCTACCAAAAGCTCGTTGTCCAGATCGGCCTGGCCGGGCCCGCGCACGATAAGGGGGAGCCCTGTCGCTGCCAACACCTTCTTGACTGTGGCAGCGGCTTCTTCGGGAGTGGTCTCGTTGCCCTCGTTATCAGCGCTCCTCAGTTTCAACATGATGAGGTCAGCCCCATATCCCTCAGCTTTCTCTGCCCACGTGGCTGGATCGCTGAGCGCGTCGCCCCAGGCTTCCTTAAGAAGGGGCGACCAATCTTCGGGGTAATAGTTCTGGACTTCGATAGCGATGGCTGGCAGATTGGGCATCGTGCCCTCGAAGTGCAGGAAGGGAAGGGTGGTCTCCCCGCCAACAGTGACCGTCTTGGACCGGGTCCCTCCCTGCTCAGCGGTGGCACCAAGGGTGACCTCCCGCACCGAGCCCGTCCATTTTTCTTTGGATATCTCTACTGTGACAGGCATTATCGTTATATCCTCCTTTGTTGGAAGTTGGATGTTGGAAGTTGGAAGTTGGATTGCCAAACCTTCCAACCTCTAACTTCCAACCTCCAACCTCTAATCTCTAAAACAACGGTGGCATGGTCAAGGCTGGATGTCCCTTCTCCTCCAGGAAGGGGAGAAGCTCCTCCACGGTGGTGGCTACTCGCTCGTCGGCGATCTTGTCCACCAAGTCAGGATCGCCCTCTCGCTCAGCAGCAGCCTTCAGCTCCTCGGCCATGGATTCCTTAAGGAAGCTGGACATCCAGACGACCCGCTTGAGTCCCCCATCGGCGCGGATAAACTTATTGCTGATGACGAAGAACTTCCCGTGACCCATCACCCCAGGGGTTTGGATGCCGCCTCCGCACATGCCGGCCAGGGTGGAGAAGGTCATCCCCGCCGGAGTCATGCTGGGGTCCTCACGGCTGACGATCATGAAGCCATTGGCTTCTGGGATGATCATCATGATGCACTCAAAGCATCCGCATGCCGTCATAGGCGAGGTCATAATGGAATACATCGCCACTTCTTCCACTGTCCCATGGGAACCTGACTTTGCATAGTCGTTGATTCCCTCGAAATAGCCCTTGACAGGGTCTATGGCCCCGCCTTTTAGAATCGGCTGGTTTGGCCCGGTGGGATTGATTTGAAAAGAAGCCTTGCAGTCCAGCCAGTTATAGGCGCCGCAGAGCCCCAATCGTTCCGGGCTGACAACGCAGACGTGGTTGGGGGCGAAACTCTGACAGAGGGTACAACTATAAAAGGTATCCACGCTTTCGTCAGTCATCTCGGCCAGACGCTTGTTGCGGAAGTCGTAAGACGTGCGGGCCTTTTCCAGCCACTGAGCATACAACTCGGGCTCGGTGACGACGGTGACCTGTACTTTGTCCACAATGGCTCCGAAATCAGCGTGGAAACGAGCATGGAGAATCTTGCCAAAGTGCTCCAGATTGAACCCCTTCTCAGCAGCAGCTTTGCTCATGCGGATCCAGGCTATGTCGCGCTGGCCGATGTGTTGGATGCCCGACGCACCATTGATGAAGTAGTGAATCTGTCGCTCCAGCACCGGCTCGAAGTCCTCCTGCATCTTCCGTCCGGCCACCTGGACGATGATCCCCAGGTCCATGTATCCACCTTCTTCGATGTCCTCGAAGCCGGGGCCGATGACCTCGATCTTGCCGTCCTCCACCTCGTCCATGGGACTCATTCTCAGGTACTCGTAGGCGCGGGAGTACTTGCCGCCGAACTCGATCCTCATGTCGTCCCGGCGCACCCTCTCCCCCTCAAAGGCCGAGCCGTAGGGCACGGGGATGGGCACCTCGGCGATCTTCACCTTGACACCGCGCACCTCGATGCAGCGCTGCACCAGCCGCTTGGCCTTCTCGGCATCCGTCTTCCCCTCGATGTCGTCGAAGGGCATGGAGATGACGTGTTCGTACTGGGTGACGCCGGTGGGCAAGATCTGGGGAATGACCGTATCGGCGATGGCGGGGAAGCCGTAGCTAATGGCGCCCGCAGCAGAGGCGTACTTCAGATCATCCACCTCACCCAGAGCCAGGGCGAAGGCGAAGACGCGATACTTGTTGTAGAGCAAGATCTCCCGTGCCTGGCCGCCCTTCACGCCGCCGAAAGTCAGCGCCGAACGGGTGGCGAAGCCCAGGGCATAGATGGCAGAGATGGTGTCTGTGCCGAAGGGTACGATGTAGGTATCGTAGCCCATCTCCACCCCTTCCTCCATGAGTTGGTGGATGATACTCCGTCCGTTGACGTTGCCGGAGAGGAAGACCAAGATATTCCGCTGCTGCAACTCCCGCACGATCTGCACGGCTGCCTCGTTGGACTTAGCGGCGCCGATGATAGCGGCGAAGCCCGGCATCCGCCCGTCCACCAGTTGGATACCCCAGGAACGCAGTTGGATGTCATCAATGGGACCGTTGGCGTATCCGCCTGCCTCCTCGCCTTCCATGTCGGGGCTGGTGAAGCTGGTGCCAGTGAGCTGCAAACCGGGGATCTTCTCTGGCTGCTCTCCATACGCGAAACGAATGCCTTCGATAGCCTCCTCTGCAAAGAGCGTAGCCACCCCACAATCGAGGGTCTCACCCAGGTAGGGCAGCCAGATATTTCCTTCAGGCCCGGAGTGTAGCAACGCCTTGGCCCGCTCAATGACGAGAGGGAGATCGCCGATCTTGCTCACCTCCAGGCCAGTGAAGCCAAGGATGGTGGGGAGGTAGTACGCGGTATTTGGGAATTGAATTGGCGCTTCGGGCCCCAGTTCTTTCAGGGCCTTTTGCAACAAGTCATCGGCTTCTTTGACGATGCGATTAGCGCCGCGGATGGCGGCGGCAGCGATATATCTGGACATTTATCTTACCTCCACTAAATCTTCTTGATATCAGTTGGAGGTTGGAAATTAGAGGTTGGAAGGTTTGGCAATCCAACTTCCAACTTCCCACATCCAACTTCCAACATTGGGTGACAAGGGACCAAGGATCGCGAAAGCGCTTAGTGTCGCCATAGCTGAAAAGGCCGTGCTCCTTCCCACCGAATTTGGCCGCGATGGGGATGATCTCCCTCGCTTTAGCCGCAACCTCCTCAGGCATCGTTTCAGTTTCGATTAATCTTGCAAGCTGCACAGCAGGATCATGGGTGATGGCAACAGGTACGAAACAGGCAATAATGGCCTTAGCAGAGTTTTCAATGGAGAACTGGGCGCTGGCCGCACAAGAGCGCCACCGCTTTCTCTTGATGTCTTCCTCTGCTTCGGCAAAGTAGCCTCTGGCTAGATTCAAGCGGTACCCGGATTCGTCTTGAGGCCTCATCTTGTGAAACCCTCCCAGGTCAGTGCCCAGCGTTCCGGCGGCGGTGACTCCTTCCAACGCCAGGCAAACCCGCTTGCCTCCTTTTCCCTCATCAATCCTGCCTCCTTGATGAGCTCTTGTACTCGCTTCACCCTTTGTGCGAGGAAACCATGGGGATCGTGGAAGACGATAGCATCTAAACCCAGGTCGAGGTGCAAAGGTGAGACGTCCTCGGAGAACTCCTCCACCGTCCTGGCGAGGACGGAGACAGGGCGCTCGCTCAAGCTGAGAATGGGCTCCTGCACCAACCACCGTCTTTCAAAGGGGTCATCTGGCAGTTCCCTGGCGATGAGGAGCACATCAATGTCGCTCCACTCTTGCTCCTCCCCCCTTGCCCAGGAGCCAAAGAAGGCCAGTGACACCAGGTTCGAGTCCAGTGCCTCGACGAACCTTCGAGTGAGTTCCTGTTCTAGCCTCTTAAGGCTTTCCCTGCCCAACTACCTCAATCTCCTGTAAGCCTCGTCGTGTTTACCGATATCCTCGATCGTGATCACCTTGTTTGCCCTGTCGAGCGAGTAGGGGATGCGATACTGCCCACAATGCAGGCTGTATTCCCAATGGCACTGCAACCGCTCGTGGGCGATGGCATCGGCGTTTTCAGCCAGCCAGTAAATCTTCCTCACAATGTCGTCGCCGATAGCCCTGGGGAGCTTGCTGAGCCTCTTTTTGGCCCTGTCCGAGATGATCACTTCGTACACGGGTTGCCCCCCAGGCCTAACTCCTTGACCACGTCCTCGAAAGCGTGAACCTTGCCCTCGGCTATCTCCCGCCTGGCCTCCTCCAGTTCCTTGGCATACTCAGGTGTAGGCACCCAGTCGCTGTAGAAGGCCTTGTAGCCTTGCTCGTCAATGAAGTAGGCCCTCACTTCGCTGGGGAGCTTGCCCTCCTGCTTGTCCAGGTAGTCGGCATAGTCATCTTCGCTGAAGAAAACGAGGTAGCCTTCTTCGTCTATGTAATAGCACTGCTCTTCCCTGACCACCTCTCTCACCAGTTCTTTCAGGTCGCCTACGGTCATGGTGCCAACGGGTTGATCTAAAGCCACCTTAAGCATGTCCCCCTCCACTCAGACACCCTTGCGAAGGTTGCGAATGGCTCCGGCAATGACCCGATCTCTCCGGTGAACAAAGATGCTTCTGTTCCGAAAGCTACCGCCAAACCTTCGCAAGGGTTCCACAACTCACGATAACTGTGGCACTTTGGCGCTATAGAGATTCACTGGCAGACCAGCCTCCATGGCCGCCAGGAACTGCTGCATCAGCCTGTCGCCGCTCTTGCCGAAGCGAGTGGGGTCATACTCCACCAGACCCAAAGCGGCCCGCTTCTTGTCTATGTGCTCCAGAGCCTTGCGGACGGCCTCCTCGGGGTCGGGGATGAACTCCAGCTTTCCGCCGACCCTCTCCTCCCAGCCTTCGCTGATGAAGCGATCCACGATGGGGCTGTTGGCCACCGGCGATTCGCTGCCAAAGATGGTGTACACTCCTGAGCCGACGAAGTAGCAACCAATGGAGATGGCCTTCTCACTCATCCACTCCGGGGCGAATCCCACCCCTGGGATGTCGGCGATGTCATCGCCCAGTCCACCCTCGGAGGCCATCTGGCTCAGGGTGGTGAGGATACGGGTGTTATCCACGCAACTGCCAACGTGCAGCACCGGCGGGATGCCCACCGCCTCGCAGATTTCCCGCAGCCCGGGCCCGGCGTACTGGGCTGCCTCTGGCGACAAAAGCCCGTACTTGGCACAGGCGATGGCCCCGCAACCGGTCATTACCACCAAGACGTCGTTCTTGATCAACTCGCGGGTAATGTATTCGTGAGCGGCATCCTGGCAGGTGCGGGGATTGTTGCAGCCCACCACCCCCGCCACGCCGCGCAGCCTCCCCTGCACCACGGCGTCGTTCAGCGGGCGGAAGGAGCCCCGATAGAAGCCACCCAGAGCGTAGTTAATGTACTCGTGGGAGAAGCCGGCCACCAACTGGTTGACCTCCTTCGGGATGCGCGTCTCCTTACGGTTGGGGAAGTTGTCAATTCCCATCTTCACGATCTGTTTGGCGATCTCCAGGGCGCGATGCTCGTCGAACTCGACGTGAGTGGCCCCTTCGATGCGCGCCTTGGGGGAAGTAGTGACCAAGGTGGTGTGGAAACGGTCGGTTAGGGGAACAAGAGCCTGCATTATGCACTGGATGTCAACCACCATAAGCTCGATGGCGCCGGTCATAACGGCCAGCTCCTGGCTTAGGAAGTTGCCCACGGTGGGCACCCCCTGGCGCATCAGCGTCTCGTTGGCCGTGCAACAGATGCCTGCCAGGTTAATCCCCTTCGCCCCCTTCGATTTGGCATACTCGATCATCTCCGGATCATTCACCGCCACCAGGATCATCTCCGAGAGGGTCGGCTCGTGGCCGTGGATGACGATATTGATCTCGTCCTCGCTCAGGGCTCCCATGTTGGCCCTGGCCACGAGGGGAACTGGGGAGCCGAACAGGATGTCGGTGATGTCGGTGGAGAGCATCGAGCCACCCCATCCGTCGGCCAGGGAATTCCTTAGCCCGGCCATCAAGATGCTATCGTAGTCCTGATCGGTCCCCACGTTGGTGCGGTGCATAATGTCCACCACCTCCCGGTCTATGCCCCGGGGGGCGATGCCAAGTTTGCGCCAAATGCCCTGCCGCTTTTTGGGGGCGCGCTGGAGGTAGATCAACTCTCCCTTCTGCTGGCCGAATTGGGCCAGGGCCTTCTCCGCTACCTCCTTGGCGATTTCCGTGGTCTCCCGGCCTTG
This sequence comes from Anaerolineae bacterium, assembly GCA_049589355.1. Lineage (GTDB taxonomy): Bacteria > Chloroflexota > Anaerolineae > VGOG01 > VGOG01 > JBAWAP01. Next base: position 31,385 of record JBAWAP010000256.1, read on the forward strand.
AATAGCTACCCCCAACAGCTCCGCCACCTCTAGCAGCTTGTTCACGTCGCGGATAGTGTAATCCGGGGCCTCCCCCTCAGCGGCGGCGAGGAGGGTCAGGGCCATGTCGCGGCCGTGGTCGGAGTGGGCGGCGGCACCGGCGGCTACCATGCGGGCCAGGTTGCGGGCGGCTACTGTCTCGATAGTGGCCCCACAGATCCCCGTTTGGCCTTCCTTAACCAGGCGGCAGGGGCCCATGGAGCAGTTCCTACAGCAAGCCCCCTTGCTTCCAATGGGGCATGGCTTCATTGCTTCGGCGCGAGAGAACGCAGTGGAAATGCCCTCGGCCTCGGAAATCTCCAGCATAGTCTTAATGGTTGGATCTATGGTCTTGTTATTCGCCATTATCATGTTCCTCTTTCTAGCATAAGATAAGACCTCCGAGGTCTCCAGTAGAGCCTCACCGCGTGCAGACTATGTCGTATTCGCTGTCAACTCATATTGTGCAAACACAAGACCTCGGAGGTCTAGGCCACTAACTAATACTTACGGAAGTCTCCGGACATTTGCAGGTCGAGCACGTTGGTCTCGGTTACCCGTCTTGTCACCTTGAACCAGGCGGAATCGTCCTCCTTGCCCTCTGGCGGGTTGGGAACTTCCCAGTCCTCTCCTGGCCCATAGCCCGCTGCTCGAAGGGTCTCTTCTATCGCGCCTGACTCCAGACGGGCCGAGTCATAGCCAACGATGACTCGCTTGAAAGCGCTGCTGGCCAGGACCTCCTCCACGCCATCCAACCGCAGCAAAGCTTCACGCACAGCTTTGACGTGATGGTCGGCGTACATCTTTGGTACGCGCAACAAAGTCTTCTCCACGTTTGTGTTTCCTCCTTCAATCAATTCAAATATCTAATATCCGCCAGGACAGACTACTGGCTATTATACCACATACCCACTGTCTGCGAAAATCACATGATTGCAGGCTTCTATCGCTCGAAGGCGGGGAGAGCGCCATTGCTCTCCCCGCCTCGATAGCACGGGGGGCTAAGACTCTAGGATAGCCCCAGCACCTTGCCGGTCTCCAGGTCAATATCAATATTCATGAAGACCGGGCGGGAGGGCAGGCCGGGCATGGTGCGCATGGTGCCGCACAGCGGGTAGAGGAAGCCGGCCCCCACCGAGGCCCGGATGTCACGGACCGGCAGACGATAGTTCCTGGGCACGCCCTTCCAAGCCGGATCGTGCGACAGCGAGAGGTGGGTCTTGGCCGTGTTGATAGGCAGTTTATCGTAGCCCAGGTCGGTGTACAGCTTGATCTTGGCCTCGGCGGCTGGGTCGTAGTCCACCCCATCTGCGCCGTAGACCTTGGTGGCGAGGGTCTCGATCTTGTCCTTGATGGAAATATCCAGTGGGTAAAGGAATTTGAAGTTCGTGGGCCTCTCACAGGCCGCCACCACTGCCTCAGCCAGCTCGGCACCCCCCTCCTCACCCTTGGCCCACACCTGGCTGACGAAGGCACCCTCGGCCCCGGCCTCGACGGCGGCCTTCTTGACCACCGCGATCTCGGCGTCGGTGTCGGTGACGAACTTGTTGACTGCCACCACCACCGGAATGCCGAACTGGAGGGCGATCTTGATGTTGGCTTCCAGGTTGGCCAGGCCCTTTTCCAGGAGGGCCAGGTTTTCCTGCTTATAGGCCGGGTCGAGCGGTACGCCCGCCACCACCTTGGGGCCGCCACCGTGCATCTTGAGGGCTCGCACGCTGGCCACGATGACCACACAGTTGGGGATGAGCCCCGAGTAGCGGCACTTGATGTCGAAGAACTTCTCCATACCGCAGTCGGCACCGAACCCTGACTCAGTGACCAGGTAGCCCCCCGAGGCCAGCTTGATGCCGATTTGGTCGGCAACGATGGACGAGTTGCCGTGAGCGATGTTGGCAAAAGGCCCGGCGTGGACGAAAGCAGGGCTGCCGGCCAGGGTCTGCATCAGGTTGGGCATGAGAGCATCTTTCATCAACACAGTCATGGCCCCCGCCACACCCAGGTCCTCGGCTGTGACAGGGTTTCGTTTCGTGTCGGTGCCAATGACGATGCGCCCAATCCGCTCCCGCAGGTCCTTCAGACTGGTGGCCAGGGCCAGGATGGCCATCACCTCGCTGGAGACGGTGATGTCGTAGCCTGACTGGCGAGGCCGGCCATCGTCTTTGGTGCCCAGTCCGACAATGACATTACGCAACGCCCGGTCGTTGACGTCCACCACCCGGTTCCAGGTAATGGCATAGGGGTCAATGTCCAGGCGGAAGAAACGGCGCCGTTCCTCAGGCGTCAGCTCCGAGGGCTTCTTCGCCGAGAGGCCGAGCTTTTTCAGTCGAACGTGCATCCAGGGGGCGAACTCGTCCTTGGGGCATAGCGCTTTGGCCAGGCGCTCATCACTCATCGCATCCTCGTGCATGATGCGAGCGTCAATGGCCGCCGCCAACAGGTTGTGGGCCGCGCCTACGGCGTGGATGTCACCGGTCAAATGCAGGTTGAAGTCCTCCATCGGCACGATCTGGGCGTACCCACCGCCGGCCGCGCCACCCTTAATGCCAAAGGTCGGCCCCTGGGAAGGCTGGCGGATGCAAGTGAAGACCTTTTTGCCCAGGTAGTGCAGCCCCTGGCTGACGCCGATGGTGGTGACAGTCTTCCCTTCGCCTAGTGGCGTAGGTGTAATGGCCGTCACATCAACGTACTTACCATTGGGCCGGTCCTTGAGCCGCTCAAGCACATCCAGGTGGGCTTTGGCCTTGTACTTGCCGTACAGGTCCAGGTCATCCTCGGTGAGGCCCAGTTCGGCAGCGACCTCACGAATGGGTCTCAACTGAGCTGCCTGAGCGATCTCGATGTCGCTGGGTACAGGCGATTTAACGTCTACTATCATGTGTGTGCCTCCTTATGAAATGTTTTTGATTGCTTGGACCTATCTGGCTGCTCGCAACATCGCGTTATATTACCACAGGGAAGAGGGATTGTCAAACTGATTACTTCCGTCATTGCGAGCGACCGTAGGGAGCGAAGCAATCCCTTACGTCGCGATCTGGAGGTTGCTTCGTCGCTTCGTTCCTCGCAATGACACTAGCGCGCTATCTGCCGTCTGGCCGCCTCGATCACGTTTTTCACGAGCATGATGTTGGTCATGGGGCCCGTGCCGCCAGGCACCGGGGTGATCATCGCGGCTACCTCGACAGCTTCAGCGTAGGCCACGTCGCCCACCATCTTGCCCTCTACATCGTTGACGCCAAAGTCAATGACCACCGCCCCTGGCTTGATCCAGTCGCCTCGGATCATCTCAGGCCGACCCACAGCCGCGCACAGGATGTCTCCCTGGCGGCAAACGGCCGGCAAGTCCGCGGTGCGGGAGTGGCAGACGGTGACAGTGGCGTTCTCGCGCAGCAACAGCAGAGCCATCGGCTTGCCGACGATGCTGGATCGGCCCACCACCACGGCGTGCTTGCCATTGAATTCGACGCCGTAGCGGCGCATCAGCTCCATGCCGCCAGCCGGGGTGGCTGGCACGAAAAACGGCCCCACGCCAGCGGGTCGCCCAGCCGGAGCCGCGAGCGCCAGCCGTCCAGCATTGACGTCGTGCACGCCGTCCACATCCTTGTCAGGCGACAGGGCCGCCTTGACTGCCGCTTCGTCAATCCCTTTAGGCATCGGCTCTTGCACCATGATGCCGTGGACGATGGGGTCCGCGTTCAGCTTGGCGACCAAAGCCACCAACTCCTCTTGGGTGGCCGTCTTGGGCAACACGTGGAGTTGGGCTTCCATGCCTCGACCGGCCATCGTTTTCGTGATAGCGTTGGCGTACCACACGGAGGCCGGGTCCTCGCCAGCTCTCACCACAGCGACGGTGGGAGTAACACCGTACTTCTCCTTGAATGCGGCGACCTCTTCATCTAGCTCTGCGCGCATGGTCTTGGCCAGAGCTTGACCATCCAGAATCATTGCGGTCATTTGTCATCTCCTTTCGTCTCTCGGATCGTCCTCGCCAGAGCGGGGGACCTTTCGGCCGGAACTTTATAGGTCAAGACAGGGTGTTCTGTCTCCTCCCGTTCGCGCATCGGGTCGAGGACGTAGCGCTGGTACAGCTTTGCTCTGATCTCTTTGTAAGAATCGCCCTCGACGGTGTAGATCTCCTCGGAGAGGCGGTAACGGTCGGCGTGATCGGCGAAGACTTCGTCGTACTCTTCCAGTGCGGGACCGAAGATGCCGTATTTGTCTGCTTTCTTGTCAATAGCTTTCCAGTCACGCCAATTAACCTTCTCTTCCCCTGGCCCGATGACAGGGAAGGCGTAGGTGTTACCACTATCGAGCTCCCTCTCATAGACGACGCCCAATGGTTCCCACGAATTCGTCTGGTCGTTCTTCCTCGTGATGATTCTGTACCGAGTTAGCATAGTAACCTCTCCGTGCACAACTTCTTCAGTTGTGAGAGCAGCCTGCGAGCTCTGCCGACTTCTTCTACCGTTGGCTCAAGGAACGGGAGCGAAAGCCGCGACTCAAGCAAACGATCGTAGTCGAACCGGGTCGTGTTGGTCCGAACCAGTGCGCTCAGGCCAATCTGTTCTCCTAACTGCTCTTCGATCACCCGTTGCAGATAGGTGTACTCCGTTATCAGTCCTTCTATATGGGCATCCTCATTGTCTTGCAGGAAAGCCTTGATCTTCCGACGAGACCTGGTCAGCAGTTGTCTATCCCGCTCCAGCAGGATACGCACCTCAACTACTTCGTGCAGCAGAGCGCTGGTGCCGTAGTAGCATCCGCTGGCGATGTCAACGTAGGTCTGGGAGTCTGTCCCTTGCAGGATGGCCACGTAGCGATGGGCGTTCTCTATGTCCCCTGCGGTGACGTTGTGCTGCTCGATAGCCTCGTGGTCAAAGTCCGCCAATGGGAAGGGCCTCTCACAGCTTCTCCACTACCAAGTCGTAGACCTCATCTCTCATAGCTGGCTTGCCTGCAAGCAGAGCGCCCAGCTTGGCCCTGTTCTCAGCCACGAATGTTTCGTCCTTGATCCACGCCAGGTTGATGAGGACGTTAAGGGCAGCGCTGCGCAGGCCGGCCTCTGCCATCAGGATGGCTACCCCTGCATCGCTGACGGCGTTGACATTACCCTTCTCGGCCGTTGGCCGGCAGAGGTCCATGACTTTTACACAGGCCTCAGCCACTCGCATCGGTACATCGGTCGCAGCCTTGAGGGCCCTTTGCATAGCGGCAGTACGAGCGGCCTCCTCCTCTTCAGTAGCGCGAGGCATCTTCATGGCCGTGGAAACCTCTGTGTAGACTTCCACGTCGGCCTCTAGTAGCTCGACCAGTTCCTTGCGTAGGGCCTCCGATTGGCCCAGCATGGCCTCGATATCTTCCTGCACGTCGGCGTATTTCTTCTTGCCCACGGTCAGATTGCAGACCATGCTGATCAAGGCTGCACCCAAAGCGCCCGATAGGGCCGCCACACTTCCTCCACCAGGGGCGGGAGCCGAACTGGCTAGCTCATCCAGGAAGGTAGTTACAGGTTTCTGGGTTAACATCATTGTTCCTCCCTTCATTGGTGTAATACTAAGACGAACTGGAGATGGTCAACAAAGGGGTCAATTCCCAAAATCGTGAGGGTTGGAGAGGATACCTTACGGTAGAGCGGTGATTGGAAGCTGGATGAGCAGCTTGGCTCACCCTTTCTGCTAAACACTGCTGCATTGGGATTTGGTTGTGGCCTAAGTAGCGGAGTTTGAGAGCTAGATCTCCAAGAGGAGTGAGCTCGTAGATGTGCTTGGTTTGGCTGAGGGGCACGCTCTCCTCCAGAGCTGGAATGATAAGAATTAGATGACCATTACTAGTTGACAGCATAAAGAGACAGGTTTCTCTGCCCGTCTCTCGGTCTGGGTATTGTATCACAGAATTCTATAAGATGCAAATAGTCAATACCCCATCGGTAGGGGATGGACATTTTGATGGGAATGGGGTAGAATAGCGTATCGAAAAACATCCCGAAAACAGCTCAAAGCGGTCCAGAACGGTCCGGTACAGCTCACTGAGAGGGTTTTTCGATGGTCTCTACACTATAATCGCGTTGGCTCGACCATAATATACACGATAGCATACAAGGAGATGTGAGATGAAAAGTCGCTTTACCACCCGGGATTTGGTTTACATCGCCGTTTTCGGTGCCCTGTGGGGGGTGCTGGAAATGACCCTTGGCTCTTACCTGCACCTTATCTTCCCCTCTCTAGCTACCCCTCTGGTGGGGGTCGGCACGATCATGACCGCTATGGGCATGGTTGTGGCCCTGATAGGGCGTCTCTTCATCCCCAAGACTGGCTCGGTGCTGATGATCGGCCTGGTGGTGGCCATCTTGAAGGCGCTAAGCATCAGCGGCGTGAAGCTTCCAGCCATGCTTGCTATTATCATCGAGAGCCTGTTGGCGGAGTTGGGACTCTTACTTTTCAGGAAGCCAAGTCGGGGGGGATTCATGCTGGCCGGCTGCCTGGCGGTGCTGTGGACTTTCTTCCACAAATTCTTCGCCTCTTACGTCTTCCTCGGCCGGGGCATCTACGACGTTTACCTGGGGATGCTCAAGGAGGGGTCTCAGGCGCTGGGCATCGGGATGGGTTACGCCCTGGCCATCGTCGCTGCGTTCCTCCTAATACGCATCTTGGTTGGCGGTCTGGCGGGGTGGCTCGCCTGGGAGTTAGGGCGGGCCGTACGGGCTCGGCTGACCGAGGCCGAGAGGAATGTAGAGTGAGGACTGTCGGCACCTGGGGGCATCTGGCCTTCTTGATCTGGGCCATCGTCCTGGGCGTGCTGGTTCCGGAAGCCAGGATCATCTTTCTGCTGGGATTTGTCATCGTCTTTTCTGGTCTTTTCTTCCAGGGCAGCCTGAGGCCCGTTCGCCGCTTGGAGTTCTGGGTCCTCGTCGCCTCGGCTGTGCTGTTCAGTCCCTTCCTTATCGGCGAGAAGGACCTCTCCCTGTTTGGCTTGAGCCTCTCCAGCCAGGGCTTCTGGGCGGGGTTGTGGATGGCCCTGCGGGCGCTGAGTATAGCCCTGGCGGTCGGAGGCTTCGCCTACGCCGTCTCGGTGGACGAGATGGCCCGGCTTTTCGAGATGGCCGGATTGAAGGGGCTGGGCTTTGCCGTGGGGGTGGCCTTTAATCTGTTGCCCACGCTGGAGGAGACAACTCGCAACGCCTACGAGGCCATGCGACTGCGGGGAGGCTTCCAGCGTGAACGGCTGCGGGCCCTGCGGATGCTTCTTGTGGCTATCGTAGTAAACGCCTTGTGGCGGGGCGACGAGGTGGTGGAGGCAGCCGAGGCACGAGCCTTTCGGCCCGGCGGCCCACGACAGGAGCCCTTGCCCCTCGGTCGGGCCGACCTGGCTTTGGTCGCCGTGCTGATAGTCCTGGGCGCGGGCCTTCTGGCCTGGCCCTGAGCAAAGGTTCGTGGTAGCGACTTTAGTCGCTTTGACTCCTGATACACGACTGAAGTCCTCACTACGAAAAAATTGCCAATGTCCAGTTGAGGAGGTAGCATGGTGAAGGACGAACTCTCACGTTTACAGGATTATTGGCGAGATGAGATGGAGGCGGCCTTGGCCTATGAGCGGTTGGCCGAAGCGGCCACCGATCCCCAGGCCCACAGCCTGTTGTTGGAGATGCGAGATACTGAGCGCCGCCACGCCGCCCGCTGGGAGGCTCGCATCCGGGAGCTAGGTGGGGAGTTGCCTTCGCCTCCCTCGGGCTGGCGGGCTCGCTGGCTGGGTCTTTTGGCGCGGCTGGGTGGACAGGAGCGAGTCTTCCGCCAGTTGGAGGTGGTGGAACGCGGGGCCGTGGCTGGCTATGGCTTGGACCTGGCTGATGTGGAAAGCGCCCGCATCGCCGCCGATGCTCAAGCCGACGAACGCAGCCATGCCGCCGCTCTGCGGGCCTTGAGTCGGCCGGAACCCCAGAGTCTTGAGGTCATTCTCAGCCGTGAGACCTGGCATAAAGGTGGGGGCGGGGCCATGCGAGAGCTGATCTTCGGGGTCAACGACGGCTTGGTCTCCACCCTCAGCCTGGTATCAGGGGTGTCGGGGGCGAACCCCGGCCGGGGTGTGGTCCTGTTGGCTGGGATTGCTGGTTTGTTGGCGGGAGCCATCTCCATGGCTGCTGGTGCTTACATCTCTACTAAGTCTGAGAGGGAGGTGCACGAGGCGGAAATCGCCCGCGAGAGCGAGGAGCTGGAACTGGAGCCTGAGGAGGAGAAAGAGGAGTTGCGCATCCTGTACCAGCTCAAGGGATTCGGCAAGGAAGAAGCTGAGCGCCTGGTGGAGCGGCTCAGTGAGGATCGGGAACTGATGCTGGAGAGCCTGGTTCGGGACGAGCTAGGTCTGATGCCGGAGAGCTTTCCCAATCCCTGGAAAGCCGGTGCCCTTTCCGGCACCGCCTTCATCGCAGGGGCCTTTGTCCCCCTGATCGCCTACTTCTTCCTGGGGGGACTCGAGGCTGTCCTGGCCTCAGCGGGGCTCAGCATGGCCGCGCTGTTTGTGATCGGAGTGCTCAAGACCCTCTTCACCGGCCTGTCCTGGTTGCGCAGCGGCCTGGAGATGGTAGGCATCGGGCTGTTCGCCACGGTGGTCACCTACCTCATCGGCACCCTGTTTGGGGTGCAGTTATCGTAAGTAAGACCTGACAGGTTTCTCGAAAACCTGTCAGGTCTTGAAACATGGCTTCTTCTGGCCCCAACCCAGCGGTTAACTCCCTGGGGTTGGGGCGTTTGTTTTCCTGCCAAAACTCAATTGGGGGAAGTGAAAATTTTAAGGTTTTGGTGCTTGACAAACCGAGTTAACTTTGGTATAATACTATACGTAGTTAGACTACTAACGCCTAAGTTATAATACTAACGCCTACAGTGCGAGGGGATATGAGCAACGATTCCATTGACAAACTAGTGAAAATCGGCTTCTCGGAGTACGAGGCCAAGGCCTACATAGCCCTGCTGAGGGAGAGCCCTGTCACGGGATACCAACTCTCCAAGCTCTCTGGCGTCCCCCGCTCCATGATTTACGAGGTGGTGGGCAAGCTCACCGCCCGTGGTGCGGCCATGACGCTGCGAACTGGCGGTTCCACAAAGTACGCGCCGGTTCCAGCAGTTGAATTCCTTGATCAACTCCACCGCGAACACGAAGAACTCATCGGCTCACTCAAGGACGATTTGGCTGCCCTCACTTTGGCCCCGGACTTAGAATACGTCTGGCACATCGAAGGTCACGACAACATCATGGCCAAGGCAATGGAGATGATCGGCCAGGCCAAGAACCGAGTCTGCCTGGCCCTCTTGCCGGCCACGTTCCCGACTTTGCGGCCCATGCTGGAGGGAGCCATCCAGCGGGGAGTGCGGGTGATGATCTACACCACGTACAATCTCGATCTGCCGGGTGGTCAGGTGGTCGTCGCCCGTGTGTCCGAGGAGACCCTCGGCCAAGCCGGGGGGCTGGGATTGATCCTGGTCATTGACGGGGAGGAAGTGTTGATTGGCGAATGGCTGACGGCGACCCAGGCGCGAGCTTCCTGGACTAGCAGTCCTCTCCTCGTCTTTATCGCCGAACATCACCTGCGAACAGACCCGTATCTACCCCAAATCCTGGCTCTGTTGGGGGATCGAGCATTGGAGGTTATCCAGGAGGAGGATCGCGAGCTGTTCGCCCGTGCCCTGGAGAGTCACATCAGCAGCTAGCTGAGTTTATCATTCTTTGAAGGAGGCGTGTATGTCTGAGAAAATTGCTTTGATGACCAAAGGACTAGCGAAATCCTACGGCAAAGTTCGGGCGCTGCGCGGCGTGGACCTGGAAGTGCAGCGCGGCGAGATCTGTGGCTATCTCGGCCCAAACGGCGCCGGCAAGACCACCACCATCCGTTGCTTGCTGGACCTGATCCGACCCGATGGCGGCACCGTACGAGTGCTGGGCATAGACCCCCAGGCTGACCCGGTGGCAGTGCGTGCCCGCACTGGCTACTTGCCGGGCGAGCTGCAACTGGACCCCAATGTGACCGTTGAAAGCGCGCTGCGCTACTTCAATGCCTTGCGTGGGAACAAAGCAGATTGGGGCTTCGTGCACCAGCTCGTTGAGCGTCTCCAACTCGATCTCAAGCCCCCTATCAAGAACCTATCGCATGGCAACAAGCAGAAGGTCGGTATGGTGCAGGCTCTGATGCACCGTCCGGAACTGCTTTTGCTGGACGAGCCCACACTCGGCCTGGACCCGCTGATGCAGCAGGAAGTCTACCGCCTGCTCAGAGAGGCCCAGGCCGACGGGGCCACGGTCTTCTTCTCCTCCCACATCATCAGCGAGGTGGAGACCCTGGCTGAGCGCGTGGCGATCATTCGCCAGGGCGTCATCGTGGAGGAAGCCGAACCAAGTCAGCTTGTCAGCATGGCCATACGCCGCGTGTGGATTCGCTTCAAAGAAGCGGTTGACCCCACGCCGTTGACCCAGGTCGAAGGCGTCACCCTGCTCTCGAAGAGCAACAGTATCGCCGTTCACCTGCAAGTGGAGGGCGAGGTGGATGGCCTCATCAAGGTCTTGGCCGCTTTCCCGGTCAGTGACTTTGAGATCGAGCGTCCATCGCTGGAGGAGATCTTCCTGGCTTACTATGAGTCCAGTGACAAGGAGGAAAACTAACATGTTTGCCGAATTCAAGCACACCCTGCGCCGCATGCGCGGCCAGATGATTGGTTGGGGAATTGGCCTGGCCCTTTATGTCGTGCTGATGGCGTCTTTCTACAGCTCAATAGCTGGGATGGGGAATCTCATGGAGGAATTCCTCAAGGTCTATCCTAAGGAGATGTTGGCCTTCTTTGGTAGTATCATGGAGATCAACACTCCCCAGGGTTACCTGGACATCTACTATTTCAACTACATGGCGGTCATCATCGGCATCTTTGCCGTCGGCGCCAGCGCCGGCCTGCTGGTTGGTGATGAGGAAAAGGGCATCCTGGACCTGGTGATGGCTCATCCCGTTAGTCGCACAGCCCTTTTCTGGGGCCGACTGCTGGGATTCGTGGCTGCTATGGCGGTGATCCTGCTCGTGAGCTGGTTGAGTTGGGTCATTCCCTCCAGAAGATCTGGTTTGGAACTCACCTGGATCGAATTCTTGCAACCCTTCCTGCCCCTGTTTGCGGAACTGCTTCTCTTTGGCACGCTGGCCTTGCTGCTCAGCATGGTGCTGCCCTCGGCGCGCATGGCTGGCATGACCACCGGGGGATTCCTGATCGCCAACTACCTTCTCATCGGTCTGGCTAATATCAACCAGGATCTCAAGCCGATTGTCCAATATACCCCACTGCATTACTACCAGGGTGGCTATGCCGTCTCCGGGTTGAACTGGGGCTGGCTGGCTGGCCTGCTGGCCATATCGGTGGCCTTCGCGCTGCTGGCCTGGTGGCGCTTCCAGCGGCGCGACATCCGCGTGGGTGGGGAGGGCGGCTGGCGACTGCCTTCGCTGCGTTTCCGCCGCAGGGCTGCCACGGGCGTTTCCCGCCATTCCATATAATCAAGAATTAGGCCGCTTTTCTACAAGCGCGAAGGAGGATAATCCCATGACTACAGAATCGGTCTTTCGTGTCGCCTTTTGGGTTCTGTTCGTAGGGGTGTTTGTTATGCGGATATACTTTGCGCTCCGGGTTCGTCGCGCTGGGGAGCGGGTGATGCCCGACCGTCAAGCCATTGAGCGGGAAGGACGGGGAATGTTCGCCGTTCGGGTTCTGATGTTCTTTCTCCTGCTCGCCTGGCTGACGCTATACGCCATCAATCCGCCCTGGATGGGAGTGCTCTCAGTCCCATTTCCGGGCTGGCTACGCTGGGTGGGGTTTGCCTTGGGACTCGCTAGTCTGGGGTTTTGGGCATGGACTCAGGTTGCGCTTGGGAAGGAGTGGTCACCCCAACTGCAATTGCGTGAGGAACACCATCTGGTGACCACGGGGCCTTACACCCGGATACGCCACCCGCTCTACACGGCTATGATTGGCTATGGGACAAGCCTTGCCCTAGTGACTGCCAACTGGGTCTTTGTGGTCTTGGCAGTGGCGGCAATCGCCGGCTTATTCGTCCGCGTCCCCAAGGAAGAGCAAATGATGATTAAGAAGTTTGGGGAGGAATATAAAGCATACATGCAAAGGACGGGAAGGTTTTTCCCGAAATAAAGCGGCCTAACCCGCATGTGCAGCCGACGTTGCTCCGCTGCGCTTCGCAATGCGGCTAACGCAGTCCGATGGCTGCTCACTGCATCCCGTATTGGAACCAGACCGAACGGTTCCAAGCGGATGAAAACGGTGAAAAACTATCCCAGAGCGTGTGACTCGGTGCCCAGTGCGCCAAATGCCATAGCTCGCAAATCGCAGTTCACTGATCACTGAAAACTGATCACTGAGAACTGTTTTTAGGAGACCGACATGTCCGAGACTACTTATCAAGACCTGAGCGGCGTGGCTGAAACGCTGCTGATTATCCTGTACATTCGAGCCTTTGAATCGCAACGTCCCGATGCCCTCATCAAAGACGAGAGAGCCGAGGCGCTGGTCAGCCAGATGGATCAGGATTTCTTGCGGGGCAAGCTGGCCAAAATCGAAGACTACAGCCAGGTCGCTACCATCCTGCGCAGCCGGGAGTTCGACCGCTACGCCCAGGATTTCCTGGCTCGCCACCCGGAGGCGGTCGTTGTCCACATCGGGTGCGGCCTCGATACGCGCTTCGAGCGTGTGGATAATGGCCAGGTGGAGTGGTACGACCTGGATTTGCCGGATGTCATCGAGTTGCGCCGGAAGCTCATCGGCGGCGAAGGGGCGCGCCATCATTTCCTGGCTTGTTCAGTGCTCGATAGCGCCTGGCTAAATGAGATGGGTGCCCATCACCAACGTCCTGTTCTCTTTTTAGCCGAGGGTGTTTTGATGTACTTTGACGAAGCTCAGGTCAAGTCGTTGGTGCTGACAATGAAGGAGCATTTCCCGGGTGCGGAGTTGGTCTTCGATGCCTTTTCGCCGTTCTTCAGTTGGGCGAACAACCTCAGGGTTACCCTGACCAAGATCGGTGCCCGCAGTCATTGGGCTCTGAAACACGGCAAAGACCTCGAACGATGGAGCGATGGCATCCGCCTGCTCGATGAACGGTTCCCCTTCCAGTACCCTGAGCCGCGTCTGGGCCGTGCCCTATCGGTGCGCCATATTCCATTTTTCGCCAAGACCATAGGCGTTTTTCACTACCAACTCTAAGGAGGTTGACCATGTCTGAGACAAAATCCCAAACTTTGAGCGGCGTGTCTGAAACGTTGCTCGTCACGCTTTACCTGCGGGCGATGGAAACGCAGCGCCCGGACGCGCTGATCAAGGATGAGAAGGCGGTGGAGCTGGTCACGCGCATGGGCCACGACTTTGACCGGATCAGGCAGATCCCGATGAGGGAGGTGAACAAGGTAGTGCCGCTCCTGCGCAACCGGGAATTCGACCGTTACGCACAAGATTTCCTGAGACGCCGTCCAGAAGCGGTGGTTCACATCGGGTGCGGCCTCGATGCGCGCTTCGAGCGCGTGGACAATGGCCAGGTGGAGTGGTATGACCTGGATTTGCCGCACGTCATCGAGCTGCGCCGCAAGCTCATCGGCGATGAACGCGAGCGCTATCATTTCCTGGCCTGCTCGGCGCTCGAGGACGCCTGGCTGGAGGCTGTGAGCGCGCTTCGCCAGCGTATCTTCCTATTCATGGCTGAAGGTGTTTTCCCGTACCTCGAAGAAGCGCAGGTCAAGTGGCTTGTGCTGAGGCTGCGTGACCATTTCCCAGGCGCGGAACTGGTCTTTGACGCCATATCGCCGTTCGAACTCTGGGTGGGCAATCTCCGCCTTGCCATCTCAAAGCTCGGCGCTCGTGCCCACTGGGGGCTCAGGCGCGGCCAGGAGATCGAAGGCTGGGCTGACGGCATCCGCCTGCTCGATGAATGGGGATTCTTGGACCGGCCTGAGCCGCGGCTGGATCACATTCGATGGATGCGGCACATTCCGCTCCTGGCCAGGGCGCTGCGCATCTACCACTTCCAGCTTGGAAAGGCCGCAGGGTGAAAAGACCTTTTATTTGCAGGCAAAAAGGAGGGCGACATGTCCGAGACTACTAACCAGGACCTGAGCGGCGTGGCTGAAGGGTAATGAAGCCCGCACTATTTTGAGAGGAGGGCCAAATGCCCACACATACTATCCGCAACCTGAACGCAGTCTCCCAGACGCTCCTGATACCATTACTTTATCTGCTAGTTTTCGGCCTGATGTGAGGCCCAGGTGATTTGCCAAAATGGCCGTCATGATGCATTCTTTAAGGCACTACCAACCTTTGAAAGGAGAATGCACCGTGATCGGCTTAACCAACT
>JBAWAP010000257.1:0-7274 GCA_049589355.1 Anaerolineae bacterium
CTTTGGGGGGGATGAAGGGGGGGCTGGGAGAAGATTACGGGGTTTCCCTGCGTCTTTTGGATGGGGAGAATCGCCTCTGGGGGCGGGCCGACCGCGCCCCCCTCAACGGCCACTATCCCACTTCGCAGTGGCAGCCGGGCCAGATCGTCAAGGACGATTATGAGCTTTTAGTTGATGTTGGCACACCACCGGGTTGGTACAGTTTGGAGATGGTGGTTCACGACGGCAGTCAGGAGCTGGCTATCATCGGGGAGAATTCCAACCCCTGGGGGACGGCATTAGATATTGGGATCATGGAGGTGAAAAAGCCTGGCTCTCTACCTTCGCTGGCCTCATTGCCCTTGGAACATCGTCTAGGTATGGATTTTGGGGACCTTCAGCTCCTGGGCTACGACTTGGCCGAAGGGAGCTACCGACCGGGAGATCGGGTGTGGGTGCGACCATACTGGCGAGCCACGCGGAAGCTGGCCGAGGATTACTCCTTCTACTTGCGTTTGGTGGATGAGAACAGGTGGCTTTGGGCCGAAAAGGTGATTCGGCCTGCCGGCGATGGATACCCTACCACTTTTTGGGATGAGGGGGAGATAGTGAAAGGGCAGCACTCCCTACGCATCCCCCCTGACGCCCCTGAAGGTGATTACTACCTGGGGATAGTGTTACGTGAGCCTGAAATCGTTCAATCAGGTGGTCTTCTGGCTGGTTTGTTCAGATTCCTCTACTCCAATGGCGATGCCCTGGACCTGGGGAAGATTCATGTGATTGAGGTCCAGCGTGAGTTCGACGTTCCGACCATCCAGCATCCTCACCAAGCCAATTTTGGAGGCCAGGTGGAGTTTTTGGGTTATGATTTGGAGAAAACCAGATTTAGTTCCGGCGACGTCGTGCCTCTGACCCTTTACTGGCGGGCCCTTGAGCAGATGGACATTAGCTACACGGTATTTACTCATTTAATTGACGAGGATAATCGCATCTGGGGGCAGCAGGACAACCTGCCAAAGGAAGGTGGGTATCCGACCACGCGGTGGGTTAAAGGCGAAGTGGTGACCGACAGCTATAATATCCCCATAAAGCCCGATGCCCTGCCGGGCGAATACGTCATCGAGATAGGCCTATACAACGCGGCGACGGGAGAGCGACTGCCGGTCTTGGATGAGAAGGGGGGGAACGTGGTTGATGACCGGGTTATGTTGCGAAAGGTGTGGGTGATAGCGGAAACGCAGCAATGACGAGACGAACTTACAACGTTCTCATGATCGCTCCGACCAGCTTCTTCCTCGACTACGGCTGCCACGTTCGGATCGCCGAAGAGGCGTGGATACTGGAGAAGCTGGGCAACCAGGTCACCATCGTTACCTACTATAAGGGCAACGATTTAGATGGCGTGGCCATTGAGCGCACCAGACCCATCCCCTGGCGCCACGATTACGAGGTGGGGTGCTCGAGGCATAAACTGGCCTTCGACGTTCTCCTCTCGATCAAATCGCTGGAAGTGGCTCTGCGCAGGAAGCCCGACATCATCCACGCCCACCTGCACGAGGGGGCTCTGATCGGCTACGTGCTGGGCAAGCTGCGAGGTGTGCCTTTGGTCTTCGACTTTCAGGGCAGCATGACTGGCGAGATGACTGATCACCACTTTCTGAACCCCGATGGAGCCCTTTATGGCCCCGTGAACTGGCTCGAGCAGGTAATTGACCACCTCCCTCAAGCCATCATCACCAGCTCCCATCACGCGGCTGATCTGCTTAGAAGTGAGTTTCACTGCGATTCGGATAGCATCCACATCGTGCCCGATTGCGTTAACACCGATACCTTCCGGCTCGATGCCTTCACTGAGGAGGAGCGCCTCAGCTTGAAGGCTCACCTGGGCATCCCCCTGGAGCGTAAAGTCGTGGTCTACCTGGGCCTCTTGGCTGAGTACCAGGGCACTCCCTTCCTGGTGCAGGCGGCGGCTCAGTTGGTCAAGGCTCGCCCCGATGTCCATTTCCTGATCATGGGCTTTCCGGGCGAGGAGGGGTATCGGGCCTATGCTCACAGTTTGGGCCTCGGTGATCACGTCACCTTCACCGGTAAGATCCCCTATCAGTTGGCGCCGCGCTACCTGGCCCTGGGCGACGTGGCCGTATCCACCAAGATCTCGGCCACTGAGGGCAGTGGCAAGCTCTTGAACTACATGGCCTTGGCCCTGCCCACGGTGGCTTTTGACACTCCCGTCAGCCGCGAGTACCTGGACGACTGGGGAGTCTATGCCGAGCAAGGCAACCCCGCAGCTTTGGCCGAGGCGCTGGGCTCCATTTTGGCGGACCAAGAGAGAGCTGCTGACCTGGGGATGGGTTTGCGGCAGCGGGCTATAGAGAGGTATTCCTGGGAGCAGGCGGGGAGGCAGATCGTGGGGATATACGATTCGCTCTGCTTTGGAGGAAAGAGGCGGATAAGCAGATCGGGGAGTTGAGGGGGTAGTAGTGAAGTGTGAGCTACGTTTGGCAGTAACAAAAGGCCACCTGTGCAGTTGACGTAGGGGGCTTTTTGTAATATACTGGTGTTGGCCGAAGATTGCCGCTTTGAGAACACCTGAGTCTGCCCGGAGGATTCGTCCTAGGCTCAAGGTGGTGTGTGATAACAAATATCACATTCTTCGGCTAAGTATGCTGACACTGTTAAGGAGGGTATGAAGCAGAATGGAAAGCAACACGCGAATACTCGCTCCGCGACTCGACTACCGACCAGTGGAGGAGCGGATCAAGGATTTCGACGAGGCTTGCCTCGGCTTCTCCCCGGAGAAGGCCCGTCTGGAGGCATCTCGCTGTATCCAGTGTCCCGCGCCTCAGCCCTGTATGCTGGCCTGTCCACTGCACAACGACATCCCAGCCGCGATGCTGGAGATTTCGGAGGGCAACTTCCTGAAGGCCGCTGCTATCTACCGCCAGACCAGTAACTTCCCGGAACTGTGCGGGCGGCTGTGTCCCGACGAGCTCCTGTGCGAGCGCCCCTGCCCCGTGGGCAAGTTCGACCCCGGCATACGGTTGGGCCGGTTGGAAGCTTTCGCAGCCGACTATCAACGTGAAGCGGAGGGCTTTCCAATCTTTGAAGTCCCTCAGCCGACGGGCTGGCGCGTGGCGGTGGTGGGGTCGGGGCCGGCTGGCCTGACAGTGGCGGAGGAGTTGACCAAGCTGGGGCACGCGATCACGGTCTTTGAGATGCGCCGTCGGCCGGGGGGCATGCTGGTTTACACTATCCCTCGCTTTCGGCTCCCCGTGGGTATCGTTGAGGCGAAGGTTGCCCAATTGGAGCGCCTGGGAGTCCAGTTCGCCTTCGATACCCATGTGGGACGGGAGGTCACGGTGCAAGACCTGCTTCAGCGAGGATATCACGCTGTGTTTCTGGGAACGGGGGCCGGGTTTGAGGCTGTAGTGAATCTGCCTGGTGTGGACCTGGAAGGGGTTTACCTGGCGACCGAGTTTCTGGTGCGAGCCAACCTGGACAAAGCGTACATTCTACCCGAGGAGCAGTCGCCTATTCAGATGGGTGAACGGGTAGCGATCTTCGGCGCTGGGCACGCGGCGGTGGACTGCGCACGGGCGGCGGTCCGGATGGGCGCACGGAAGGTGACCTGCTTCTACCGAGGTTGGGAAATGGATATCCTATGCCGCCTCGAGGACAGGTTAGCTGCGCAGGAAGAGCACGTGGGCTTTGTTGCCCTGACTGAGCCGGTAGCCCTGATCGGCGATGAAAGGGGACACGTCGTGCAAGTGCAATGTCAGCATGTGCGTCTCACTCGCCGAGGTGGCCGGATTCATCTGATACCGGCCGAAGGCTCCGGGTATATGGTGGACGTGGATCTGGTGGTGTTAGCGCCCGAGCGTGGCCCTGATCCCCTGATAGTGAAGGCCACGCCGGGGCTGGAGACAGAACCGGGGGGCTGGATTATCGCCGATGAAGATACAGGACAGACAACCCGTCGTGGCGTATTCGCGGCTGGGGACAATACAGGCGAGTCGCAGTTGGCGGTGATCGCCATCAAGGAAGGGCGTGAGGTTGCGGCCAGCATCCATCGGTATCTGAGTTTATGAGACTATAACGAATCATAATAACGAAAAGGAGGGAGCTCAATGATCTATGTTAGAGATTTATTAAGAAACACGGTTCTGCTTGGTCTGCGCATCTTAGTCCCGCTCCTCTTGCTGCGATTTTCTCCCCTCATTGCAGCTTCCTCGCCCACCCTCCTCATCAGCGAGGTGTTGTACGACCCCCTTGGCACAGAGCCGAATGAGGAGTGGATCGAGATCTTCAACAATGCTTCGTCACCGATAGAGCTGACTGACTGGACAATAAGCGACAATATGTCCACCGATGTCATCTCTCCCACGGTGACAATACCTGTTGGCGGTTGTATCGTCATTGCCGCTTCCGAAGACTTCTACACGAGCTATCCTGATTTTACTGGCGCTATCGTCTTTATCGCCGATGGCAAGCTAGGCAACGGGCTGGGCAATGCAGGCGACCGGCTGATCCTCAAGGACGACGAAGGGACGGTCATTGACCAGATGTCCTATGGGACAGACACGACGGCCTTCGATCCTGCTTGCCTCGGTGTCGCCGCCGGCCATTCTTTGGAGCGCTCCCCGGCCAACGTGGACACCGACACTGCCGAGGACTGGATTGACCAGGAGTCCCCCAATCCAGGGTCGGTAACCATGCCCACTTACAGAATCTACCTGTCCTTCGTCGTGAAGAACCATTAGTGCGCCGGTTTGGCGATGATTGAGCGAGGCGTTGCCTGGGGCTGGAAAGCCCTCCCCCCCAACCCCTTCTCCCAAATCTTGGGAGAGGGGGTGCTCGGAGCGTAGCGGAGGGCGGGGTGAGGGCCCTCAATGCACGCGTCAAAGGGTGAGGGGATGAAGAGACTCATAGTCGGGTTAGCTGTAATCATGCTCGTGAGCGGCGGGTTGTTGATTGCTGCGGTGATGCGCGCCAGCGCCGAAGATTCCTGGCTTTTGCAGACGCCGACCCCAACCTTGACGCTGACCCCAACCGACACGCCGGCCAGCACGATCACACCTACCAGCACGCTGACGCCTACCGCGACGGCAACTCTCACCTCGACGGCGACAGCCACACTAACCCCGACGGCAACGCCCACGGCGACCCTTACCCCGACATTGACGCCCACATCCACATTCACCCCTACGGTCACGGCCACATGGACACCCACAGCCACGCTTACCAGCACACCAACACCAGCACCAACCGATACGCCAACGCTTACGGTCACTTACACGCCTACACCCACACCAACGGACACGGCGACACCCATACCTACCGTGACTGTCACCCCCACCACGACCATCACCCCCACACCCCCTCCAGCGGCCTTCCTCTTAATCAGTGAGGTCTGCTACGACGGCACGATTCCCGAGACCGAGGGCGACGAGTTTGTGGAACTATTCAACCCAACCGAGGGCGAGGTGGACCTGTCCGCCTATAAAATCGGCGATGAAGAGACTAGGGGCAAGGGCGAGGGGATGTATCAGTTCCCGCTGGGGACAACCATCGGGCCTCAGGGTCTCTTCATCATAGCGAAGAACGCGGCCCAGTTCCAGGCCCGCTTCGGGTTCTATTCTGACTTCGAAGTGTTGGTCTCAGGTGCAAGCTATGCTGATACTCCGACGGTGCCAAATATGGGTGAGTACACTTCCTGGGCTACGGGCAGTTGGGCCCTCTCCAACTCAGGAGACGAGATGCTGCTTCTGGGCCCCGCCGATGAGATCGTGGACGCCATCGCCTACAAGTCGGGCGACTATGCCGCCGTGGGCGTAACTGGCAACATCTCCGCTCCAGCCCCCAGGTCACTGCAGCGGGTGGGCGCCGGCGATACCAACGACATGAACGCCGACTTCGCCATCGCGGAACCCAATCCCGGTGCCCTGACGAATCTCCCGCCGCCTCCCTCACCTCCACTGCCAGCCCCACTGCCTGGCGGGATGTGGGCCTACTTTGGCTGCCTCCATTCCCACTCCACCTACTCCGACGGCAGCGGGCCACCGCGCTACGCCTACGCCGTGGGGCGGGCCAACGGGTTGCATTTCCTGGCCCTCACCGATCATGACCATTATCTCCATGACGCCTGGTGGGCCGACACCCTGACTCAGGCCGAGGCAGCTACGGTGGATGGGACCTTCATGGCCCTGCGCGGCTTCGAGTGGACAGGCCGGGTGGAGGGGCACATTAGCGTCTTGGGTACCGAGAGCTATGTCTCCCGCGATGATCCTGGCTACGATGCCCTCTCCGAGTTCTATGCCTGGCTCGCTGCCCAACGGGGCGCTGTCGCCCAGTTTAATCACCCTTTTGCGGACAGCGATTTCAATGACTTTGCTTACGACCCGGTAGCCGACGCAGTGATTGTCCTCCAAGAGTTGGGAAACGGCAGCCGAGACCAGTATTTCACCTTTGAGGGTGAGTACCTTCGCAGCCTCTACGCCGGTTGGCACGTGGGCGCAACCAACAATGGCGACACCGAGACGCCCGATTGGGGCGCTGATACCCCGCACCGCACGGGAGTCGTCGCCCCGGCTTTAACCAAAGGCGACATCCTGGAGGCCCTGCGGGCGCGACGCACTTTCGCTACCGAGGACCGCAACCTGGCTTTAGCCCTACGCGCCGGAGAGACCCTTCGGGCTGAGCCTCAGGGCGGGGCCTGGATGGGCTCCATCATCCCCAAAACGCCGGCCATCACCTTTTCCGTAGACGTGGTTGACCCCGACGGGGAGAGTGTGAGTCTGGTGCTCTTCGACAGAGGGCTCGTGGTGGCCAGTGCCAGCTTCTCCGAAGCCACCATGCATACCTGGACGCTCACCGTGCCCGGTGTGCAGGGCCACTTCTACTTCGTGAAGGCCACCCAGGCCGATGGCGACACCGCCTACACCAGCCCCTTATGGGTGGAAGGGGTAGCACCAGCGGACGTGGTCCTGCTCAACGAGTTCATGCCCGCGCCTCACAACGTAGACTGGGATAACGATGGCACGGCCGATTACAACGACGAGTGGATTGAGCTTTACAATGCCGGCCAGGCCGTGGTGGGCCTGGGTGGGTGGCAACTGGACGACGTGGCCGAGGGGGGCAGCGGGCCCTACACCATCCCCGCCGGCAAGATCATCCCGCCGGGCGGGTTCCTCGTCTTCTTCAAAAGAGACACCGGCGTCTCCTTGAACAACGATGAGGATTGGGTGCGCCTGCTGCGCCCCGACGGGACGGTGGCCGACGAATATCACTACACCCAC